>JBJTLX010000239.1:0-7452 GCA_046063245.1 Novosphingobium sp.
CTATAGCGACGCCCAGATTCGCGCCGTGGTCCGCTGGTGGCCCGGTCTGCTCGTTACGGGATGGGTTGCCATGAAGTTTTTCGCCGATACCGCCGAAATCGCCGACATCAAGGAGCTTGCCGCCACCGGTCTGCTCGATGGCGTCACCACCAATCCCAGCCTGATCATGAAGTCGGGTCGCGATTTTCACGAGGTGACCAAGGAAATCTGCGCGATCGTCGATGGCCCGGTCAGCGCGGAAGTCGTCGCGCTCGATCACGAAGGCATGATGCGTGAGGCGGAAGTGCTCCGCAAGATCGCCGATAACGTGTGCATCAAGGTGCCGATGACCTTCGACGGGCTCAAGACCTGCAAGGCGCTGTCCAGCGACGGCACGATGGTCAACGTCACGTTGTGCTTCTCGGCCAACCAGGCGCTGCTCGCGGCCAAGGCCGGGGCGACCTTCGTTTCGCCCTTCGTCGGCCGGCATGACGATAACGGCTTCGACGGGATGGAGCTGATCAGCGACATCCGGCTGATCTACGACAATTACGATTTCGCGACCGAAATCCTCGTCGCCTCGGTCCGCCACGGGATCCACGTGCTGCAGTCCGCCAAGATCGGCGCCGACGTGATGACCGCGCCGCCGGCCGTGATCAAGGGCCTGATCAAGCACGTGCTGACCGACAAGGGCATCGAAGGCTTCCTGGCCGACTGGGCCAAGACCGGGCAGACGATCTGAACCCTCGCCGCTGATGTCCGACGAATCCCCCCTCGACCGGTTCAAATCCGTCCTTGCCGGCACGGCGCGCGCGGTGGCGCACGAGCCGGAGATCGAGGTGGCGTGGACCGCCGACAATCCGGTCGCCAATGGCAAGAACCTGCGCTTGCCGATGCCCGGACGCGGCCTGCCGCGCGACCAGGCGATGGAGGCGCGCGGCTTTGCCGACAGCTTCGCCTTGCGCCTGCGCCACCACGACGAAGCCCTGCACGGCCGCCATGCCCCGGCCGAACCGACCGCGCGCGCGGCCTTCGATGCGGTCGAGGCGGTGCGCTATGAGGCGCTGGGCGCGCAGGCCTATCCCGGGATGCGCGGCAACCTCGACGCGGCGCAGCAGGTCCGCACCCAGGGCGATCCGATTGCCCGCGCCACCCGCTCGGACGAGGTTCCGCTGCCCGCCGCGCTGGCGCTGATGCTGCGCGAACACCTGACCGGTCAGCCGGTGCCGGAAGCCGCCCAGGCCGGGGTCGCGCTGGTGCGCGGCTGGATCGAAGGCAAGGTCGGCGGCGATTTCGATGCGCTGGCAAACAGCCTCGACGACCAGCAGGCGTTCCAGAAGCTCTCGCTCGACATGCTCCAGCATCTCGAGCTGACCCGCGCCGACCAGCTCGAGCCTGACAGCGAAGACGCCGACAACGACGACGCCGAGGACGACGGCGAGGAACAGCCCGACGACAGCGAAGGGTCTGACGACCAGAACCCCGCCGATGCCGCCGCCGAACCCAGCGAGGGCGACGAAGACGGCGACAGCGAGGCCGAGCGCGAGACCGACGACGACAGCGCCGAGGCCGAAGAGGGCGACGAGGGCGAGGAGGGCAAGCTTCCCGTCCGGCCCAACCGCCCGTGGACCGATATTCCCGCCAATTTCGACTACAAGGCCTATACCCAGGCCTTCGACGAAGTGATCGCCGCGCCCGAACTGTGCGACGAAGAAGAACTGACCCGCCTGCGCGCCTATCTCGACGCGCAGCTCAAGGGCTTGCAGGGGGTGGTGACCAAGCTCGCAAACCGGCTGCAGCGCCGCCTGATGGCGCAGCAGAACCGCAGTTGGGACTTCGACCAGGAAGAAGGCCTGCTCGATGCCGCGCGGCTTGCCCGGGTGGTGATCTCGCCCGGCCAGTCGCTGAGCTACAAGGTCGAGCGCGACGTCGAGTTCAAGGACACCATCGTCACCCTGCTGATCGACAATTCGGGATCGATGCGCGGGCGGCCGATCTCGATCGCGGCGATCAGCGCCGATGTCATGGCGCGCACGCTGGAGCGCTGCGGGGTCAAGACCGAAATCCTCGGCTTCACCACCCGCGCGTGGAAGGGCGGCCAGTCGCGCGAGGCGTGGCTGGCCGGGGGCAAGCCGCCGCTGCCGGGCCGGCTCAACGACCTGCGCCATATCGTCTACAAGAAGGCCGACGAACCCTATCGCCACGCCCGCAAGAACCTGGGCTTGATGATGCGCGAAGGTCTGCTGAAGGAGAACATCGACGGCGAGGCGCTGCTGTGGGCCCATGCCCGGATGCTCGCCCGGGCGGAGGACCGCCGCATCCTGATGGTGATCAGCGACGGCGCCCCGGTCGACGACAGCACCCTCAGCGTCAACAACGCCGGCTACCTTGAACAGCATCTGCGCAAGGTCATCGACTGGATCGAAAAGCAGTCGCCGGTACAGCTGGTGGCGATCGGCATCGGCCACGACGTGACCCGCTATTACCGCCGCGCAGTGACGATCATGGATGTCGAGCAGCTGGGCGGAACGATGATCGAGCAGCTCGCGGGGCTGTTCGAAGACGACAAGAAATAAGGCCAACAGCAAGGACTTGGCCCGACCGGCCGACTTGCAAGAGCCGTGGAATCGTGCTTCTTCGTTATTGAGGCGGGGCGCGATGATCTTGGGACGGTATCTGGCAGTTGCTGCATCGGTATTAGCCGCGACCATGCCGGTCGCCGCGCAGACTGTGCCCGATGCGCCAGTCGCGCCGGCGCCAACTCCGGCGCCCGCATGCTCGGGCTGTGTTGCCAAACTGACGATCGTCGAGGTGATCATCGACGCCGATCTGGGCAGCAAACTCAGCACGACCGGGGCGACCTTTCCCTTGCATCTGAACAAGCCGATCGTGATCGATGGCAGGGATGTGGTTCCCGCCGGAACTGCGGGCCAGGGCGAGGTTGTCCATGCCAAGAAGGCAGGCGGATCCGGCGCGGCCGGAGAGCTGGTGCTCGCCGCCCGGTTTCTGACGGTGGGTGACCGGCAACTGAAGCTGCGGTCGATGCGCATAGCCCTGGCCGGGCGCGATGCGACGGGCAAGGTCGATGCCTACAATGCCGCGGCAGCCGGCGCCGCCGTGCTCACCCCGCTGCCGCTCGGCCTGCTGGGCTTTGCCATCACCGGCAAGAACATCGTGGTGCCCAAGGGCACGCTGGCGCTGGCCAAGACAGCAGAAGATTTTCCGGTTGCGGCGGCGCCTGCCGCTGCGCCGGCACCCCAGGTCCAGGCCGAAAAGGCCGTGGTCGCGCAACCCCCGGTACACTAACAGGAGGATTTCCCGTCATGACGTTCAAACTCGCCGGCGCTGCCGCGCTTTCGCTGGTGCTCGGCACCGCCGCTGTTGCCGGGGACAAGGCCCCGGTGCGCATTCCCCCGCCGCCCGCGGGCAAGGGCCAGATCGTGTTCTATCGCACCGGCACCATCATGGGCGCGGCGATGGGCTGCGCGGTCAATGAAAAGGGCCAGAAGATCAGCTCGCTCGGCTCGGGCAAGTATTTCATCCTGGTCACCGATCCGGGCCGCCACGAATACATGGTCAAGAGCGAGGCCAAGGACGTCCTCGCGCTGGAGGTCGAAGACGGCGAAACCCAATATGCCATGTGCAAGATCAAGATGGGGATCATGGCCGGCCGGCCCGATCTGCGTCCCTCGACCGAGGCCGACTTCGTCAAGGCCGGGACCGACCGCCTGGTCGATGCCGAGGACATGGGCCCCGGGCCCGGCGCGCTGCGCCCCGACGAAGTGAAGGCAGCGCTGGAAAAGAGCGCGGCACCGGCACCGGTTCCGGCACCGACGCCTGCACCGGCACCGGCTGCCCAGTAACGTTCCCGTGGCTGGCGCGGCTTTGCAGCGTTACCGCTTGACCTGTCCGCTTAATCGCTCGATTAAACCGGAATGAGCCAAGCAAAGACCGTCTCCGAAGCCGTCGCCAGCCGCCGTTCGATCCGCGCCTATCTTGACCAGCCGGTCGATCCGGCCGTGCTGCGGCGCGTCATGGAAAAGGCGCAGGCCGCGCCCTCTGGCGGCAATACCCAGCCGTAGAATGCGGTGATGCTGACCGGAGAGCCGCTGGCCAGGCTGTTCGCGCTGGTGGCCGAGACGATCCCGCAGGGGCTGGCCGCCTATTCCGCCGAGTATCCGATCTATCCGCCCGAGCTGGAGGGGCGGTATTCCGACAGCCGCTTTGGCGTGGGCGAGGCGATGTACAAGGCGCTGGAGATCCCGCGCGAGGACAAGGCCCGGCGGCTCGACGTGTTCCGCAACAACTTCCGCGCGTTCGGGGCGCCGGTGCTGATGCTGGTCCACACCCCGCGCTACATGGGGCTGCCGCAGTGGAGCGACATCGGCATGTGGCTGCAGACCGTGCTGCTACTGCTGCGCGAGGAAGGCCTCGACAGCTGCGCGCAGGAGGCCTGGGCGGTCTACCAGAAGCAGATCCGCGAAGTGGTCGATATCCCCGAGGACCACATCTTCTTCTGCGGCTGCGCGATCGGCTGGGGCGACCGCGCGGCGTCGGTCAACACCTTCCCGGTACCGCGGGTCGAGCTCGACCAGGCGGTGCGGTGGGAAGGGTTCTAGTCAAACCCCGCGCGACCACTTATGGCCCCGGCCATGACCGACCTGCGCCTGTTCAACAGCCTGACCCGCCAGCTTGAAACCTTCCAGCCCGTTCACCCGGGTGAGGCGCGGGTCTATACCTGCGGACCGACGGTCTACAATTACCCGCACATCGGCAACATGCGCGCCTATGTCTTTGCCGACGTGCTCGGCCGCACGCTCAGCTTCAAGGGTTACAAGCTCACCCACGTGATCAACATCACCGATGTCGGCCACCTGACCGATGACGCCGACGCGGGCGAGGACAAGATGGAGCGCATGGCGGCGGAAAAGGCCCAGTCGATCTGGGACATCGCGCGCCATTACACCGAAGCCTATTGGGCCGACATCAAGGCGCTCAACATCCGCCAGCCGGCCCAGTGGACCGTCGCCACCGACTACATCGAGCAGATGATCGCCTTCGCCAGCGATATTGCCGACAAGCACTGCTACGCGCTCGACAGCGGGCTCTACTTCGATGTCTCGACCGTCGCCGATTACGGCCGGCTTGCCCGCGCCGTCACCGACGAGGGCGAGGGCCGGATCGACGAGGTTGCGGGCAAGCGCAACGCTGCCGACTTCGCGATCTGGCGCAAGACCCCGCCGGGCGAGAGCCGCCAGATGGAGTGGGACAGCCCGTGGGGCCGCGGCGCGCCGGGCTGGCATCTGGAATGCAGCGTCATGAGCGGCGCGGTGCTCGGCTTTCCCTTCGACATCCACACCGGCGGGATCGACCACCGCGAGATCCACCATCCCAACGAGATCGCCCAGAACCAGGCGCATTGCTGCACCAATGGGCTCGACGTCGCGGCCAATTCCGGCGCCAACGTGTGGATGCACAACAACTTCCTGGTCGAACGCAGCGGGAAGATGAGCAAGTCCTCGGGCGAGTTCCTGCGGCTGCAACTGCTGATCGACAAGGGCTATCACCCGCTGGCCTACCGCATGCTGTGCCTCCAGGCGCATTACCGCAGCGAGCTGGAGTTCAGCTGGGAAGGGCTGGGGGCGGCGCTGGTGCGGCTGCGCAAGATGACACTCGCCTATGATCGCCTGGTCCATGCCGATAACACGCCGGGCGCAATCGATCTGACCAGCCACCCGATCATGCAGCGTTTCAACGAAGCCATTTCGGACGATCTGGGCACGCCGCGCGCCTTGGTGGCGTTCGAGGAAGCCCTGGCCGGACCGGTGCCTGAGTCCCTGGCCCTGGTGAACGCGATGGACGCGGTTCTGGGCCTGGGTCTGGGGGCCACGAAGCGAACCGATCTGCGCATACGTCCCAAAGATGCGCAGCTCGACGCGGAAGCCGTCGAGAGCCTGATCGCGCAGCGCAATGCTGCCCGCAAGGAGCGCGATTTCGCCGCCTCCGACCGCCTGAGAGACGAACTCGCCGCCCGGGGCGTCGAGGTAATGGACGGCGATCCGCTTGGCTGGGATTGGAAGCTGGGCTAGCCAGAGTCTCCCCATCGACTTGCGATGGGGAGGTGGCAGGCCGCAGGCCTGACGGAGGGGCAGAGTGCATCGGCCGGACAAGCCCGCAAGGACGGTCAGACGAGCCCGAGAGTCGCGGCGCGAGATGTCGCTGCCTGAAGGATTGCTGTGGCAACAGCTGCGGGTCCGGCCTTGTGACCTCAGGTTCCGGAATCAGCATCCGGCGGGTGGCTATGTCCTCGATTTCTTTTGTGCGCGGGCCAATCTTGCGATTGAGGTCGATGGCATCGCGCATGACATGGGTGCACGCCCGCAGGGCGACGAACGACGAGATGCCTGGCTAAAGTGCCACAAGATCGACACAATCCGGATTCCTGCCGCTGACATTCTGCGGGATCCCCTTGCGGTAGCCGAATCAATTGTCTCGCTGGCGCTGTTCCGGATCGAAAATTTCGGCAAAACCCCTCCGTCATCGCTTCGCGATGCCACCTCCCCATCGCAAGTCGATGGGGAGACTCTGTGAACACGTGAAGCTCTGGCGCCTCACCCGCGCGCCGTTCGTGGCACTCGACGGGAAGGGCGCGGAACTGCGCGGCGCGCGCTATGGCCCGCCGGGTCAGCCGGTGGTCAGTCTGGCCAGCGAGGCCGGGCTCGCGGTGCTGGTTGCGCTGCGCTACCAGCCAGCGGACCTGCAAGGCATTCCTGACGATTTCGTGCTTGGCTGGACCGCGGTCGATGCCGTGCCCCTGCGCGTGCCCGATCCCGACGAGGACACGATCCGCGCCTTCGTCGGCGAATGGCTCGCCAGCCGCCGCGCGCTGCTCTGCGCGATCCGCTCGAAGGTCCTGCCCGAAGCCGACGTGGTCTACCTGAACCCGCGCCACCCGGATGCGGCACGGGTCCCACCGCTGGTCACCCGCCCGTTCGACTTCGCCCAGTGCCTGCACCGCCCGCCGATGCTCGATGCCTTCAAGGAATCGCGATGACCCGCATCGTCCTCAACACGCTGCTGAGACCCCTGCTCGAAACGCGTCTGCCGGCTTGGGCCGAGGTGCGCTGGTATGCCAGCAAGGACGAGGCTTTCGCGCTCGCGCCGGAGGCCGAGATCGGCTGGTTCGACATGCATTCCAAGGCCGACATGGCGCAGGTCTTCGATCTGGCGACGCGGCTGAAATGGCTTAACTCGGTCTATGCCGGGGTCGAGAGCTTCCCGCTCGATCTGCTTCGCCAACGCGGCGTGGTGCTGACAAACGGAGCCGGGATCAACGCGGTGCCGATCGCGGAATACGTGGTCCTGCTGATGCTGAGCCACGCCAAGAACTACCGCGAGGTGTTTCGTGCGCAGGAGCGGCACGAATGGCTGAAGGGGATGCCGGGTGTGGCCGAACTGCACGGCAGCAGCGCG
>JBJTLX010000240.1:0-37681 GCA_046063245.1 Novosphingobium sp.
CAAGCTGGCCGACCAGTTCCGCCTGCCTGTGGTCCACCTGGTCGACAACCCCGGTTTCATGATCGGGCGCGCGGCGGAAATGGCCGGAACGATCCGCTACGGCGTCCAGGCGATGAACACGGTCTACCGCGCCACCGTACCGCTGTGCTGCGTGGTGGTGCGCAAGGCCTATGGCATCGCCGGCAGCGCGATGAGCAATGCCGATGCCTTCCAGTACCGCTTCGCCTGGCCCTCGGGCGACTGGGGCAGCCTGCCGATCGAAGGCGGGATCGAGGTCGCCTACAAGGCCGAGATCGAAGCCGCCGAAGACCCCGCCGCGCACCTCGCGGCGATCCGCGAGCGGCTCAACAAGGTGCGCAGCCCGTTCCGCACCGCCGAAATCTTCGGGATCGAGGACATCATCGACCCGCGCGAAACCCGGCCGCTGCTGTGCGAATTTGCCGATCTGGCCTGGCGGAGCCTGGGGCAGGGATAGCGGGCGGTAAGGTCCTCTCCATTTTGCGAAGCCAAATGGGGAGGTGGATCGCCGTAGGCGAGACGGAGGGGTCTCTGCCCTGCCGCATTACCCCTCCGTCAGCCGCGTAGACCTTCGGTCGACTTCGTCTCGGCGTCTGCCACCTCCCCATTTGTGGCATTCGCCAAAAATGGAGAGGATCTAGTTGCCGAGGTACTCCGCCAGCGCCGCTTGCTGCTGCGGATCAAGCCGCAGCCCCAGCTTGGTCCGGCGCCACAGCACGTCCTCGACGGTCCTGGCCCATTCCTCGGCCACGAGATAGTCGACCTCGGCCTGGCACAGACCGCCGCCGAAATCGCGCCCGCGGTCCCGGTCCAGCCAGCGCCGTGCGCGGGTGCCATAGGCGCGGGCGACGCGGTCGATCGTCGCGGCATCGAGGTCGGGATGCTCCGCCGCCAACGCGGCCTTGAGCGCTTCCAGTCCGTCGACGGCAAAGTCCCCGCCCGGCAAGGACTGGCTGGTCGTCCACGGGCCGCTTTCCAGCGCCGCCAGCCGCGGCGCCAGCAGGTCCACGGCTTCCTCGGCCAGATGGCGATAGGTGGTGATCTTGCCGCCATAGACGCTGAGCAGCGGCGCACCTTCGCCCGCGCCGGACAGGTCGAGCCGGTAGCCGCGGGTTGCCGCGTCGGGCCGGCCCGAGCCGTCGTCGATCAGCGGGCGCACCCCCGAATAGGTCCAGACCACGTCGGCCTGGGTCACCGCGCGGTCGAAATAGGTGCTGGCCCCTTCGCACAGATAGGCGATCTCTTCCGCCGATGCCTTGATCGGATCGCCTTCGCGCTGGTCGACATCGGTGGTGCCGATCAGGGTGAAATCGCGCTCGTACGGAATGGCGAAGAAGATCCGCCCGTCGGGCAGCTGGAAGAAATAGGCATAGGGATGGTCGAACAGCCGCGGCACCACGATATGGCTGCCGCGCACCAGCCGCATGCCGGTATCGGGCGTATCGCCAACCAGCCCTTCGACCTTGAGCACCGCCGGCCCCGCAGCGTTGACCAGGCCGCGGGCGCGGAACGTCCCGGCCGGGGTTTCGATCACCCACAATGTGCCCTCGCGCCGCGCCGCCTGCAGCGGCGTGCGGGTCAGCACTGTGCCGCCGCGATCGGCGACGTCGCGGGCGTTGAGCACCACCAGCCGGGCATCGTCGACCCAGCCGTCGGAATATTCGAAGGCAGTGTGAAAGCCCGGCTTGAGCGGCCTTCCTGCCGGATGCGCGGCCAGATCGACCGTGCGCGTTGTCGGCAGCAGCTTGCGCCCGCCGATGTGGTCGTAAAGCAGCAGCCCGAGCCGCAGCAGCCAGCGCGGGCGCAGGCCCTTCACGTGCGGCAGCACGAAGCGCAGCGGATGGATGATGTGCGGTGCAATCCGCCACAGCGCCTCGCGCTCGGACAGCGATTCGCGCACCAGCGCGAACTCGCAGTGCTCAAGATAGCGCAGCCCGCCGTGGATCAGCTTGGTCGATGCGGACGAGGTGCCGCCGGCCAGATCGCCGGCTTCGAGCAGCAGCACGCGGGCACCGCGCCCCGCGGCATCGCGGGCGATCCCGGCCCCGTTCACGCCGCCTCCGATTACCGCGATGTCGAAGCTGTCAGTCACGCGCGGGTCAGCTCCTAATGCGCCGGGTCGGGCACGGGCCGCGGCTGGCCCGGCGGGGTCAGGCGGCGGAACAGCCGCCCCTTCTCGCTGTAGAGCACCAGCACCAGCGCCGCCAGACCGCAAAGCAGCAGCGCCCACGACAGCGGCCGCGCGCTGCCGTCATAGGCCTGGCCGACCAGCGCCCCCAGCGCCGAACCGCAGACCATGCGCAGAAATGCCTGGAGCGAGGATGCCGCCCCGGCGGTACGGGCGAACGGCTGCAGCGCGATCGAGCCGAAATTGGCCCCGGTAAAGCCGATCATCGCGCAGTTGAGCGTCATCAGCGGGATGAACTGCCACAGCGTCTCGTTCGGCTGGTGGGCGAACCACACCTGCAGCGCGCCGACCGCGATGAAGGCAAGCAGAGCTGCATGCGACACGCGCCGCGCGCCGAAGCGTTCGACGATCCGCGCATTGGCCAGGTTGGCCACCGCGATCCCGCCAGCCATGACCGCGAACAGCAGCGGAAACCGGTCGCCCGCACCCAGATGTTCGGCGATCAGCTGCTGGGCCGAATTGATATAGCCGAACAGCGCCCCGATCAGCAGCGCCCCGCCCATGACATAGCCGAAGGCAGCGCGGTCGGTCGCAGCGTGCCACATGTTGGCGGCGATCGTGCGCGGCTGGATCGGCTGGCGATAGTCCTCATGCAACGTCTCGGGCAGGCGCAGGTAGGTCCACAGCCCGACCATGACGCCCATCACCGCCATCGCCCCGAAGATCCAGCGCCAGCTGGCGATCAGCAGCACCGCCTGGCCGAAACTGGGGGCGAGCATCGGCACGATCATGAACACCACCGAGATCGTCGACATCATCCGCGCCATCCCGTCACCGCTGTAACGGTCGCGGATGATCGCGCCGGGCAGCACCGACAGCCCCGCGCTGCACAGCGCCTGCAGCGCGCGCAGCACCAGCAGCGCGGTGAAATCGCGGACCAATGCGCAGCCGACCGACAGCACGACATAGCCGGCAAAGCACACGAACAGCACCGGGCGGCGCCCATAGCGATCGGCCAATGCGCCGGGCAGCAGTGCCCCGACCCCGGCGAACAGCAGGAACAGGCCGACCACCAGCTGGCGGCGGTTGGGATCGGTGACGTTCAGGTCGCCGGCGATCAGCCCCAGCGCGGGCAGCATCGCATCGATGCTCATCGCCTGGAGCGCCATGGTCATCGCCATCAGCGCGATGAACTCGCGCGGGCCGGCGCCGAAACCGGCGGCAGAGGGATGACCTTTGGGCATGGCCATGCTCATGGCCACATCGCGGCGCGCGCGCCAGCCTTTTCCGCCACCTTTTTCGTATGCATTTCGCCGCGCCGCCGATCGCGCTAGGGTTCGTCATCATGGCCGAGGAACCCGAGGAGACCGACGACGACGGCGCAGCCCCCGGCCTGCGCAAGATCATCCACGTCGACATGGACGCCTTCTATGCCAGCGTCGAACAGCGCGACGATCCATCGCTGCGCGGCCTGCCGGTGGCGGTCGGCGGCGACGGTCCGCGCGGGGTCCTGACCACCTGTTCGTACGAGGCGCGCAAGTTTGGTTGCCGCAGCGCCATGCCATCGGCCACCGCCAAGCGGCTCTGCCCGCAGCTGATCTTCCGCCGCCCGCGCTTCGACGTCTACACCGCCATTTCGCGCCAGATCCGCGCGATCTTCCTCGACTATACCCCGCTGGTCGAACCGCTCAGCCTCGACGAGGCGTTCCTCGACGTGACCGAGGATCTCAAGGGCATCGGCTCGGCCACCCGCATCGCCGAGCTGATCCGCAGCCGGATCAAGGACGAGACCGGGCTGACCGCCAGCGCCGGGGTCAGCTACAACAAGTTCCTCGCCAAGCTGGCCAGCGACCAGAACAAGCCCGACGGGCTGTGCCTGATCCGCCCCGGCGAAGGCGCGCAGTTCGTCGCCGCCCTGCCGGTGCGGCGCTTCTTCGGGATCGGGCCCAAGGGCGCAGAGAAAATGGCCGCGCTGGGGATCGAGAGCGGGGCCGATCTGGGCGCCAAGGACATCGATTTCCTGCGCCGCCATTTCGGCAGCCAGGCCGACTATCTCTACCGCGCCGCGCGCGGGATCGACCTGCGCCGGGTCAAGGCCAACCGCGCGCGCAAGTCGCTGGGGGCGGAGCGGACCTTCGACAAGGACATCTCTTCGGGCTCGGCGCTGCGCGAGGTGCTCGAACGGATCATCGCGATCACCTGGGAACGGATCGTCAAGGCCGAGGCCCAGGGGCGGACGGTGACGCTCAAGCTCAAGCATGCCGATTTCTCCGGCCTGACCCGGGCCCGCTCGCTGGCCTGCCCGGTCGCCACGCGCGAAGAATTTTCCGCGATCGGCCACGCCCTGCTCGATGAAGTGCTGCCACTGGCCCAGCCGGTGCGGCTATTGGGACTGACGCTGTCGCAGCTCGACGGCGAGGACGCGGTCAGCCAGCCGCCGGTCGGGGGGGCAGCGCAGCTTTCGCTGCTGTGACCCACTCGGCCATGCCGCGTTCCAGCGCCGCGGCCATGTTGTCGGGCAGCGCGGCGGGATCGTGGAACACCGCCGCGATGATCTCGCGCCCGTCGGGGCGGGGCGTGCCGTCGATCCAGCCGCAGACCAGCTGGACCCGGTTGGTCGTGCCCGACAGCGGCTCGTCGATGCGGAAGAAGACCTGGGCGTGGTCCAGGCCGCAGCCCACCTCTTCGCGCAGCTCGCGCAAGGCGGCACTGACCGGCGGTTCCTTGCGGCCGATCCCGCCGCCGGGCAGCATCCAGCGCCCGCTGCCATAGGAATGGCGGACCAGCAGGACATGGCCGCGGTGGTCGAAGGCCAGCACCCGGCAGCCGTGCAGCAGCGGCTTGCGCAGCCGCCACCAGACCTGCCGCAGCCGGTGCGCCGAAACCAGCGCGGCGCGGTGCAGCGGGGCCGGGATCAGGCGAAGCATGTGACCGGTTGCTGCGCCGCACCCAGCAGGCGCGCGACCGGCAGGTCGTTCTCACCCGCCCGCGCCGCGTCGAACACCGCGCGCTTGTCCGCGCCGCGGATCACGAAGACCAGCGCGGCGCTGTCGAGCAGCGCCGGGATCGTCAGGCTGAGCCGGGCAAAGGGTGCCTCGGGCGGAAGCGGATCGGGCATCAGGCGGCGCACGCTGGCGGGGTCGTCAACGCGCGGATCGGTGTTGGGGAACAGCGAGGCAATTTGCCCGTCGCCGCCCATGCCGAGCCAGGTCAGCGCGAAATGCGGCGGGTTTGCGCCTTCCTGCAAGGCCACGACGGTCGCGCCGAGCGGTTCGAGCGCGGCGCGGATCCGGCCGACATTGCTGGCGGGATGATCCTCGGGCACGACCCGGTCGTCGCCCGGCCAGACCACGATCCGCGCCCAGTCGATCCGCTGGGCGTCGAGCCGGGCCAGGATCGGGAACGGCGTCGATCCGCCGGGTATGGTGATCGCGACCGGGCCCTTCGTCGCGGCCAGTGCGTCGCCAAGGGTCTGCTCGAGCCAATCGGCGATTTGCGCGTCGCTGGCGCCGGGAACGATCTTGATTGCGGTCATCCCCGCGCAATAGCACCGCCGGGTGCTGCGCGAAACGGCGCGCATCGACCTGTGCCCGGTCAGATCAGCGAAAGCGCGCGCAGGGCGAACAGTACCGCACCGATCAGGACCGCGCCGCCCAGCATGCGCCGCGCCCTGGCCAGGCCGGGATGCCGCACCAGATCGGCAGCAAGCCACGCCATCAGCGCCAGGGCTAGCACCGCCGCGCCAGCCCCCAGCGCGACCGGCAGCAGCGCGCGCGTCGCCACCGCCATGCCCATTGCAACGAAGCGCGCCGCATCGGTGATCTGCCCCGCGAGCAGGACCAGCGCAAAGGCGCCGAGCGAATGGGTCGGTTCGGCCGGGGCAGGCCTCCGCGTCAGGACCAGCATCTCGAACCCGGCAATGCCCAGCGCGATCGCGACGAACAGCTGCCGCGCAGGCGCGGGCATGGCTGCGGCGACGACCTGCGCCAGCCACACCGCCGCCGCCACGCTGGCGATCCCGCTGACCGCCGCGACCAGCAGCAGCGCCGGCCGCGGACCTTGCCGCGCGACCATTGCCGCCAGCAGGGCCTGGTCGCGCGCGGCCAGCCCGGTGACCAGGACCGCCAGCAGGGTAAAAAGCAGCGCCGCCATGGCCGCGGGCTTGCGCGCAGCGCAGCCTAACCGTCAAGCGCGGCGCGGATCCCCTCCCCCGCGCAAATCCGCAACGCCGCGTTAACTACGTGCCTACACGTAACCTTGAGCAGCCCCGGTCAATCTGGTGCCATGATCCGCACCAGGACCTTTTGCGCCGCTGTGCCTGCCGTTCTTGGCAGCGTGTTGCTGGCCCAGCCGGCCGCCGCCTCGTTCGGCGTGGCGACCCTGCCAATGGCGGTTGCCGCCTCGGCCTTTGCCAACCAGCAGGCCTGTCCGGCGGGAATCGCCCCGGCGCTCGGCACGATTGCGGTGCAGGCAGCGCCTGCGCAAAGCAAGGCCGCTGCGCTGCTCGGCGGGCAGGTCAGCCAGCTCGACCTGATCCGCCAGCAGCAGGCCGCCGTGGTCCTGCCGGCATCGTCGAATGCCCTGGCGGGAACGCTTGAGCCGGCGGCCGGCGCCGCGTTCACGCCGCTGTTCGGCGCATCGACCTGCGCCTCAAGCGGGTTCGTCACGGCAATCAAGCCGGTCGCCCCGGCGCCCATGCTCAGCGCCGCGGTGCTGCAACCGCTGCTGCCGACCTCGCCCGACAATTTCCTCGCCAGCAAACGCCTCGAAATCCGCAAAACCGGGTTCGACCGCGACTGGAACCGGGTGCGCGGCAGCGGGCTTTCGGGATCCTTCGCCGCGCGCATGGTCGATATGAGCCGCGCCGCACCCTCGCTGGCGACGCTGGCCGCGGTCAACAGCTGGACCAACGCCAAGGTCCGCTATGTCGAGGACCGCGAACTTTACGGCAAGGCCGATTACTGGGCCAGCGCGGGTGAAACCCTGCGCCGCGCCGCCGGCGACTGCGAGGACATCGCAATCGCCAAGATGCAGCTGCTCGCCGCGCTGGGCGTGCACCGCGATGCGATGTACCTGACCATTGCCCGCGACACGGTCCGCGCTGCCGACCATGCCGTGCTGGTGGTGCGGATGGGCGACAAAGCCTGGCTGCTCGACAATTCGACCGACCGCGTGCTCGATGCCAGCGAAAGCTACGACTATCGCCCGATCGTCTCGTTCAGCGACAACAAGCGCTGGATCCACGGGTATTGAGTTGGGATTGAGCGGGCCTAACGCTCGGTCATCGCCTCGCCGAATGCTTTCAGCACCGGCTTGAACAGATAGCTGAGGATCGATTTGCGCCCGGTGATGATCTCGGCGTCGCAGATCATCCCCGGCATGATCGGCAATTTGCGGCCGTTCTTCTCGATAAAGGCGCGGTCTGTTTCGATCACCACGATGTAATAGGCCTGGCGCTCGTTCTCGTCATAGATCGAATCGGCGCTGATGTTGCGGACCTGGCCGGTCAGCCCGCCGTAGATCGAGAAATCATAGGCGGTGACCTTGACCACGGCGCGGTCGCCTTCCTTGATGAAGGCGATGTCCTTGGGGGTGACCCGCGCTTCGATCAGCAACTTGTCGCCCTGCGGGACGATCTGCATGACCTTTTCGCCCGCGCCGACGAAGCCGCCAACGGTATTGACCTTGACGTCGTTGACGAAGCCGGTGACCGGCGCGCGCAGCTCGGTCGCCGAACCCTTGATGGTCTGTTCGTTGACCGCCAGCTTGGTCGCCACTTCGCTGCGTTCATTGAGCGCCTGCTGGCGGAAATCGAGCCGCGCCTCGCTGAACTGGGCCTGGGCCTCCTGGATCGCGGCCGAGGCCCGCGCCGCGCCCTGGCGTGCGGCGGAAAGCCGGCCCTGGACGTCGACCAGCTCGCGCTGCGCGGAGATCAGCTCGGTCTGCGGGATGACCTTCTTGGCCACCATCGGGGCGAGCGTATCGACCTGCTGCTGGGCCAGCCGGACGCTGTTCTCGAGGCTGGCGATGGTCGCCTGGCCTTCGGACAGGTCGCGGCGGCGCTGTTCGATCTGCGCGGACAGCGCGCTCTGCTTGCTGGCGGCAGTGGCGCGGCGGACCGCGGCGAGCTGGGCCTCTTCCTGGCAGGCAATACCTTCGCAGGCGCCGCTGCCCGCCCCGCTGCCTTCGCCCCGGAGGCGGTTGGCGCGCGCAGTCAGACGCTCGTTCTTGGACTGGAGCTGGCCAATTTGCGACTGCGACTGGGCATTCTCGAGCTGGACCAGCAGATCGCCCTTCTGGACCAGCTGGCCGGGGCGCACCTGGATTGCGGCAATCGTGCTCGGCTCACTCGCCTGGATCAGCTGGACCTTGCTCGACGGGATGACCTTGCCCATCCCGCGTGTGATTTCATCGACCTGGGCGATCGCCGCCCAGCCGATCAGCAGGAACAGCCCGATCGCGCAGATCGCGATCAGGCGGCGGTTGGCATCCCAGCCATGCCAGCGGTTGCGCAGCGGGTTCAGGCTCATTGCGGGGCCGCGGGTCCTGCGACTTCGCCGACCGCGACCTGCTTGGTGGCGGCGGCGGGTTGGGCCGTGGTCGTGGTGGCGGCAACGGTTTCCTGGAAGCGGCTGTTCATTGCCACCGGATCGGGCATCGCCGGGCGCCAGGCCTTGGTCATGTCGATCCGCCCGCCGACGTCGTTTTCGGCATGGCGGTCCTTGACGTCGGGGGTCACGGTCAGGCCGGGGACAAAGCTGTCCGCCGCGGTCACGTCAAGCCCGTCGAGGCTCAGACCATCGGCCAGGGCCCGTTCGCGCAGCACCGCAAAGTCCAGCGCGGGGATCCGCTCGGTCCCGGCATAGCGCCCGGTAAAGGCGCCGGTGGTGCCCCAGCTGCCGTTGAAGCGGTAGAAGATGTGGCGGCCGATCTGGCCGATCTTGCCCAGGGTGAAGGCCCATTTCGGCAGGACATAGTCGGCGTGATAGAACGTGGCGGTGCCGACGCTGGGTTCGACATAGCCGGCCAGCGCCGCCTGGGCGACCAGGTCGGCCTCGTGCCAGCGTACCGCGGCGGGCACGCGCAGCAGCGCACCATCGCAGGTGAAGCTGAACTGGCAGCCGGTGCGGCGCTCGGCCCCCTGATAGACCACGCCGCACACGCTCTTGGGATAGGCCGGGTGGCGCATCCGGTTGAGCACGACCTGGGCGACCGCGCGGCGGCCCTGCAGCGGCTCGTTCGCGGCTTCGTAATAGACCGCCTGGGTCAGGCATTTCAGCGCGGTGGCATAGGTTTCGTTCCTGGCCGCCTGGATGCCGAAGGCCTTCATGTGTTCGAGCGGCAGGTTCAGCGTCGGGATCGCGGCGTTCTGGTCCTGCGCGGCCTGGCCCTCGACCACGATCTGGCTCTTGTCGTCGACCGAGATGTTGGCGACATTGCCGATCTCGGCCAGGTTGACGCTGGCCTGCGGGACGGGCGCGGACGCGGCGAAGGCGCGGGTCAGCGGTTCGACCGCGAAGGACAGCGCCAGCGCGGCGATCATCGCCGCGATCGCTGCGGCCAGCCAGTGCTCGGCCTTCCAGCGGCGCACGACGGTGCCGGCTTCGGCCAGATCGAGCGGATGCGCCAGGTCCAGGATCGCGGCGTTGTGCGTGTTCATGGTTTCAGCCCCACTCCTGCCGAGGCAATGATCTCGTCCCGTGGTCCGTCCGCCACAATCCGCCCCTTGTCTAGGACGATCAGGCGGTTGCAGATGGCAAAAAGGGCCGGACGATGGGTCGAAATAACCAGTGTCTGTTCGGGTGTCAGCGATTGGGACAGCCGGTCGACGAATAGTTTCTCGGTCTGGCTGTCCATCGCGCCGGTCGGCTCATCGAGGAACAGCAGTTTCGAGGGGCGGACGAAGGCCCGGGCCAGGGTCAGAAAGCTGCGCTGGCCGCCCGACAGGCGGCTGCCGGCCTCACCCACCCCGCGGTCGAAGCCGCCGGCGTCCTGGCTGAGGAACTGGTCGGCACCGACGAAGCGCAGCGAATCGATCAGCTGCTCGTCGGCGACAACCCCTGCGCCCAGTGCCAGGTTGTCCTTGATCGTGCCCGAAAACAGGCTGGAGTCCTGTCCGACGAAGCGGAACGCGTCGCGCAGTTCCTGCGGGCGGTACTGGCGGCTGTCGATCCCGTCGATCAGCAAGGCCCCGCCGCTCGGCACATAGAGCCCGCACAGCACCCGGCCCAGCGTCGACTTGCCCGAAGCGACCCGCCCGACCACGGCGATCCGGTCGCCGGGGTTGATGGTCAGGTTGATGTCGCTCAGCGATTCGGCCGAGGCATCGGGATAGGAGAATTCGAGCCCTTCGCAGCGGATGCTGGCCGAGCGCACCGAGGGGGTCAGGGTGGCGCTGCCCATCCGGCGTTCGTCGGGCGCGTCCCACAGCTTCTGGATCGATTCGAGCGTCTGCTGGGCCTGCTGGCCGCGGGTCAGCAGGAAGGCGAGCTGGCCGGCCGGAGCAAGCGAGCGCGACGACAGCATGACGATCGCGACGATCGCCCCCATGGTGATCTTGCCCGCGTCGAACAGGTAATAGCCGCCAACGATCAGCGCGATGTTGGAGACCTGCTGGAAGGTCGAGGCGAGGCCGATCGCGGTGGTGCTGACATCCTTCAGCCGCTGCTGCGAATGCGCGCCCAGTTCGGCCAGCTTGCGCCAGCGCCCGAGCATCGCGCCCTCGCCCGAGATCGACTTCAAGGTTTCAAGCCCGGCGATCGATTCGACCAGCAGGGTCTGCTGCAGTCCGTGGTCGGCCTGGGCCTCGCGCGCGGCGTGGATGACCTGGCTGCGCAGGCGCAGGCCGATCAGCGCCATCACCGCCATCGCGATCAGCGGGACCAGCGCCAGCCAGCCGGCGATCCAGGCGATCAGGGCGACGAACAGAACCAGGAACACCAGATCGATCACCAGCATGACCGTGGTCGAGGCGTAGAATTCGCGGACGATGCCGTATTCGGAAACCCGCGCCACCAGGTTGCCGGTATGGCCCTTGCGATCGGCCAGCGGCGCGGCGAGGATCTTCGAATAGATCTTCTGCGACAGCTTCATGTCGAGCTCGTGCCCGATCTCGTCGAGCACCGCCGAGCGGGCGCGGCGCAGCGCATATTCGATCGCGAAGGCGCCGAGCACGCCGACCGCCAGCACCCACAGCGTCGCCTGGGTGCGGTTGGGGATCACCCGGTCGTAAACGTTCATCGAGAACAGCGGCAGCGACAGCGCCAGCATGTTGATGATCAGGGTCGAGACCCACACCGGGGCGAAGCGGCGTCGCAGCTTGGCGACCTCGCTTCAGAACCAGTGCGAGCGCGCGCCGACTTCCCACGGCTGGCCTTCGGCGCGGATCGCGCTGGGATCGCCGAATACGGTCGCCATCCAGCCCGAATAGTCGGCTTCGACCCCGAACAGCGGCTCCCACTGCGCCGCGCCGGTTTCCGGGCGCCAGACCAGCGCATCCTTGTCGCGCAGTTCGTGGACCACGCAGAGGCCGTCGTCACCCAGGGACACCAGCGCCGGATAGGCCGCGGGCCGATGCGGCAGACGCCTCAGCCGCTGGGCATCGCAATTGAGCCCGAGCACTTCGAGCGCCGGTTCGGCCTGATGCAGCGGCAGGCGGCCGCGTGTGTCGAGGGCAAGACCGGCCAGCATCGCCGGGGAAAAGGGAACGCCGAAGCGTTCGGCCAACTGGGCGAGCGCCGCGACCAGCGGGTCGGCGGGCGGTACAAGGGTGGAAGGCCCATCGGCCATACATGCATTATCCCGGTTGTGGGGCGTCCCTGCATCCGAAGGCGCAGGGACCCACTGTCATGTCATGGACTGCAACGCCCGCCACTTCACGCACCTGCCATCACTTCGGCAGAGTGCGGTATTCCAGTTCGGCCGGCTTGGGCGGACCATAGTTGAAGCGTTCGCGCTCCTTCTCGCCCGCGCCCGCGCCCGGCGCGATGTTCATCGCCGAGAGGAAGCGGTTGGTTGCCGCCAGGGTCTGATAGCGCGCGAACATCGCCGAGAAGCGCGAGGTCTCCAGGCGAACCTGGGTGTTGTAGCGCGCGTTCTGCGAATCGAGCACGTCGAGCAGCGAACGACGACCGACGTTGAACTGGCTGCGATAGGACAGCAGCAGATCGTCGCTGACCTTGCTTTGCAGTTCGAGATCGTTGGTCAGCCGGGTCTGGCTGTCGAGCTTGGTCCAGGCGGTGCGGACGTCCTCTTCCGACTGGCGGACCACGGTGTAGAGCCGGTAGCGGCTCTCGCTCGCCCGGCGGACCATCTCCTGGTAATTGGCGCGGTTGATCCCGCCGTCGAAGATGTTCCAGCGCAGGTAGGCGCGGGCCTGAACGTCGCGAGTCGCGCCGTCGACGCCGTCGATGTCGTGGCCGATGCGGCCGGTCAGATCGACCCCGATCTTGGGCAGCTGGTCGGCCTTGACGCTGCTCGCCAGGGCATGGCTGGCATCGACATCGGCTTCGGCTTCGCGCACCCGCGGGTTGTTGGTCCGGGCCAGGCCCACCGCCTCGGCGACCGAGCCGGGCATGGCTTCACCCAGCAGCGGCGGCTGGACCACGGCATCGACATCGAGGCCCGACAGTGTGCGCAGCTGGATCTTGGCCTCGGTCAGGGCCTGTTCGGCCTCGATCGTGCGAACCCGGGCGGCCTGGAGCCGTTCCTGTGCCTGCTGCTGATCGGCGATCGAAATCGAGCCCTGCTCGACCCCCGAACCCAGATCCTTGACCAGGGCTTCGTGGAACGCGACGTTATCGGCGCTGGCGGCGACCACGCGCTGCTGGAGCAGCACGTCGAGGTACTGGCGCGCAACCTGCAGCGCGATGAACTCCGAACGTTCGACCACCCGGAGCGAAGCGCCGTCGACCCGTGCCGCCTGGCGCAGCAGTTCGCCGCGGCGGCGACCGAAGTCGATCAGCGTCCAGTCGGCGCGGACTTCGCCGGTCACCGGATAAAGCGCATCGCCATCGATATTCTGGATCCGGCGCGCCGGGTTGTCGAGATAGCGGATCCCGCCCGAACCTTCGACGTCGACCCGCGGGGCAAAGAGCCCCTGGGCCTGCTTGCGTTCGAACTGGATCGCTTCCTTGTTGTACTGTGCCTGGGCGATCTCGGGGTTCGAGTTCACCGCGACGGCGATGACGTCCTGCATCGACAGCGGCGCCGACTGGGCCAGCGCCGGGGTGGCGACTCCGGCGAGCAGTGCGGCGAGGCTGGCGGCGAGCGTTTTGCGAATGGTCATGGTCCTGCCCCCTGCAGTCAGTTCTGTACGGTGATTTCGACGCGGCGGTTCTGCGGATTACGCTCCCCGTCGGCGGTCGGAACCTTGGGCTCGGCCTCGCCGTGGCCCGACACCGACAGCGCGCCGCGATCGGCACCCTGCATGCCCAGCATCTGGGCGACGGCATCGGCCCGCTTGATCGACAGCGCGTTGTTGTAGGGATCGCTGCCCGAACGGTCGGTGTGGCCGGTGACGGTCAGTCCCTTCCAGCCGCAGGCCTTCATGTTCTGCGCCGCGGCCTGGATGATCGGCATCGCGCTATCGGGCGGAACCGCGCTGTCCCATTCGAAGAAGACGATCCCGGCGATGCTTTCGCGGCAGGCCGGATTGTCGACCGGCGGCGGCGGCGGCAGGACCACGGGCGGCTGTTCCTGCATCCGGTTGTAGGCATCGACGCACTTGCCGATCGAAATCGGATCCTTGGTCCCGCTCTTGAGGAAGCCCAGCGCGATCCCGCACTGCGCCTTGGCCTGGAGCGCCCACAGATAGCGCGGATTGTCCGCCCCCTGGATCGCGCCGTCGCGGGTCAGGGTCAGCGCGGCATCGTAGCGATTGCCGATCTCTCCCTTCAGCGCCGAAACCGACATCCCCATGAGGTCGGTTACGGTGGCCTGGGCTTGCTCCTGGGCCTGGGCCGCGGCCGGAAGGGCCACGGTGGCGGCGGCAAGCAGTGCCCCCAAAGCCGTCTTGTTCAGTTTCGCATCAATGCGCATCGCGATATTCCCCAATTCGCTGCAGTCCCGTATCCCAATCATCACGCCAAGGCAGCGGCCTGTTCGTGATCGAGCGCCTGCATCAGATTGAAATGCGGCGCCCCCGCGTCATGCCCGCTGCCCTGCACACTGCTGTCGAGCAGTCCCTGGAGTGCAAAGTCCCCGGCCTTCGGCGAAGCTCCCAATTGCGTGGCCGTGGTGGCCGCGAAGTGATCGACGATGTGGTCGACCGCGTGATTGCCCGCGGCATCCGACAGCGCCTCGGCCACGACCGGCTGAGCGGCAGCAGCTGCCTTGGCCGGGGCCTGCGCCGCGACCGTCAGCAGTGCGTCCATCGCCGCATGACCCCCGTCATGCGCCGCGAACAGCGCGCTCTTGCCCGCAGTCTGCGCCGCGTTATCGGCCTTGACCGCATGGTCCACGATCCGGCCCAGTTCGGCCTGGTCGTGCGCCGCTTCGGCATGGCCGGCGCGGAACTCGGCCACGGCCGCCTGCTTGGCCGAGGCCAGTGCGGCAAGCTGGGCGAAGGCCGGCTGGGCCGCCGTTTCGGGCAGATCGACGCTGATCGGCGCCGCCGCGGCAGGCAGATCGGCGCTATGCGCCGCTGCCGTGCGCAGCCCGGTGTCCGCCGCCGCATTGGCGTGGTCCAGCGCCATTGCCGCGAGCAGACCGGTCGCCGCCGCGCTGACCGCAGCCAGCTCGGCCGGCTGGGCCTGGCGCTGCAGCGCCGAAGTGGCGAAGGCCACGTCGGCGGCCGTGCCGGTGGTGCCGTCGGCGCGGGTGTAAGTGGTCGAACCGAACACCGTCACGTCGCCGCCCGCAGCCGTGCTGGCCTGGCCATCGCTGGTCAGATTGAGGCTGGCGATGCCAAGTTCGGTCAGGCTCTTGAACTCGCCCGCGTCGCTGACCCCGTTGCTGTTGGCATCCTGCCACACGCCGAACTGGGCAAAGGCCGCGTCCTGCGCATCGAGCACGCCGTCATGGTTGCTGTCATAGCTGGCGGCCAGACCCTGAAGATCGGTCAGGCCGTTACCGCCGAAGACGATCTCGCTGCCGCTATCGACCGAACCGCTGTGGTTGCTGTCGATCGCCAGCAGGCCGTCGTGGGCATCGACCCAGGCGGTCCGTTCGGCGGTGCCGTCGCCATTGTAGTCGAAGGCGACGCCCGCAGCGGCCGACAGGTACTGGACCCCGTCACCGTTGAGATCGATCGCCACCGGCGGCGCGCTGCCGACGTTGACCACCAGGGTCTGGTTGGCGGTATCGCCGTCGGCATCCTGCACCGTGACGTTGAAGGTCAGCTGTGCGGTCTGCGCGGTGACCGTGGTGACGACGAAGCCGATGTCGGAAATCTTGATCGGATTGTCGTTGGTATCGGTGGCGAAAGTCTGCGTGCTGCCGGTGCTGCCGCCGCCGGCACCCATCGTGTTGCTGAAGTTGTACGCATTGCCCGAAATGCCCTCGTCACTTGCAGCGATCTGGGCGCCGATGATCACATAATGGCTTGAAGCCGTGTTGTAATCGTTGGATTCGATGACGATCAGGCCGTCATTGTTGTCGAGCGTGATCCCGGCATAGATGCCCGGTCCGGTGCCCGGCCCCTTCTGGATGTCGGAGTTCTGCACCAGCAATGCGCGGGTGGTGTATTCGCCGGTCACCGTATCGAACAGTTTGAGCACGACGATCAGGTCTTCCGCGGCGCCGATACCGTCGAACTTGAGGTACATTCCGTCGGCGTTGGCGGTCGGCGTGGTGCCCAGGAAACCTTGCGGGTTGCTGTTGAACAGGTTGAAGTCGAGCACTTCGCCCTTGCCGATGGTATCGCCGCCGACCCCGTTGGCCGAGTTGGAGACAGACACCCACGACGAGGCCTGGTTGAACAACTCGCCGTTGGAAAAGGTCAGCGCGGCCCCATCGTTGGGCGGCGTGGCGTCAAGCCCGTAGTTGACCGTCTGGAGGTTGTTGGCCCCGGTGCCTGAACCCGGTTCGGCGATGCTGGTGAACTGCACGAACAGGTTGCTGCTGATCTGGGTCACCGCCACCTCGGGCGAGGTGTTGTCGGTCGCAGCCGAGTTCGGCGCATAGCCGATGAAGGCCTGACCATTGGCGGTTCCAGTGGTCGAAATCCCCTGGATCGGGTTGGCGAGATCAACCGTATAGGTCCCGGCCACCTTGTCGAACACGATGGTGCCGGTTTCGGTCGCCGTCGACGCCGTGCCGGTCGCATAGACGAAGCTGAAGCTGTAGGTTGCGGTTGTGGCCGTCTCGGCTCCGGCCGTGATCGTCGGGCTCGCAACCGGAGAGCCGTTGACCGTGGCAGTGAAAGTCACATCGCGGATCGCGTCGTTGCCGGTGGCCGGACCGTCCGACCCGGTCGTGAAGGCGAAGGTGCCGGTGTTGCTGACGGTGCCGCTGTTGAGGATCGCCAGCGGTGTGGTCGCCGCGGTGATCGCCGGGGCATCGTCGAGGAAGGTCAGGTTCTGGCCGATGCTGGCAACCGCGCTGGCGGTGTCGCCATCGCCGTCGGTGACCGTCGCGGTCAGGGTGACGAGGCCGTCCGAGGCGAGGCTGACTGACTGGTTCGGCCCGCTGTCGGGGGTGTGCATCACCGCGCGCTGCTGGTCGAGCGTGACATTGCCCGAGCCGTCGACCGTGACGGTGAAGACCAGCTGGTTGGTGGTCGCCGAGCGGCCTTCGACCGTGGTCCCGTTCATCGCCAGGTTAACCGCCTCGCCGGTCAGCGTATCGACCAGTCCGGTCGCGCCGGCCGCCACGCCAAGGGCATAGGCGGTGCCGCCGCCCGCCGCGGCGCCATCGGCCCCGAATGCCGTGGTGAAGACCCCGGCGAAGCTGGCGGTGGCATTGGTCGCCAGCACCGTTTCGTCGACCGTCAGCTGCGGCTGGGTGGCCGAAGCCGACGCGGTCGGCGCATCGTCGTTGAAGGTGATCGCCAGCACGCCTGTGGCATTGCTGTCACCATCGCTGTCGGTCGCGACATAGTTGAGATTGACCACTGGCGCGCTCGCCTCGGCCCCGCCCGCGGCGTGAAGCACGTTGTCGAGCAGGGTCACCGTGTAGCTGCCCGAAGGGGTCAGCGAGACGGAGAACAGCGGCCCGCGCGGACCGGTCGCGGTCAGGGTGTTGGTCAGGGCATTCCAGGCATAGCTGACCGTTTCGGTGCCCACCGTACCGGTGGTGCCGCCCAGGTTGGCAAAGCTGACAGTCCCGGTGTCGCCGCCGAAGTTGACGGTGAGCTGGCCGCGGAACGAAGCCTCGCTCGATGCCGCGCCGTTGAGATCGCCGATATTGGCGTCGATGTCGTTGACCGTGCTGGCGGGATTGCTCGGCGCCAGGGGGTCGGTCAGGCCATCGTCGTCGACAGACGCGACCACGTTGACCACCTGCGGGACCGAGTCGGCCAGCAGAGTGATCGTCGCGGTTGCCTGGCTGGTATCGCCATCGCGATCGGTGATCGTGTAGGCGAAGGTCACCGTACCCTGTTCGCCGGCACCCGGCGTGTAGGTGAAGGTACCGTTGCCGTTGTTGAGCAGCGATCCGGTGCCGGTCAGCGAGCCGCCGACCACGGCCACGCTCGAAACCAGCGCGCCATCGGCGCCGCCCTGATCGTTGGTGAAGACATCGATCGTCACCGGCGCATTTTCGGCGCTCTGCGTAGTCCCGTCGTTGTTGGCAACCGGGGTATCGTCGTCGATCGTGACGCTGAAGGTGCCAGCGGCGCTGGCGCGGTCGCCGTCGGCGTCGACCGCCTGGACGATGCCGGCAAAGTTGAGCACCAGATCGTTCTCGTTCGCGCCGGTGGCGTGGTCGATCGGGCCCTGCAGGGTGAAGGTCCAGCCGCCAGTCGCCGAATTGAGGCTGAGCGTGAAGATCGGGGTCGCACCGGCCGTCGCGGTCAGCACGTTACCGACCAGCGCATAGTTGATCGCCACGCCGCCCGAAGTCAGCGCGGGCAGGCCCGCGGTGGTGGTCAGCAGGTACTGCGGCGCGGTATCGGCCCCGCCAGAGAACAGGCCGACGACCGAGCCGGTCGCAACCGTGGCCTGCCCGGCCAGGTCGCCGGTGCCGCCAGCGATCCCGCCCGACAGGCCGTCTTCGTCGACGCTGCCCGAGGTGGTGCCGGTGGTGGCGATCGGGCTGTCATCCTCGATCGAGACGGTCAGCGTGGTCGGCGTGGTCGCCGTGCCGTCCGACACGTTGACCGGAACGACCAGGCTCAGGCTGTCTTCGGTGGTGGTGCTGGGATGATCGATGTGGCCGAGCAGGGTGACGGTATAGCCGCCGCTCGAATTGATCGTCACGGTGATGATCGGGTTCGCGCCGGCCGAGCCGGTGAGCGTGCCAGTGCCCGAACCGCTCCAGGTAACCGCCACGCCGCCCGAAGTGAGCGCGGTCGCTGGCGTGCCAAGCGTGTAGGTCAAAGGCTCGACATCGACATCGGTGGCGACAATCGTGCCGTTGACGCTGGCGCTGTTGGTGGTGTCGGTGTTGCCGACGGCGTCGGGGTTGGCCAGTGCCAGCCCTTCTTCCGAAACTGCCGTGGTCGACGGGGTCACCACCGGGGCGTCGTTGGTGCCGTTGATGGTGATCGTCAGCGTTGCGGTGGTGCTGTCGCCGTCGCGATCGGTGATCGTGTAGGTGAACACGTCGGTACGGGTTTCGCCGCTGTCGAGCGCCTGGACCGCCGCGCTGGCGTTGTTGAGCGCGTAGGAATAGCTGCCGTCGGCGTTGAGCGTCAGCGCTCCGTAAGTGCCCGCCAGCGCGCTGCCGAGCGTGCCGGTGGTCGCGCCGAAGGCGATCGCGGTAACCGCGCCGCCCAGCGCCGCGCCGTCGGCCCCGATCGAGTCCCTGGCCCCGTCGGTGGCGTTGGCATCGCTGCCGCCGCTGCCGGTGTAGACGTTGCCATCGGCCACGATCGCGCCGTCTTCGGTAACCGAATCGACATCGTTGACGGCAAGCGGGGTATCGTCGTTGAAGACGATGACCAGCGAACTGGGAGCCTGATCGCCGTCGCCATCGGTGACGACATAGTTCAGCGTCAGCGACAGGTTCTCTTCGATCGTGCCGCTGGTCGGGTGCAGCACCGGCGCGTTCTGAGTGACCGTATAGGCCCCGCTCGCGCTGTTCAGTGTCACGGTTGCGACGGTGACGAAGCTGCCACCCTGGTTTTGCTGGACAAGGATATTGGAACCCGCCGCAACGTACTGGAAGCCCGCCGGTGCACCCGTGGTGAGGAAGGCGATCGAGCCGCCATCGTTGCCATAGGTGTGCGACAGGGTGCCGGTGGTGAACTGGACCGCGCCGGTATCGCCGGAGCCGCCGACATTGCCGTTCGCCAGGGCATCGTCGTTGAGGAACACGGTCAGGTTGCTGCCCGCGCCGGGTGCATCGTCGACGAACTGCAGGTGATCGCCAATCCCGGCGGCGGCCGAAGCGCTGTCGCCATCGCGGTCGGTAACGGTCTGGGTCAGGGTGACCAGATTGGCCGCCAGGGTCTCGACGTCGTTCGGCCCGAGGTTGGGATCGTGGACCACCGCGCGGCTCTGGTCGAGCGTGACGTTGCCGCTGGCGTCGACCGTGACAGTGAAGACCAGCAGTCCGCCGGTGGCGGTGCGGCCTTCGACCACGCCGCCGTTCATCACCAGGTTGACCGCCTCGCCGCTCAGCGTGTCGATCAGCCCGCTCGGCCCGGCAACCGCGCCAAGGGTGTAGGCCACCCCGCCGCCGACTGCGGCCCCGTCGGCACCGAACGAATGGGTGAAGACGCCGCTGAGGTTCTGGGTCGAATTGGTGGCGAAAACCGTTTCGTCGACGGTCAGGTTGGGTACCGCGCCGGTACCCGAAACCGTCGGCGTATCGTCGTCGATGTTGATCGCCAGCGTGCCGGTGGCCTGATCGCCGTCGGCATCGGTGACCTGGTACCCCAGCGAGAAGCCGACGTTGTTTTCATCGTTGCCCGCCGGATGGTTGATCGGCGCAACCTGCGTCACACTGTAGGCACCGGTCGCCGTGTTGAGCGTAATGGTGAAGACAAGCGTCCCGCCCTGGCGGATTTCGAGCAGGCCGGGATTGACCAGGGTCGGCACATAACCGACCGGCGAGGTGAACGAGAACAACGACCAGGCCAGCGCGCCGTCGCCGCCCGAACCCGACAGCGTGCCGGTGAGGTTGACCGCATTCGGATCATCGCCGGTGCCGCCGGGGTTGCCGCCAGCCAGCGCATCGTCGTCGAGCTGGACCAGGGCGTTGGGTCCGGTGACCGGACGCGCATCCTCGATCGTGATCACCAGCGTCGCGGTGGCGGTGTCGCCATCGTGATCGGTGATCGTATAGGTGAAGGTGTCGGCGACATTGCCCGGCGTGCCGCTGGCGCGGACATAGCTGTAGCTGCCGTCGGCGTTGAGCGTCAGCGTGCCGTATTGGCCGGTGGTGGTGCCGCCGATCGCGCCCGCGCCGCCAAAGCCGGTGATCGCGGTGACCGCGCCGCCCGTGGCCGGGCCATCGGCGCCGATCGAGTCGGCACCGGCCGGGTCGCCATCGCTGCCCAGCCCGGTCAGGACATTGCCGCTGGCGGTGGTCGCCCCGGCCAGCAGCGCATCGGTATCGTTGACCGCAACCGGGGTATCGTCGTCGATGTTGATCGCCAGCGTACCGGTGGCCTGGTCGCCGTCGGCGTCGGTCACCCGGTAGCCGAGCGTGAAGCCGGTGTTGTTTTCGTCGAGGCCGGCGGCATGATCGATCGGCGCAACCTGGGTCACCGTATAGGCACCGGTCGCGGTGTTGAGTGTGATCTGCATGACCAGGGTCGAACCCTGGCGGATCTCGAGCAGGCTGGGGGTGACCAGCGAGGCGGAGAAGCCGCCGGGCGAGCTGAACGAGGTCATCGCCCAGGCCAGCGCCCCGTCGCCGCCCGATGCGGCCAGCGTCCCGGAGGTGTTGGCACCGTCGACATCGTCGCCAGTCCCGCCGGGGTTGCCGCCGGCGAACACGTCGTCGTCGAGCAGCACGGCCTGGTTCGGCCCGACGAACGGGCGCGCGTCCTCGATCGAAATGACCAGGGTCGCGGTGGTTGTGTCGCCGTCGTGGTCGGTCACGGTGTAGGTGAAGGTGTCGTTGACCCCGCCGGCGGTGCCCGCGTTGCGGACATAGCTGTAGCTGCCGTCGGCATTGAGCGTCAGGTCGCCGTACTGGCCGTGGGTGACGCCCGCAATCGCGCCGGCGCCGCCGAAACCGCTGATCGCGGTGACTGCACCGCTCGCGGCCGGACCATCGGCGCCGATCGAATCGGCCCCTGCAGCGCCGCTGGTGGTGCCCACACCGGTCAGAACGTTGCCGGTTTCCGGGCCATAGGTGCCGCTGGCAACCGTATCGGTGTCGTTCGCGGCCAGCGGGGTGTCATCGTTGACGCTGATCGACAGCGTGCCAGTGGCGGCATCGCTGTCCTGATCGGTCACGGTATAGCCGATGTTGAACGGCTGGTTGTTCTCGTCCCCGCCCGCGGCATGATCGATCGGCGCGACCTGGGTCACCGTATAGGCGCCGGTCGCGGGGTTGAGCGTGACCTGCATGACCAGGGTCGAACCCTGGAGCACGTCGATGCCGGTGCCGTTGGCGACATAGCTGAAGCCGGCCGGCGCGCCCGCGGTCGACAGCGACCAGGCCAGCGGCCCGTCGCCGCCAGCCGCGGAGAGCGTGCCGGCAAGATTGGCTGCATCGGCAGTGTCGCCAGTGCCGCCGGCATTGCCATTGGCCAGCGCATCGTCGTCGAGCAGGACCGTCGCGTTCTCGCCGGTCAGCGGCTGGGCATCGCCGATGTTGATCGTCAGCGTGGTGGTGGCGTTATCGCCGTCGCCGTCGCGGATCGTATAGGTGAAGGTGTCAGTCACCCCGCCCGGCGTGCCGGGATTGCGGACATAGCTGTAGCTGCCGTCGGCGCCCAGCGTCAGGGTGCCATAGTGGCCGACAGTGGTTCCGCCGATGGTGCCAGCGCCGCCAAAGCCGCTGATCGCAACCAGCGCGCCGCCCGCAGCCGGACCGTCTGCCCCGACGTGATCGGCCCCCGCAGCGCCGCTGGTGGTGCCCGCGCCGGTCAGGACGTTGCCGGTTTCCGGGCCATAGGTGCCCGCGGCAACCGTGTCCGTATCGGGATTGGCCAGCGGGGTGTCATCGTCGACATTGATCCCGAGCGTGCCCGAAGCCGTATCGCCGTCGATGTCGGTGACGGTGTAGGTCAGCGCGAAGATCTGGTTGTTTTCGTCGCCGCCGGCGACATGCACGATCGGCGCAAGCTGGGTAACGGTATAGGCCCCGGTCGCGGTATCGAGGGTCACCGTCAGGACGCGGACCGCGCCCTGGAACACGTCGATCCCGGTGCCGTTGGCGACATAGGAGAAGCCGCTGGGCGCGCCCGCGGTCGACAGCGACCAGGTCAGCGCGCCGTCGCCGCCGCTGCCGACCAGCGTACCTGCGGTGTTGGCGCTGTCGGCATCGTCGCCGGTCCCGCCGGCATTGCCGCCCTTGAGGGCGTCGTCATCGAGCAGCACGTCGGCATTGGGGCCGGTGATCGGCTTGCGATCGATGCCGGGGACGATTTCGCGAATCCGCGGCTCGGGGAACTTGAGTTCGGTGTAGGGCAGCAGATCGCCGATCTTGTAGGCGTCTTGGATCGAACCGACCGGCACGGCAAAATTGCCGCCCGAGCTACGAACCGCGCCGGCGGCTGGCTCGGGCTCGTGCCCGATCAGCAGTGCGGCAAGGTTTAGCGGCGGAACGGTTACGCCCTGGGCGACGATCTGCGGCACGAAAATCGCGCCATCGGCGATCACATAGATGCGCCCGTCGTCGGTCTGGATGACCAGATCGCGTCCGCGCACGGTAATGTCGTCAAGCGAAGCGCCCTCGGGCAAGACCACCGTGTTGTTCGCGTCGGGGACCAGCGGGGTGCCGCCGGTGCGCGCTGCGGCGCTTGCCGCTGCGGCCAGTTCCGGAAGGGCCCGTGCCAGCGCCGGATTGGTCAGCGCGGTATCGCCCAGGGCGATTTCGGTGTCGGTGTCGCGGTTGCCTTCGTAGTCCATCGCCGTCGTTCGCTCTCTTCGGGCTGCCGGGTCCAGTCGGACCAGGGAACCGGTGAGGGACGCAGAACATCAGGCACGGACGCAGCGCAAAGCGGCTAGTGTGAACCGAGCAAACGTTCTGCGACCTGTTGGGGGCGTGTGGCGCTTATCTGTCGGATTTCGTTGTCCGAATCGTTGGCGCGCCCTTCGCCTTGGCTGGGTTAGACCACCCGGTCCGATTCCTTGCAAGTTCGTTAACCGCCTTTGCAAACCATGCAGAGGCAAGTGTTGCCGCGACTCCACGCCCGATTTTTCGCCCGATCCGCCGCAAAGCGATTGGGGCAGGTCCCTAACACCATACTTTTGTGTTGTTTTGCAACGTGTTGCTGCGAGAAGGCGGGTGCTTTTCAGGTTAACCACGATTCGTATCGCGCTGTGCCCTGGCTGTCCCGCTGTGACGCATTTTCGCGCATTCAAGCTGCGTTCAACTAACGCACCAAACCAAACTATTCCTGTTTGTCATAGATTTATGCAGCGCCAGCCGGGAGAAATCAGAAGCGGTTTGACTCATGCGGTCGAATCAACGGACACTCCGCGGCGGAATCTGGCCGCCCGGGGGAAGCGACGATGAATACCATGGAGCCCACGTTCATGCTGCTGGCCGACCGGCCTTTGCTCGGCGCGGTCGCGCTGGCCGCCTGTCTGGCAGGGGGCAGCGGGTCCTATGGCGCGATCCGGCCGGAACTGGCTGGAACCCCGCACAAGGTCGACTCGGCGGGTTTCGCTCCGGGCTGGGAAAAGGGCGCGCCGACGGCGCCGCTGGCCGCGGTCGCCGGGCTGCAGCTGCGCCTCGCCGATCTGCAGCCGCCGCGCGTCAGCGTCGCGGTTCCCGCGCGCCGCGATCTGGCCGAAGTCGCCGAGGTGCCGCACATTACGGCGCGCGCCGCGCTGCGATCGCGGAGTGTCGTCCCACCGGTCGCAGTGGTCGCGCCGCGCGACGCCGCGGCGACGGCGCAGCCGATCGCGCTGGCTGCGGCCCTTCCCGCGGCTGCCGCGCCGTCAGCCGCACTGCCCGGCGCGCTGCCGCTGTCGGTGCTGCCGCTGCCGGTGGAGCAACCCGCCACGGCAGACCTTGCGGTTGCCGCTGTCCCGCTTCCCGCCCCGCTCAGCGCCGCGCCGGCGGCCACGCTGGTCCCCGCGGTGCAACCGGCGGTGGACACCGCTCCGCTCAAGATCATTTCGACGCCCGAACTGCGCCGCTTCGATCTCGCCAGCTTCCGCAAGCCCGCCGCACGCCCGGCCGGCAAGACCGCCAGGATGGCCGCAAGCGGCAAGGGCGCCGCACCAACCGGGACCAAGGCACGGCAGGTCGATCGCCTGGTCGACGACGTACTTTACCATCAGACACCGATCATGGTCGGCGGCAAGGCGAGCGGCGACATCGCGGTGCGGATCGGGCCCGACATGAAGCCCTCGGTCAAGGTCGCCGATCTGCTCGGACTGGTCTCGGCGCAGATGGATCCGGATGCGCTGGCGCGCTTCACCCAGGCCGGCAGCGCCAGCGAATATGTCAGCTTTGCCACGCTGCGCAGTGCCGGCTTCGAGGTCAGCTACAACGCCGCGGCCGACAGCATCGCGATCAGCGCCGCACCCTGACGCCGCTTCGGCCGGTGGAGTAGATTGCAGCCTGCGCAGGCGATCCAGCATTGCGAAACGCGCGTCCGCCATTGGCATGATTATGGCGCCATGGGGCCTATCGGCAGGCCTGACTTCGTGTGGTTCGAGAGCGCTGGAACGCACGGCAAATTAATTGAAGGCTTTCGGCATTTTTTTCAATTGTGCGGCCTGGCCAGTCGCCATTTAACCCAAGGCGACTGATCCGGCCTTGACCGTGTCCGGTGGCGCTGGCGGATCGTCGCAGTAATGGGAACGCGTGATGAAGATCGGATTTATCGGCCTGGGCAACGTCGGCGGAAAGCTGGCGGGCAGCCTGGTGCGCAACGGCCACGCTGTGATGGTGCGCGATCTTGATCCGGATCTGGTCGCCCAGTTCACCGCGCGCGGTGCCAGCGCCGCCGCCAGCCCGCGCGAGATCGGCGAGGCCTGCGACGTCATCATCACCTGCCTGCCATCGCCCGCGGCGAGTGCCGCCGTGGCCGAAGGGCCTGACGGTTTCATCGCCGCGATGCATGCCGGGCAGGTCTGGATGGAAATGAGCACTACCGATTACGAGGAAGTGATCCGGCTGGGCGCGCTGGTTGCGGCACAGGGCGCGCTGTTCATGGAATGCCCGGTTTCGGGCGGCTGCCACCGCGCCGATACCGGCAACATCTCGATCTTTGCGGGCGGTTCGCGCGAGGGTTTCGACAAGGTCTTGCCGCTCTTGAAGTCGATGGGCCGGCGGATCCTGCACACCGGCGATCTTGGCACCGCTTCCAAGCTCAAGGTGATGACCAATTACCTGTGCACCGTGCACCTTGTCGCGCTGGCCGAGGCGCTTACCACCTGCAAGGCCGCCGGGCTGGACATGAACACGACCTATGAGGCGATCCGGATTTCCTCGGGCAACAGCTTTGTCCACGAAACCGAGAGCCAGGTGATCCTGAACGGCAGCCGCGACATCAATTTCACCATGGATCTGGTCAGCAAGGACATCGGCCTGTTCGACGATATTGCGCGGGAAGCCGGGGTGCCGGTGGAAATGTCGCCGCTGATTGTCCGCCTGTTCAACGAAGCCCGCGCGAATTACGGCGACCGCGAGTTTTCGCCCAACATCATCCGCCGCTATGAAGAGCCGCTCGGCCTCAAGGTGCTGGGCAGCGGCTTTCCGGCGGACATGGTCGACGATGAACCCGAAGAGCCGGGTTATGAGGTCGTGCCCCGCCGTTGACGCGCATCCCCCGCGCCTTCGCCGGGCGGAGGCACCGGCTTACCGCGGCGCAGTGTGTGCGATAATCCACGCGAAGAAAGCGCGCACCCGCGGACTGTCCTTGCTGCTGCTGCGACAGATCAGCCCCCACGATCCCGGGCAGACCAGCCGTTCTTCGACCGGTATGACCAGCCTGCCATCGGCAATGTCGACCTCGACAAACGGCCCGTTGACCAGTGCGATACCCTCACCGGCGATGGCCATTTCAAGCGCGACGGCCAGCGTATCGACCATCAGGTAGGGGGTTTGCGGCCCGACATCGGCCCCGATACCCTGAAACCAGTTCTGCCAATTCTGCGGCTCGGTATAGATCGCGACCAAAGGCTGCTTCGCCAGGGCTTCGGGCGATGGGCCTGGCCCCATCCGCGCCGCCAGCGCCGGGCTGCAAACCGGATAGAGGGCATAGTCGAACAAGGGTACCCAGTGGAACTTGGCCGGATCGGGCTCCTGCTCGCAATAGATCAGGCCGACATCGGCGTGCAGGTCATCGAACTTCCATTCGACCCCGCTGGTCGACAGGGTCAGTTTTATCTCCGGGTGGTCTTGCAGGAACCCCGGGACCAGCTTGGCCAGCCAGCGGATCGAAGCGGTCACATAGGTCTGTACGCGCAGCGGCTGGTCGAGCGCCTGGCGGCGCACCGCCTCGACGCCTTCGAGCAGCGATTCGAAGGCCAGGCGGACGAAGGGATAGAGCACCCGCCCTTCCTCGGTTGAAACGATATGGCGCCCTTCCTGCCGGAACAGGGCCACGCCCAGCGCCTCCTCGATCAGCTGGACCTGATGGCTTATCGCCGGATGGGTCAGGCACAGTTCCTCGGCGGCGTCGCGGATCGACTGGTGGCGGGTCGCCGCCTCGAACCCCTTGAGCGCCTTCAGCGGGGGAAGCCGTCCCAATTCGATCTTGCCCGAGATAGTCCTGCTCCCAACTTTGCCGTGCGCCGATGCCGTAACAACCGGCAACCGGGGTCAGATCGCGTGGTCCTCACGTATCATTGCCGCGCCCTTTTCGGCAACCATCACCACCGGTGCATTGGTGTTGCCGGACGTCACCGATGGAAAAACCGATGCGTCGATGACCCGCAGCCCGTCAAGACCGTGCACCTTCAGCCGCGGATCGACAACGCCGCTCGCCGAGTCGGGCGCCATCATGCAGGTCGACGTCGGATGGTAGACCGTATCCGCGCGCTGGCGGAAGTCCTCGAACAGCGCGTCGTCGCCGTTCACCTCGGGACCCGGAACCAGCTCGCGGGTAATGACCTCCGCAAGCGGCCCGGCGGTGCGATCCGCCGCAGCAGCCGCACCCCTGCGCGGGCCTCGGCCATGTCGTGTTCGGTCGAAAGGTAATTGGGACGGATTTGCGGATGCCGCAGCGGGTCGGGCGACACGATGTGCAGCTCGCCGCGGCTGGTTGGCCGGCAGGCATTGAACGACAGCAGCACCGCCGGGAAAGGGTCGGGATTGAGCAGACGCCGCTCCGCCAGCGGGGTGCCGATATAGGACGCCGGGGCAAAATAGAGCTGCAGGTTGGGTCGGGCCTGTTCAGGCCCGCTGCGCACGAAGCCGCCGGCCTGGTTGACGCTCATCGACAGCGGCCCGCCGCGATCGAACAGATAGCGCAGCCCTGCCTTCACCTTGCCCGGAAATGACGCCAGGTCCTGGTTGAGCGAGGGCACGCTGGTCGCATAGAAATAGCTGATCGCCAGATGATCCTGCAGGTTCTGGCCAACCATCGGCTGGTCGTGCACGACATCGATGCCCAGCGCCTTGAGCCGCGCGCCGTCACCGACACCGGACAATTGCAGCAATTGCGGAGAGGCCACCGATCCCGCGCAGAGGATCACTTCGCGCCGTGCCCGGGCCTGCAGCACGCGGCCATCCCGGACATATTCGATCCCGCTCGCCCGCCGTCCGTCGAACAGGATGCGCCGCGCCTGGCAGTGGGTCTCAAGCCTGATGCCGCCCTTCCGCAAGGCCGGACGCAGATAGGCATTGGCAGTCGAGGCGCGGCGGCCCTTGCGGGTATTGATCTGGTAGAAGCCGACGCCTTCATCGTGCGAACCGTTGAAATCCGGGCAGGCCGGCCACCCCAGGGCGGAGCCTGCGGCGATGAAGCGGTGGCACAGCGGATGGACCTTGGCGGAAATGTCGGTGACGTGCTGCGGCCCGCCCCGGCCACGCCAGCCTGGTTCGACAATATCGCTGTCTTCCGCCTTGATGAAGAAGGGCAGGACATCGTCCCAGCCCCATCCGAGATTGCCGCGCGCGCGCCAGCTATCGAAGTCGTGCGGCTGGCCGCGCACATGGACCATCGCGTTGATCGAGCCCGATCCGCCGATTACCTTGCCGCGCGGCCAATAGCTCCCTTCGGGCCGCAGCGCGGGACTGGGCTCGGTATCGTACATCCAGTTGACCCGCGCGTCGAAGAAGGTGCGGCCATAGCCGATCGGCAGCTGGATCCAGGCAGTCCGGTCCGATCCACCGGCTTCGAGCAGCAGAACGGTGAATTGCCCGCCTTCGGCCAGGCGGCTGGCAATTACGCAGCCCGCCGTGCCGGCCCCGACAACAATGAAGTCGAACGCGTCGCTCACGGACTGATCGGTCGCTGCGCCATGTCGAGATGGAGCATGTCGCCCGCATAGGGGTGCGACGCCGCCACTGCCTCGTCGAGCTCGACCCCCAGACCCGGCGCGGTCGGCGGGATCACGCGTCCGTCTTCGAACTGCATCGGCGTTTTGAGGATTTTGGCATGGAACCCGCCCCAGTCCTCGATGCTTTCCAGGATCAGGAAGTTGGGCGAGCAGGTGGCGAGCTGGACATTGGCCGCCCCCACCACCGGGCCGCAATAGAGATGCGGGGCGATCTGGACGTGGCGCACTTCGGCCATCCCCGCGATCTTCTTGGCTTCGAGCAGCCCGACGACCCGGCCCAGGTTCAACTGCAGGATCGCCGCCGCGCCGCAGTCCAGCAACCGGGCGAAATCGTATTTGGTGGCCAGCCGCTCACCGGTGGCGATCGGGATAGAGGTAGCGCGGGCGACCCTGGCCATTTCCTCGGGCGCATCGGGCGGGACGGGTTCTTCCAGCCACAGCGGGTCGTATTTCTCGAGCCGTCGGGCCAGCCGGATCGCCCCCGCCGCGGTCATCTGGCCATGGGTGCCGAACAGCAGGTCGGCCTTGTTGCCAACGGCTTCGCGCAGCACCTTGCAGAAGCGTTCCGACAGGTCGAGCGCCTCGAGGCTGAGCTGCCGGCCATCGAACGCGGAATAGGGCCCGGCCGGATCGAACTTGAGCGCGGTGAAACCCATGTCGAGGTACAGCTGCGCGCGCTCTGCCGCGAGCTCGGGATCGTGATAGACGTCGCTTTTGTCGCCCGGGCGCGGATAGATGTAGGTGTAGCTGCGCAGGCTTTCGTGCACCTGCCCGCCCAGCAGCTTGTAAACCGGCCGGTTCGCTTCCTTGCCGATGATGTCCCAGCAGGCCATTTCGAGCGCCGAAAGCACCCCCATCACGGTCAGGTCGGGATGCTGGGTGAAGCCGGCCGAATAGACCCGCCGCCACATGCTTTCGATATCGTGCGGATCGCAGCCTTCGAGGTAGCGCGCGAACATGTCTTCGATCAGCTGGGCGACCAGATGCGGCGAGAATGGCACGCAATAGGCTTCGCCCAGACCGGTTGAGCCATTGTCGGTGGTCAGCTTGACGAACACGAAATAGCGCCCGCCGAAATGCGGCGGGGGGTTGCCGACCACGAAGGTCTCGATTGCCGTCAGTTTCATGGCGCGCGGAACCCGCTGATCGATTTGATCTCAAGAAAATCGTGCAACCCGAACTTGCCGTATTCGCGCCCGTTGCCCGATTGCTTGTAGCCGCCGAACGGGGCCATGTAGTCTTGGCTGGTGCCGTTGATACTGACCCCGCCCGCGCGCATCCGCCGGGCCACGCGCCGGGCCCGCTCCAGGTCGGCGGTCTGGACATAGGCGTAGAGCCCGTAGGGGCTGTCATTGGCGATCTGGATCGCTTCGGCCTCGTCGGCGAAGGGGATCATGACCAGCACCGGGCCGAAGACTTCCTCCTGCGCGATGGTCATCTGGTTGTGGACCCCGGCAAAGACTGTGGGCTTGACGTAGTAGCCGCGCGCGAACCCGTCGGCGCGGCCGGTGCCGCCGGCGACCAGCTGCGCCCCTTCGTCGATCCCGGCCTGGATCAGCCCCTGGATCTTGTCGAAGTGCGCCTTGCTGATCACTGGCCCAAGATGATCGCCGCGTTCCTGCGGATCGCCCAGCCGCGTTTCGCGGGCCACCCGCGCCGCGATCGCCACCGCCTGGTCATAGACCGACCGTTCGACCAGCATCCGGGTCGGCGCGTTGCAGCTTTGGCCGGTGTTGCCGAAGCAGTGCTGGACCCCGCGGGTCACCGCCGCTTCCAGCCCGGCATCGGCGAAGACGATGTTGGCCGATTTTCCGCCCAGCTCCTGCGCCACGCGCTTCACCGTATCGGCACCGGACTTGGCAATCTGGACCCCGGCGCGGGTCGATCCGGTAAACGAGATCATGTCGACTTCCACGTGCCCGGTCAGCGTTGAACCGATCGCGGCGCCGGTGCCGTGGATCATGTTGAACACGCCTTTGGGGAAACCCGCCGCTTCGATGAACTGCGCGAACAACTGCGCCGACAACGGAGCCATTTCGCTGGGCTTCAAAACCATGGTGCAGCCCGCGACCAAGGCCGGGCCAACCTTGCAGGCGATCTGGTTGATCGGCCAGTTCCACGGCGTGATCAGCACGCAGACCCCGATCGGTTCGTGCGTGACGATCCCGTCCTCACCCACCGCATAGTCCCACGCCATCTCGCGCGCGGCACGGACCGTAGCTTTCAGGTGGCCTGGCCCGCTTTCGGCCTGGGCATCGTGCGAGAGGTCATAGGGCGCGCCCATTTCGGTGCTGATCGCCATGACCATCTCGTCATAGCGCGCTTCGAACACCGCGATCAGTTTCTCGACCAGCGCCAGGCGCTGTTCGAGCGGGGTTGCGGCCCATCCATCGAAGGCCGAGCGCGCCGCGCGCACCGCCGCATCGGCCTCGGCCGGGGTGCATAGAGCAACCCGGGCGCAGACCTCCTCGGTCGCGGGGTTGATCGCCTCAAACACCCCGCCCGCAGGATCGGGCACGATCCATTCGCCGGCGATGTACGATTTCAGGGGTTCAGACACTGCCACTTACCTTTGCTTGATCGGCCAGCGCATAGCGCGCGGCTCGGAAGTAATGAGACGCCGCCCAGAAGCCCGTCGAGACCAGGACCGACAGGGCAAGGCGCAGGGGTTCTGCGCTCGGCGGGTGCCGGCGGCGAAACGGTCGCGCATCCAGCCGGCTGCCTTGGAGGGGCAATTATGAGCCTGAAGACCTTGCGCATTCACGGAAGATTCGGTTCCTTCGTCCATTCATGCTCTCCCTTGGCCTCAAGCCGACCCGAAGGCGGGCAGATGCGTGCCGCCGCGGCGAGGGATTGCCTGACCGTTTGCACCGGCCCTGTCTGTGGGAAGCGAAGTTTGACGATTGGCCAGGCGAACGCAAGTTACGAGAATTTGGGAACCGGCAAAGAAACTTGGCAGTTCTGAAAGCTGCAATGGGACGCACCGCTGCGGCCGGCTGCGCGATCGATGCTGCTGCTTTGGGACCGAGCCGTTAAACGGGCGGGACGCGCCAAATGATCACGCTGCCATACGGCGGCAGGTGCACTCCAGTTCGGTGCCAACATCGCTTGGGGCATGCGCACAGGACGTCGCGGCTGGCCGCGCAGTGCGCGCAAGCACCCGCATGCGTCTTCAGCGCGTTCCAAAGCTATGAATTTATCTATGAAAATGGAGCGGGCGAAGGGATTCGAACCCTCGACCCCAACCTTGGCAAGGTTGTGCTCTACCCCTGAGCTACGCCCGCTCGAACGCCTGCAACCCTGTGCCTAAACGGCGGAGGGTCCGGGGTGAGGCGCGCCGTTAGCATCGCCCCATTGGCTTGCCAAGGGGAAAAGTGGCAATCGCCTGCCCGCGCGCTTTGTGCCTTCACAAATGGCGGCGAAGGCCCACATTGGCGGCCAGTCACCGCAATCAGACGACGGAGTTTATCCTTGGCAAGCATGGGCCTCAATCTCGACGAACAGAAAGCGGTCGACCGGTTTCGCAAGACCGTGGTCGAACCTTCGATGCATTCGCTCGTCATCCTCGATTTCTGGGCCGAATGGTGCGGCCCGTGCAAGGCGCTGTCGCCGGTGCTGGAAAAGGTCGCGGCGGACTATGCCGACAAGGGCGTGATCCTGGCCAAGGTCAATGTCGACGAGGAACAGTTCATCGCCGCGCAGTTCCAGGTCCGCTCGATCCCGACGGTCTATGCGCTTTTTCAGGGCCAGCCGGTCGCCGATCTGACCCAGGCGCGCAGCGAAAGCCAGCTCAAGGCAACGCTCGATCAGCTGCTGGCCCAGTTGCCGATCGACGGCGGCGGCGCCCCGGCCGCCGACATCGAACCGCTGCTGGCGATGGGCGAAGCCGCGCTGGCCGAAGGCGACGGGCCGCGCGCTGCCAGCATCTTTGCCCAGATCAGCGAAATCGCGCCCGACAGCGGCGCTGCCCTTGGCGGGCAGATCCGTGCCCTGGCGCTGGCGGGCGAGTTCGACGCCGCCGATGCCGTCGCCGCTGCCGTGCCCGAGGCGCTGCGCAGCGATCCCGACCTGCACCGCGCCATGGCCGCGCTCGAACTGGCGCGCAGCCGCCCGGAGGACAGCGAACTGGCCGGGCTCAAGGCCGCCGCCGACGCATCACTGCAGGACCACGCGGCGCAGCTTGCCTATGCCGGCGCGGCCTTTGCCGCGGGCGACCGCGACAGCGCGGCGGAGCGTCTGCTGACCGCGATCGCCGCCGACCGCGAATGGAACGAAGGCGCGGCGCGGGCCAAGCTGCTGCAGATCTTCGAGGCAGTCGGGCTGGAAGACCCCTGGGTCGCGGCGATGCGGCGACGCCTGTCGCTGATCCTGTTCGGTTAGGAGGCGCGGTCCTTGCGCATTTCGATCTTTCCCCTGCCCGGCGCGATCCTGTTTCCCGGCCTGCAGCTGCCGCTGCACATCTTCGAGCCGCGCTATCAGGCGATGGTCAAGGATGCGCTGGCGCGTGACCGGCGCATCGGGATGATCCAGCCGCAGCGGCCCGATGAAGGCGCCCCGCTGTTCGCGGTCGGCTGCCTGGGCCGGATCGGCGAAGTCGAGGCGCTGGACGACGGGCGCTTCAACATCGTGCTCGAAGGCGAATCGCGCTTTCGCATCCTGCGCGAGCTCGACGCCGCCACCCCGTTCCGCCAGGTCGAGGGCGAACTGATCGCGGCGGAAGACGACAGTGCCGCGCTGTCCCCGGTCGAGCGCGCCGGGTTCGAGCGCGAGGCGCGGCGCTTTGCCGATGCCCAGGGCTATTCGGTCGACTGGGAGGCGGTGACCCGGCTCGACGACCGCTCGCTGATCGACGGCGTCAGCCAGATCGCCCCGTTCGACGCCGCCGCCAAACAGGCGCTGCTCGAAGCGCCCGACCTTGCGGGCCGCTGCGAATTGCTGGTCCAGCTGATGCAGTTCTTCGGCCGCCGCGACAGCGACGACGGCCGGGTTACGCTGCAGTAAGCACCGCCTTCACCCCGTCGATCACGTACTGCGCCGCCAGCGCCGCCAGCAGCACCCCGAGCAGGCGGGTGATCACCGCCTCGACCTGGCTGCCGAGCAGCTTCATCAAGGGCTTGGCGGCGACCAGCGCAAGCAGGGTCAGCGCCATCACCGCGACCAGCGCGGCGAGGATCGCCAGGGTCTGCTCGGTCCCCTGGGCGCGGCCCATCAGCAGCATGATCGTGGCGATCGAGCCGGGCCCGGCGATCATCGGCATGGCCATCGGGAAAACCGAGACATCCTCGATCTCGGGGGTCTGGGCGTTCTGGGCCTTGACCTTTTCGGCGCGCTCCTCACGCCGCTGGGTGCGCTTTTCGAAGACCATGTCGAGCGCGATGACGAACAGCATGATCCCGCCGGCAAGGCGGAACGAGTTGAGTTCGATGTGCAGCGCGCCAAGCAGGTTTTCGCCGAACAGCGCGAAGACCACCAGGATCGCCAGCGCGATCAGGCACGCCCTCAGCGCCATCGCCGCGGCCTGGCGCGCGGTCGCGCCGCTGACCAGCCCGGCATAGATCGGGGCACAGCCGGGCGGATCGATCACCACGAACAGCGTGACGAAGGCCGACATGAACAGATCGAACATCGCGCGTCTGGCCCTATTTGGCCGGGGCTTCGACCTGCAGGTCCTGCACGATCACCGGCTGGCCGGCGCTGACCATGGTCACGACGAAGCGGCGGGCATTATCCGGTGCAACCGTGACATTCCAGGTCAGGGTCCCGTCATCCGACTTGCCCGCGCGCATGGCCGGATCGAACGGCGCGGGCGGCACCTTGGGCGGTTTGGGCGACTTGCCGCGATAGCCCGGCGGGCAATCGGCGACCTTGGCGACGATCATCTCGGGCGGGTCCATCGGAAACGGCAGAGCATCGCCCTGGTCCATGATCCACTTGTATTTGCCGTCCTTCTGGCGCTGCCAGACGGTGGTGAAGTAGCCGGTGCTGCCCTCGCGCTGCCACGCCCCGCGGGTCACGGCATAGCTGCCGTCGCAGCTCGCCCAGACCTGGTGCGGCTGCCAGGCGACCGACTTGGGCGGATCGATCCGGGTCTTGAGCCACTCCTGCGCCAGCACCATGTGCGGTTCGAACATCACCGCATCCTTGGTCGCGGTGGCGCGGAAGGCGCTCCACTGGCCCTTTTCGGCAGCCAGCTTGGCAAAGGCGATTTCGGCGGCGATCACCGCGCTGGGGTTGGCATAGCCGCGCCCCGGATCGCGGTCGCGCGCCAGGGCGGGAGACAGGGCCGAGGACAGGGCAATCGATGCGGCCATCAGGCCAAGGAGCGCGCGCTTCATGGGCACGGGCTTACAACGCCGCGTCGGCCAGCGCCACCCCGGCGTTGCGATGCGCCGCGACCAGCGCATTGCGCAGCAGCACCGCGATGGTCATCGGTCCGACCCCGCCGGGGACCGGCGTGACCGCGCTTGCGACGGCCACTGCCTCGGCAAAGGCGACATCGCCGACCAGCCGGCCCTTGGCCTGGCCGTCTTCCGGCAGAAGACGGTTGATCCCGACGTCGATCACGGTCGCGCCGGGCTTGATCCAGTCCCCCCGGACCATTTCCGGGCGGCCCACCGCGGCAACGACGATGTCGGCGCGACGGACCACTTGCGCCAGATCGCGAGTGCGGCTGTGCGCGATGGTCACGGTGCAGTTTTCCGCGAGCAGCAGCTGCGCCATCGGCTTGCCGACCAGGATCGAGCGGCCGATCACCACTGCGTCGAGCCCCGACAGGTTACCGAGCCGGTCCTTGAGCAGCATCAGGCTGCCCAGCGGGGTGCACGGCACCAGGCCGGGCTGGCCCAGCGCGAGCCGCCCGCTGCTGAGCGGGGTCAGCCCGTCGACGTCCTTGTCCGGATCGATCCGCGCGACCACCTGCTGCTCGTCGAGGTGCCCCGGCAGCGGCAACTGGACCAGGATCCCGTCGACCGCGGGATCGGCATTCAGGGCATCGACCAGAGCGATCAGGTCGGCCTGCGTCGTATCCTCGGGCAGGCGGTGTTCAAAGCTGGCCATGCCGCATTCGACGGTCTGCCTGGCCTTTGCGGTGACATAGACCTGGCTGGCGGCATCGCTGCCGACCAGCACCACGGCGAGGCCGGCCTTGCGCCCGGCGGCGTGTTCGAAGGTGGCCGCATGCGTGGCGACGCGCGCCCGCAAGGTCGCGGCAAAGGCCTTGCCGTCGATGACCGCTCCGCTCATGCGTTGACCGACATCGCCACGGCGCCGAGCAGCTGCGAGACGATCCACAGCCCGAACAGCAGCACCATGTAGGAAAAGTCCATCCCGCCGACCGGCGGCATGTGGCGGCGGATCGGCGCCAGCATCGGTTCGAGCAGCGCGTTGAGCGCGTTCCACAACCCGTGGACGAAGCGGTTGGACAGATCGACCACGTTGAAGGCGATCAGCAGGTAGAGCACGAACTGGCAGATCACCACCATCCGGACGATCCAGATCAGATAACCGATCGCCCCAAGCACAGACATCAACAGCACGGTGGAATCCCCATTATGGAGGCGATCAACTAGGGCTTCAGCGTGGTGCTTTCAATATGCCAGCGCAGTTGTTCCGCAGTTGCGCCATCGACGTCGTTGACCCGGCGCAGCACGACTTCGCCCGGGATGCGGCGCTGGCCATCGACGATGGTGACGGGCACGGTGTAGAATGAAGAGCCGGCCGCGCCTTCCTGCTCACCCTTGCCCACTTCAAGGTCGGGCGCTTGCAGCTTGCCCCAGCTGGCCTTGAACTGGTCGAGCGTCATCCCGCTCTGCGCGCCGTGATCGCCCCAATAGCCGTATGCGGTCGGCCAGTCCTTGAGGCTGACCGCCTTGGCCCAGGACAGCAGCACTTCCTGCGGATCGCGCGAGGTCGAGGGGGGCACCGCCTTGGGCAGTACCGACAGCGACGAGGTGCTGGCGCTGGGCTGCGGCACCGGCGGCGCGGCGCGGTCGCACCCGGCCAGAACCAGCGCCGCGGCGGAGAGCGCGATGGCGGACGGCGCGATGGCGGCCAGGATTCGCGGCGGCATGGGCGTCGGTCGCATGGGGCCTCCTTCAGGTCAGGCGCGGATCAGTGTACCTGCGCCGCGAGAGGTAAAGAATTCGAGCAGCATCGCGTGCGGCACCCGCCCGTCGAGCACCACCGCCGCCTCGCACCCGGCCTCGACCGCGTGGATGCAGGTTTCGAGCTTCGGGATCATCCCGCCGCTGATCGTGCCCTGGGCCTGCAGCGCGGCAATGTCCGCGGGGTTGAGGTCGGTGAGCAGCTTGCCGTCCTGATCGAGCACCCCGGCGACATCGGTCAGCAGGAACAGCCGCGCTGCGCCCAGCGCCGCGGCGATCGCCCCGGCCATGGTATCGGCGTTGATGTTGTAGGTCGCCCCGTCGCTCCCCGCGGCGATCGGCGCGATCACCGGGATCATCCCGGCGGCGCAGGCTGTTTCGATGATCGCGGTGTCGACCGTCTCGGGCTCGCCGACAAAGCCGAGGTCGACCACCTGTTCGATATTGCTGCCGGGATCGCGGGTGGTGCGGCGGACCTTGCCGGCGGTGACCAGTCCGCCGTCCTTGCCCGAAATGCCGATCGCCTTGCCCCCGGCGCGCGCGATCCAGCTGACCAGTTCCTTGTTGATCGCGCCCGACAGCACCATTTCGGCGATGTCCGCGGTCGCCTTGTCGGTCACGCGCAGGCCATCGACGAAGCGCGATTCGACCCCGAGCTTTTTCAGCATCGCGCCGATCTGCGGGCCGCCGCCGTGGACCACCACCGGGTTGATGCCCACCGCCTTCATCAGCACGATATCCTCGGC
>JBJTLX010000241.1:0-5568 GCA_046063245.1 Novosphingobium sp.
CAGGTCGCGCGCCTGGGCCAGCACCCCGCCGACCTCGATCACCGAGCTTGAGGGGAAACCCTTGACCAGTGCGCGCAGCAGCGGCCCCTTGGCGCTGCCCTGGGGCAGGTCGACCGTCGCCGCCAGGTTGTGCGGCGCGTCGGCGATCGCGTTGGGACTGAACACCAGGACATAGTTGAAGCCCATCGAATCCCAGTCGATCCGCCGCAGCGAGGCGATCTTCGCGGTGCGCTCGACCCCCAGCAGCCCGATGGTCAGGTGGTCGCCGATCTTCAGGTTCAGGGCGCTGGCCAGCTTCTCGTCGACCGAGACCAGCGGCTCGCCGGTGTAGCCTGCGGGCCACCACGTTCCGGCGGTCAGCGAATTGCCTTCGGGCAGGCTGTCGGAATAGGTCAGCCCGCGCTCACCGCGCAGCGGCCAGGCCTCGTCCGGGATCACCTTGAGGTCGGCGACGCGGGTCATCCGGTCGGCCGGACCATAGGCTAGGATCGCGCCGCGCAGCGAGGGGACCATGCGGACCCGCGCCTGCGGGCTTTGCGCCAGCACCGTCTGGCTGAACGCGGCGGCGCGGTCGCGCGGCACGTCGAGCACGAAGTAGTCGGGCGCGCGCTGCGGCACCCGGGCGGCGATGTTGGCATCGAGGCTGGTCTGGACCGCCGCCAGCGTGACGAAGGCGGACAGGCCGAAGCCCAGCGCGGTAACCAGCGCCCCGGTCTGCGCGCCGGGGCGGTGGAGGTTGGCCAGCGCAATCCGCACCAGCGGGCGCCGGGGCCGCGGCAGCCGCGCCGCGCTCCAGCGGATCACCCAGCCGAGCAGGGCGAGCAGGCCCAGCAGGCCGACCGATCCGGCGAGGGAGTAGGCGGTAACCCGCGGCTGCGCGGCTGTGGCCAGGGCCAGCGCGGCAATCGCCGCCATGCCCAGGCCGACCGGCAGCGCGCCATCGCGCCAGTGCCGCGCCAGCGGCGAGACCCGCGCGCGCATCAGCGCCATCGCCGGAAAGCGCCGCGCGGCCAGCAGCGGCGGCGCGGCAAAGATCAGCGCGACCAGCAAGCCGTATAGCGCCGCCCGGCCCAGCGCGGCAGGATCGAAAACGAACCCCGGCGCCACCGGCAGCAGGCTGCCCAGCGCCCGGCCGAGCAGCGGCGTGACCAGCACCCCGCCGGCCAGCCCGGCCAGGCTGCCCGCCAGCGCCGCGACAGCGATCTGCAGCATATAGATCCGGGCGATGTCGCGGCTGGTCGCCCCCAGCACTTTCAGCGTCGCAATGCTGCCGCGCCGCGCCTCGAGGTAAGAGGAGACCCCGCCGCCGATCCCGATCCCGGCGATGACCAAGGCGGCCAAGCCGACCAGCACAAGGAACTCGCCCATCCGGCTGACGAAGCGTTCCGCTCCGGGGCTGGCCTTGTCGCGGGTGCGGACCTCGAATCCGGCCGAGGGGAACTGCTGCTTGAGCGCCGCGCCGGCCCGCACCGGATCGCGTCCGGCAGGAAGCGCGATACGGCTCTTGCTGCGGTACATCGCCCCCGGGCTGGTCAGGCCGGCCGTGGCGGGAAAGTCTGCCGCGGTGATCACCACTGGGCCCAGGGTGAAGCCTTCACCCAGCCGGTCGGGCTCATCGGCGATGATCCCGCCAACCCGCAGCGGCTGGCCGCCGACAGTGATCGTGCTGCCGGGCCGGGCATCGAGCCGTTCGGCCGCGCCGGGGGCGATCCACGCCTCGCCTGCGCTGGGTGACCCGACCTTGCGGCCATCCTGCAGGGTCAGCCGCCCGACCAGCGGCCAGGCGGCATCGACCGCCTTGAGTTCGACCGGTGCGGCAAGATCGCCGGCGGTGGCCATGGCCTGCAACCGGATCCCGCTCGACAAAGTGCCGAGGCGGGCAAAGGCCACCCGTTCCTGTGGCGTCGGGCTGCGTTGCCACACCGCCAGCTCAAGGTCACCGCCCAGGATCGTGCGCCCACGGCTGGCCAGCTCGCGCTCGATCGCACCGGTCAGGGTGCCGATCGCGGCGAGCGCGCCGACCCCCAGGAACAGGCAGACCAGCAGCAACCGCAAGCCGCGGAACCGCGCCGACAGATCGCGCCGGGCGATCGTCCAGGCAGCGGGCCAGGATACCTCCCCGGCACGGGGAGGGGGACCACCGGAGGTGGTGGAGGGGTACGCGCGCGTGGTCACGACGCCGGAAGGGCAGGATCACTCGCCTGTACCCCTCCATCATGCTGCACATGGTCCCTCTCCCCGTGCCGGGGAGGATTGCTGTCGCTCGCGATCTGCCCGTCGGCCAGTGTCACCACGCGCTCGCAACGCGTCGCCAGTGCCGCATCGTGGGTGATCACCACCAGCGTCGCTCCGGCCTCGGCGCGGCGGGTGAACAGCAGGTCCATGATCGCCTCGCCCGTCGCGGCGTCGAGGTTGCCGGTCGGCTCGTCAGCGAAGACCAGCGCGGGGCGCGGGGCAAGCGCGCGGGCGATGGCGACGCGCTGCTGCTCGCCGCCGGAAAGCTGGGTCGGATAGTGGTTGAGGCGGTGGCCCAGCCCGACCGCGGAGAGCTCCGCCGCGGCGCGCTCGCGGGCATCGGCGATCCCGGCCAGTTCGAGCGGGGTCATGACGTTTTCCAGCGCGGTCATCGTCGGCAGCAGGTGAAACGCCTGCAGCACGATGCCGATCCGTCCGCGCCGCGCGGTGGCCAGGCCGTCTTCGCCCAGCGCGGCGAAATCGGCCCCGGCGACAGTCAGGCTGCCGCCGCTGGCCCGTTCCAGCCCGGAGAGCACCGCCATCAGCGAGCTTTTGCCCGAGCCCGAGGGGCCGAGCAGGGCGAGGGTCTGGCCCAGCGGCACGGTCAGGTCGATCCCGCGCAGGATCTCTACCGCGCTGCCGTCCTGGCCCAGGGTCAAGGTAAGGTTCGAGGCGGCGATAGCGGGTAGCGGCGCCGAAAGGGGGCTTGTCACGTCAGCGGGATGCCATAGTCAGGAGGAAAGACAAAGGACGTTGCATAATGAAATGGAATTGGCTGGCCGTGGTTGCAAGCCCTGCGCTGCTGGCACTGGCGCTTTCCGCCTGCGGATCGGGCACGCCGGAGGCCGCACCCTCTGCGCTTTCGAGCGAAACCGAACCGCCGCTGCCGCCGGTGATGGGCAAGGAACTGCGCATCGTCGCGCTGGGTGACAGCCTGTTCGCCGGATACGGGCTGGAGCCGGGGCAAAGCTATCCCGCCAAGCTGGAAGCCGCACTGCGCGGGCGCGGGATCAACGCGCGGATCATGAACGCCGGGGTCTCGGGCGATACCACTGCAGGCGGGCTGCAGCGGCTCGATTTCACGCTAAGCAGCCTGCCCCAGCCGCCGGCGCTGGTGATCGTCAGCCTGGGCGGCAACGACCTGCTGCGTGGCCTGCCGCCAGAGCAGACCCGGGGCAATCTCGATGCGATTATGGCCAAGCTGAAGGCGCGCGGGGTGCCGGTGATGCTGATGGGCATGATCGCACCGCCCAATCTGGGTCCCGACTATGCCGCGCGATTCAACCCGATCTATCCGGCGCTGGCGAAACGGTACGATGCCAAACTGGTGCCGTTCTTCCTTCAGCCGCTGATCGACAAGCCCGCGCTGGTCCAGCCCGACCACATCCACCCGACCGCGCCGGGGGTGGAACTGCTGGTGGCGGATACGCTCGATGCGGTGGTGAAGGCCTTGCCGCCTGCCGAATAGATCCTCTCCATTTTCGCCATTCGGCGAAAATGGAGAGGATCTTAGGAAAGCCGCTCCGCCGTCCCCTCGCTGACCCGCCACACCGCGGCTTCGTCCGCAATCGTGTCGAACGGGGCAATCTCGGTCCCGGTCAGCCAGACCTGGGCAGTGCCGCTGCGCAGCCGGTCGAACAGGGCGGTGCGGCGCAGCGGGTCGAGGTGCGCGGCAACCTCGTCGAGCAGCAGCAGCGAGGGGCGCGCGCCTTCGGCCAGCCCGGCGTGGGCCAGGGTGATGGCGATCAGCATCGCCTTCTGCTCGCCGGTCGAGCATTCGGCGGCGGGCTGGCCCTTGCCGGCCATGGTCACGGCCAGCTCGTCGCGGTGCGGCCCGGTCAGAGTGCGTGCCGCGGCGCGGTCGCGGCGGCGGCCCTGGGCCAGCGCGGCGGCGAGTGCCTCGGCCTCGGCTGGCCCGCCCGGCTGATAGGCCAGGCTGGGCCGCGCAAAGGGCGCATCGGGCAGGGCCGAGAGCGCGGCATCGAGCTGCGCGACGATCCGAGCCCGCGCCTGGGCCACGGCGGCGCCGGCCTCGGCCAGTTGCAGTTCGATCGCGTCGAACCAGCGCGGATCGGGCTCGGCGGGCTCGGCCAGCAGGCGGCCCCGCTCACGCAAGGCGCCTTCGAGCCGCGCGGCCTGGCGGGCATGGCCGGGTTCCAGCGCCAGCACCAGCCGGTCAAGAAAGCGCCGCCGCGCCCCGGCGCCCTCGGCGAAGAGCCGGTCCATCGCCGGGGTCAGCCAGCCGATGCTGAGCCATTCGCCGAGCTGGACCGCGGCGATGTCGGCGCCGTTGGCCTGGACCACGCGCCGTCCCGGCCGGTCGGGGCGGATCCCGGTGCCCAGCTGCACCGCATCGCCCAGCGCGGCGCTCACCGCAAAGCTGCCGTCGCCGTGCTGCCCGGCCATCTCGCTCAGCGCGGCGCGGCGCAGGCCCCGGCCCGGCGCCAGCAGCGACAGCGCTTCGAGCACGTTGGTCTTTCCCGCGCCGTTCTCGCCCACCAGCAGGTTGAAGCGCGCCGTCCCGTCGAAGCGGGTGGCGCGGTGATTGCGGAATGCAGTCAGGGCGAGTTGGTCGAGCGCCATGGCGGGGCGATAGAACGCGTCATCGGCAAGGTCACGCAAAAGGGCGATGCCGATTGTTGGGAAATATCACCAACACTGCGCATTCATCCCGGTGAAAGATTCGGTTCATTGTGCAGAAAGGTCGGTTTTCCGGGCTTTCGGCCATTTGGCACGGTCCCTGCAATCATTGTGGCATGCGCAAGCTGCGCAACACAATTTGTCCAAGGAGATTTAAAATGACCCAGTCCAATACCGCCAACCGCGTCGCCGCCGCCGTCTGTGCCCTCGCCATCTCGCTGCTGACCCTGACCGGCACCGTCGCCACCCCGACCCCCGCCCAGGCATCGGTCGCCTATGTCGGAGCCGTCGCATGAGCGCGCTGAACCACTCCGACCCGATCCTGCCCCAGCGCAGCGGGTTCCGCCTTGGCAAGGACCGCGCCAAGTTCATGGGCGTCTGCTCGGGCATTGCCGATTACTTTAACGTCGATGTCAATCTGGTCCGCGTCGGTTGGGCGCTGGGCACGATCTTCGGCTTCGGCAGCCTGATCGTGATCTACCTGGCGATCGGCCTCATCGCCGATTGAGCCATCGCGGTGAGGCCCCGTTCCCCAGTGGACGGGGCCTAGACCGCATCCGCCTTGGCAAAGGGCGAGAAATCGGTGCCCTGGTCGAATACTTCGACCCCCTCGCGCCGCTTGAGCCAGCCGACCACCGCGTAGGTTACCGGGGTCAGCAGGGCCTCCCAGAGCACCTTGAGCAGCCAGTTGGT
>JBJTLX010000242.1:0-8959 GCA_046063245.1 Novosphingobium sp.
TGTAATCCGGCAGCTTGTCCCCGCCGAGCAGACCGCCGGCGCCCTTTTCGTCGATCTTCTCGGTCACGTCGCGCAGCGCCCGGGTGGTGGCGCGCAGATCGCGGATCGCGGCCTCGGCAGCGGGCAGGGTCGATTCGTTGAGCTGCTTGGTCACCGGCTGGACATTCTTCATCGTCACTTCGAGCTGATCCGCCGCGCCCTGCGCCGATTTCAGCGTCTTGCGCAGCGATTCGGCCAGGCTCTGCCCCTCGCCACTCACCAGCTGGTCGGTCGAATTGGCGACCTTCTCGAAGCTGGCCAGCGTCAGTTTGGCCTGGGCCAGGGTAGACTGCAATTCGACCATCGCACGTTCGAACTGGGGCGAGGCCTGAGCGACATTGGCGGTCAGCTTGTCGGTATTGGCGAGGATGTTCTCGATCGATTTCTGGTTGTTGTCGGACAGCACCAGGGTCAGCCGCTCGGTCAAGGTCGCCAGCCGTTCGAGCAGCACCGGCGCGGAATTGAGCAGTTCGCCCAGCCCGCCGCGCTTGGTCGGGATCACCGGCGCGCCTTCGGGGCCCCTTTCGGTCAGCGGCGGGGCGCCCTTGACCGCGCCTTCCAGCTGGACGTTGGAAACCCCGGTAAAGCTGCCCTGCATCGTCGCGGTGACCCCCTGGAGGATCGGCACGCCATCGTCGATGGCGATCCGCACCCGCACGAAGCTGGGGTCCTTCTTCCACAGCTCGATCGTCTTGACCTGGCCGACCGGGACGCCGGAAAAGGTCACCCCCGATCCCTTGGACAGGCCGTCGACCGACTGTTTGAAGAAGATGTCGTATTCGTTGAGGTTGCCCTCACCCAGCCGGGCGATCCAGATGACGAAGGCCGCGATCACCCCCAGCAAAGCCAGCGTGACCACCCCCACCCAAACGTGATTGGCACGTGTTTCCATTCGCCCGCCTTATGCCCCTGTGTCCGCTTGATTGTCCATCGCCTTGGCGCGGGCCGCCGCCTTGTGCGCCGCGCGGGTGCGGGTCTGTGCCGCCTGCGCCGCGCGGCCGCGCGGGCCGTTGAAGTATTCCTGGATCCACGGGTGGTCCAGCTTGAGCAGGTTGGGGATGGTGTCGACCGCGATCACCCGCTTGTCGGCCAGCACCGCCACCCGGTCGCAGATCTCGTACAGCGTATCGAGATCGTGCGTGATCAGGAACACCGTCAGCCCCAGCGTCTCCTGCAGTTCCAGCGTCAGCTGGTCGAAGGCGGCGGCACCGATCGGGTCGAGCCCGGCGGTCGGCTCGTCGAGGAACAGCAGCTCGGGATCGAGCGCCAGCGCGCGGGCCAGGCCGGCACGCTTGCGCATCCCCCCCGACAACTCGGACGGGTACTTGCTCGCCGCTTCGGCCGGCAGGCCCGAGAGCATGACCTTGAACCGGGCGATCTCGTGCAGCAGCTGGTCGGAGATCTCGGGGTAGAACTCCTTCAGCGGCACTTCGACGTTTTCCGCCACGGTCAGGGTGGAAAACAGCGCCCCGCCTTGGAACAGCACGCCCCAGCGGCTGCGGATGTCGATGTCGTCGTCGTCGCGCGCGGCGGTGATCTCGTCGCCCAGCACGTCGATCCGCCCGGCGTCGGGGACCTGCAGCCCGATGATCGAGCGCATCAGCACCGACTTGCCGGTGCCCGACCCGCCGACCACGCCGATGATCTCGCCGCGCCGCACCTTGAGCGAGAGGTTGTCGTGGATCACGTGCTCGCCAAAGGCGTTGCGCAGCCCTTCGACGACGATCGGGAAGTCGGCGTCGTGGCTCATCCCCAGCCCACTTCGCTGAAGAACACCGCGAAGAACGCATCGAGCACGATCACCGCAAAGATCGCCTGGACCACGGCGATGGTTGTGCGCAGCCCGACTTCTTCCGAATTGCCCTCGACCTGCATGCCCTGATAGCACCCGGCCAGCGCGACAATCGCGCCGAACACCGGGGCCTTGATGAAGCCGACCCACAGGTCATGCAGCGGCACCACTTCCTGGATGCGGACCAGGAAGGTCATGAACGGGATTTCGAGCGTCAGTGTCGAGATGGTCGCCCCGCCGACGATCGCGCAGAGCGAGGCATAGAAGCCGAGCAGCAGCATCATGAAGGTCGAGGCCAGCACCCGCGGAATGATCAGCGCTTCGACCGGACTCACCCCGATTGTGCGCATCGCGTCGACCTCTTCGGTCAGGCGCATCGTTCCGATCTGCGCGGCAAAGGCCGAGCCCGAGCGCCCCGCAACCATGATCGCGGTCATCAGCACGCCGAGTTCGCGAAAAGCCAGCCGCCCGGTCAGGTTGATCGTGTAGATTTCCGCGCCGAACTGCTGCAGCTGCACCGCGCCCTGCTGGGCGATGACGATCCCGACGAGGAAGCTCATCAGCCCGATGATTCCCAGCGCCGACACCCCGACCAGCTCCATCTGGCGGACCAGCGCCTTGACCCGGAAGCGCCCGGGATGGCGCAGCAACGATCCGCAGGCGATCAGGATCGCCCCGACGAAGCCGAGGAAGGCAACCACCCCGCGGCCTGCGCCGACGACATAGTCGCCGATCGAATCGAGCACCCGCTGGACGGTCGGCAAGCGCGGCGCGGCAATCGGGGTGTCGCCTTCGGCCGGCGCGACCGCGGCGATCAGGCGCTTGGCCTCCGCGCTCGCCCCGACAATCTTCGCATGGTGTTCATCGGCCAGCCGCCAGGCGAGCCAGGCCCCGGCGGTGTCGATCGCCTCGACCTGGCTGAGATCGACCTGCGCGACCGGGCCAGTCACCCCGCGCAGATCGCGGTCGATCGCGGCGATCGAGGAGACCAGCAGCCGCCCGCTGAGCGCGATGGTCTGCGCGTCGGCGTCATTGCTGCTCAGGGAAAACTCACACCGTCTGCGCATTGCCGCAGCTTGTGCGGTAAAATCGCCCCGCCGACAAGCTTGCCAGTAAAGGCACCCGCTGGCAAAGCGCCCCGATCATGACCGATCCTGCGCCTGAACCCACTCTGCCCAAGACTTTCGACCCCGCCGCGATCGAGGCGAAGTGGTACGAACACTGGGAATCCAGCGGCCTGTTCCGCCCGGAACGGCCCGATGCCGAGCCCTTCACCATCGTCAATCCGCCGCCCAACGTGACGGGCAGCCTGCACATCGGCCACGCGCTGGACAACACGCTTCAGGACGTGGTGATCCGCTATGAGCGGCTGCGTGGCAAGGACGCGCTGTGGGTCGTCGGCACCGACCACGCCGGGATCGCGACGCAGATGGTGGTCGAGCGCCAGCTCGAAGAACGCCAGGACAAGCGCACCAATTACACTCGCGAGGATTTCGTCGCCAAGGTGTGGGACTGGAAAGCCGAAAGCGGCGGGACGATCACCCGCCAGCTGCGCCGGCTGGGCTGCTCGATGGACTGGAGCCGCGAGCAGTTCACCATGGACCCGCACTTCACCAGGGCAGTGATCAAGGTCTTCGTCGACCTCTATAACCAGGGGCTGATCTACCGCGACAAGCGGCTGGTCAACTGGGACCCCAAGCTCAAGACCGCGATCAGCGACCTTGAGGTGGAGACCAAGGAAGTGAAGGGCAGCTTCTGGCGCTTCCGCTATCCCTTTGCTGATGGCAGCGGATCGGTCGAGGTGGCGACGACCCGGCCCGAGACCATGCTGGCCGACATGTGCGTGGCGGTGAACCCCGAGGATGATCGCTACAAGTCGGTGATCGGCAAGGACATTCGCCAGCCGCTGACCGGGCGGCTGTTCAAGGTGGTGGCCGACGAGCACGCCGACCCCGAACTGGGCAGCGGCGTGGTCAAGATCACCCCGGGGCACGATTTCAACGACTTCGAAGTGGGCAAGCGCGCCGGGATCAAGCCCGCCGACATGCTCAACATGTTCGATGCCGAGGCCAAGGTCGTGCAGACCGCCGATGGCTTGGTGCCGGCCGAATTCGTCGGGATGGAACGCTTTGCCGCGCGCAAGCTGGTGGTCGAGCGGATGAAGGAAGCCGGCTTCCTGATCCCGTGGACCGACAAGGACGGCGCCGAGCACGACGCCGAACCGCGCACGATCCAAACGCCGTTTGGCGACCGCGGCGGGGTCGAGATCGAACCGTGGCTGACCGACCAGTGGTATGTGAATGCCCAGGTTCTAGCCGCCAAGCCGATCGAGGCGGTGAAAAGCGGCGCGATCGAGATTGTTCCGAAGAGCTGGGAAAAGACCTTCTTCAACTGGATGGAGAATATCCAGCCGTGGTGTGTTTCTCGGCAGTTGTGGTGGGGGCATAGGATACCGGCGTGGTTTGGGCCGTATCCGCGCGACGATGATCCATCAGACTTTACCTATGACTTCACTCGTCAGCGATCCAAAGTTTTCGTTGAACTCGATGAAGCGACCGCAATTCGTGCTGCGCAAGAGTTCTACGGCCCCGATTGGAAGATCGTGACAGAGTGGCCTGACTCACCATCCGATCTTAACGAGTACATTAAGTTCTTAGTCGACAAGCACTTCGCAAAAGAAATCTGCATTTCCCAAGATGGAGACGTCCTCGACACCTGGTTCTCCTCTGCGCTGTGGCCCTTTGCCACGCTGGGTTGGCCGGATGAAAGCCCTTCCCCGGTGGGGAAGGGTTGGGATGGGGGTACAACGCCAGCGTCCAGCCCCCACCCCAACCCCTCCCCCAAGGGGAGGGGCTTGCTGTCCCGCCACTACCCCAACAACCTGCTGATCTCGGGCTTCGACATCCTGTTCTTCTGGGACGCGCGGATGATGATGATGGGGCAGGCGATGACGGGCGAAAACCCGTGGCCGCGGCTGTACCTGCACGGGCTGGTCCGCGCACCCGACGGGCAGAAGATGTCCAAGAGCAAGGGCAACGTGGTCGATCCCTTGGGCCTGATCGACAAGTTCGGGGCCGATGCGCTGCGCTTCTTCATGGCGGCGATGGAAAGCCAGGGCCGCGACATCAAGATGGATGAGCGCCGGGTCGAAGGCTATCGCAACTTCGCCACCAAGCTGTGGAACGCCGCGCGCTTCTGCCAGAGCAACGGAATTGCTGCATCGGGCAACCTTGCAGCACCTGAAGCAAAATCTGCGGTAAATCGCTGGATTATCGGCGAAGTTGTCGAGACCGTGGCCGCACTCGACCAGGCCATGGCCGACCTGCGCTTCGACGCTGCAGCAAACGCGATCTACCACTTCGTTTGGGACCAATTCTGCGACTGGTACATCGAACTGATCAAGGGCAGCTTCGATGATGAGACCAAGGCGGTGGCCGGCTGGGTGCTCGACCAGATCCTGGTCATGCTCCACCCGTTCATGCCGTTTGTGACCGAAGAGCTGTGGTCGAAGCTGGGCGACCGCGCGCACCATCCCCTGATCACCGCCAAGTGGCCGGAGCCAGGCGCGAGCGTGGATGCCGAGGCCAAGGCCGAGGTGGAGTGGCTGATCGCCCTGGTCGGCAACCTGCGCACCGCCAAGAACGAATTGGGCATCGCGCCGGGCGCAAAACTCGACGCCTTCCTGCCCGATCCCAGCGCAGCCACCCGCGGGATCGTCGAACGCAACGGTGCGGCGATCGATCGCCTTGCACGGCTAAACGGCGTACGGTTCGCAGCCGCGCCTGCCGGGGCCGCGATGCAGATCGGCGCTGGCGATGCCAATATCGTGGTTCCACTCGAAGGCGTGATCGACATCGCCGCCGAAAAGGCCCGCCTGACCAAGGCGCTCGAAACCTCCACCAAAGAGGCAAAGAGCCTCGAAGGCCGCCTGGCCAACCCGGCCTTCGCCGAAAAGGCCAAGCCCGAAGCAGTCGAAAAGGCCCGCGCCGATCACGCCATGCACGCGGCGGAGGCCGAGCGGCTGGCGGCGGCGCTGGCGCGGTTGGGGTGACCATGCTTGGCGCAATCCTCCCCCTTGGGGGAGGGGGACCAGCGAAGCTGGTGGAGGGGTACGTGCGCGTGGTCCCGACACCTCAGGACCACGCGCACGTACCCCTCCACCATGCTGCGCATGGTCCCCCTCCCCGTGTCGGGGAGGATTTATGCTGACCCTCGCCACTACCACCCCCGGCGAACCCGAAATTTTCGCCTCGCTCCAGGGCGAAGGGCCGAGCATCGGCCGCCCCGTGGCCTTCGTGCGGCTGTCGCGCTGCAATCTGGCCTGCACCTGGTGCGATACCGCCTATACCTGGCGCTTCGAGGGCGATAACCATCCGCACCGTGACGGGCTGACTTTCGAACGTGCCGCCAACCAGATCACGCTCGACGAAGCCGATGTCGCGGCGCGGATCAGGGCGCTGGGGCAGGACCGGCTGGTGATCACCGGGGGCGAACCCTTGCTGCAGGGCGCGGCGCTGGCGCGGATGGTCGCTCTGCTGGAAGGCATGGCGATCGAGATCGAGACCAACGGCACGGTCGCACCGCATCCCGCGCTCGATCCCCTGGTGGCGCAGTACAATGTCAGCCCCAAGCTGGCGCATTCGGGCAACCCGGCTGCGCTCGCGCTGCTGCCCGAACGCCTCGCCGGCTGGGCCGCCGACCCGCGTGCCTGGTTCAAGTTCGTAATTGCCAGACCCGCCGATGTCGAAGAGGTCGCCGCGCTGGCCAGCGCCCACGGCCTGCCGCGCGGCCGGGTGATGCTGATGGGCGAAGGCACCACCAGCGCGGTTCTGCGGGCACGCGAAAGCTGGCTTGCGCCGCTCTGCCTGAACCACGGCTTTTGCCTGTCCGACCGGCTGCATATCCACCTCTACGGCGATACGCGCGGGACCTGACCGGCGCTAGCGTCCCTGCGCGCGCCAGCGCTGGACGGTGCGCTGGACCATGTCCTCTTCCCCGCCCGAGGTGTTCCACAGGTCGCTGAACGAAGGGTCGGCCGAGGCCGGGCGCTTGACCTCTTCCAGCTCGTCGAAGCTGACCCGGATCGGGATTGAGACGCCCTCGCCGCAGATGATGCATTCGCGGTTGCGCAGCGCCGGGATGGAATCGAGGAAGCCGCGCGCGCCTTCGGGCATCGCCGCCTTGACGAAGGCCTGGTCGCGGTCGTTGTTGAGGCGCATCGAGATGATCGTGCCGCACTGCGACAGCACGCCTTCGGCCAGATCCGACGGACGCTGGGTGATCAGCCCCAGCGAAATGCCGTACTTGCGGCCTTCCTTGGCGATGCGGCTGAGAATCCGGCCGACGGAAGAGCCATCGGCGTTCTTCTCGTTAGGGACATAGCGGTGGGCTTCTTCGCAGACCAGCAGCACCGGCCGGGTCTTTTCATCGCGCGCCCAGATCGCGAAGTCGAAGACCAGGCGGCTGAGCACCGCGACCACGGTGCTGGTGATGTCCGAGGGCACGCCCGAGACGTCGATGATCGAGATCGGCTTGCCGCGGCTGGGCATGCGGAAGATCTTGGCGATGAATTCGGCCATGGTATCGCCGACCAGCATGCCCGAGAACATGAACTGATAGCGCGGATCGCCCTTGAGTTCGTCGATTTTGGTCTTGATCCGCATGAACGGGGCCGACGAGGTCGCCTTGTCGAGCTTGCCCATCTCGTTCTGGATGATCGTGGTCAGATCGGACAGCAGGTAGGGCACCGGGCTGTCGACGGTCAGCTTGCCCATCGTTTCGGCCAGGCGGTTCTTCATCCGCGCGGCGAGCAGGCATTTGGAGAGGATGTCGGCGTCTTCCTGGCGCTGGTTGCCGGTCGAGGTCAGGAACACTTCGCAGTGTTCCTCGAAGTTCATCAGCCAATACGGCATCTGCAGGTTCGACACGTCGAAGATCATGCCGGTCTGCTTGAACGCGGCGGAATATTCGCCGTGCGGGTCGATCATCAGGATATGCCCGTCGGGGGCATATTCGCAGATCCGGTGCAGGATCAGCGATGCGCTGGTCGACTTGCCGGTACCGGTCGAGCCGAGCAGCGCGAAGTGCTTGCCCAGCAGCGCATCGATGTAGAGCCCAGCGCGGATGTCGCGGGTCGGAAAGACCGTGCCGATCTGCACGTTGGGGCGCCCGTCCGAAGCGTAGATCTGCTTGAGATCGTTGCTGGTCGCGGGATAGACCAGCGCCCCGGGGATCGGATAGCGGGTAACGCCGCGGCGGAACGAGTGGATCCGCCCGGTCAGCCGCTCTTCCTCGCCTTCGCCAAGAAAATCGATCGCCGCGAGGATGCCGCCCGGGGTCTTGGAATCCTGACGCTGGGTGCGCACCGAGGCGAGCAGCCAGCCGCGTCCGACGCGGATCTTGATCTGGCTGCCGACCTGGCCGGCCAGCGCGATCGAGGGATCGCCATCGCCCGAGCATTCCTGCAGCCGCGTCAGATCGAGCGCGATCTGCGAGCCGGACCCGGCAATCTCGAGGACAACGCCGATCGGATCGCGCGAATTGTCGACCCCCGTTGCCGCAACCTGCGCCGCGACCTGCGCGGCATCGGCCGGGATCTCGGCGGGCGAGGCTGGCCGCGCGCTGGCGTTACCCTGATAACCCATGTCATTCATGAAAGGCACTTCCCCTGCGACCGTGGCAACTTTCGTATTGCCAGGGGCTTAGGCCAACAGGGTTAAGAAGCGCTAAACCGCGGCTGCCTAGAGCCTGTCCTGTTCAGGTTGATACGCCGGGATTGCCGCAGGAAGCGTCTCGGCAAGGAGCGGTGCGCAGTGCGGGCTGGTGGCCCGTGCCAGCGACGCGACGCCGTCCGAGGGGCTTCCTGCGGTAACCGCGCAGCGGCGGGCCCCTTTTGGCCGATTGCGGCGTCTCTCGTCGGTCACTATGCGACGGCATGGCTCCCTCCTCGATCCTTGCACTCGGCCAAAATCGGCTCCGTCACGGCGCATCAACCTAAACAGGACAGGCTCTAGACCAGCGCGAACAGGCGCCCGGCAATAAAGCCCATGGCGATCGAAATGACGACCGCGACCAGGCCGTAGAGGAACCCGTCGTTGAGCGCGAACAGTTCGATGAAGCGCTCGAACC
>JBJTLX010000243.1:0-13242 GCA_046063245.1 Novosphingobium sp.
CATGACCTTCAATTTCGCCATGCAGGCAATCGACCACATCATCAACTCGGCAGCCAAGACCAATTACATGTCGGGCGGCCAGATGCGCTGCCCGATCGTGTTCCGAGGTCCCAACGGCGCGGCAGCGCGCGTCGGCGCGCAGCACAGCCAGAACTACGGCCCGTGGTACGCCAGCGTGCCCGGGCTGATCGTGATCGCGCCGTACGATGCGGCCGATGCCAAGGGCCTGCTCAAGGCGGCGATCCGCAGCGAGGATCCGGTGGTCTTCCTCGAGAACGAACTGGTCTACGGGCGCAGCTTCGAACTTCCGGAACTCGACGATCATGTGCTGCCGATCGGCAAGGCGCGGATCATGCGCGAAGGCAGCGACGTGACCATCGTCTCCTACTCGATCGGCGTCGGCCTGGCGCTCGAGGCCGCGGAGACACTGGCGGGCGAGGGGATCGACGCCGAAGTTATCGACCTGCGCACGCTGCGCCCGCTCGATACCGAGGCGGTGCTGGCCTCGCTGGCCAAGACCAATCGCCTCGTGGTCGCCGAAGAGGGCTGGCCGACCTGCTCGATCGCCTCCGAGATCATCGCACTGTGCATGGAACAGGGCTTCGACAACCTCGACGCCCCGGTGCTGCGGGTGTGCAACGAGGACGTGCCGCTGCCCTATGCCGCCAATCTGGAAAAGGGTGCGCTGATCGACGCCGGGCGGATCGCCGCGGCGGTGCGCAAGGTCTGCTACCGCTGAGCAGCGCAGCGAAGGCTACATCAGGACGGCGCTGGTATCGTACCTGGTGCAATCGGACACGTGGTCTGGTGCCGCAGTGTTGCGCTGAAAGATCTGCGACTGGTCGCGGCTGTCGCGCACGCTGAAGGCCGCGATGCTGCGGATCTGCTTGTTGGCGATGATCTGCCCGGCGATCAGCGGCTGATAGTCATAGGTCACTTCGACGAAGATCACCGGATTGTCTGTCTCGGCAGTAATCTCTCCGCCCTTCGGCCCCATTCCGCTGGGCATGGCGGCATTCTGCGTGCCGTAGAACGAGCCGATTTTCTTTGCCCCCAGGCAGCGCTGCCAGCTGATGAACTGGACCCCATCGGCATGGGTTGTTGCATGGGTTGCGGCGTGGACCGACTGGTTCCACACCTCGAGGCTGCTGATGATCACCCGACCGTGTGCATAGAGATCTATGCTGGCCCCGCCGTGGATGTTGGCACCGATGAGCAAGTCGTCGATGTCGCTTTCGTAAACCTTGCGGTTCTTGAGCTGCGACGTATCGCCGACGCGCGAGGCGTTGTCGGCGATGTGCGAGGCGATCTGATTGATCTTCATGTTGACCAGCACGAAGTTGGCCTGCTCCACCCCGTAGAGCCCGGCAAACATCAGGAACGGCGCGCCCAGCGCGAACTCGGTCATCGCAACACCCGAGGCATTGCGCAGCAGCGCTTTCAATCGCCCGGTCACGTTCATGAACAGACCCCCAGGCTAGGCGCCTTGGGCCCGCCCGGGGCGCCATAGGGCTGATTGCGCAGGACCGTGGTCGATTTCAGCGTGAAATCCTTGTTCTGCCCGGGCAGGAAGGCGCCGATCGGGATTAGCCGCGGATATTTGACCGTCACAGTGTAAATCACCGCATCGCGCGCGCCGCCAAAGCCCTTTGCGCCCGGGTCCAGATCCCAAGCGCCGTTGCCGTTGGCGTCCTCGAAAGGTTCGCCATTGTCGCAAAGATTGTTGCCGTTGGTGTCGGTATAGTCTTCGGGCCGACCGACGCGGGCAAAGCTGGCATAGGACTTGCGGTTGAAAGTCAGCGTGGCGTTGGCCGCAACGCTGCGCACTTCGCTGGTGACGATCGCGTCGAGCGCGGCTTCCTTCTTGTCCGCGCCCTCGATCGTCGAACCGCGGGCCGCGCGCTGGATCGCGCCTTGCAGCATCTCGTTGGTGTACATGTTGTAGCCCAGATCGAACAGGCCGAGCAGCAGCACCATCAGCGCCGGCGCGATGATCGCAAATTCGATGATGGTGACGCCTTGCCGGTCCTGACCCAGGCGGCGCAGGAAGGCGATCATTTGGCGATCCTCAAGTCACCCATCTGCTGCGCGATTTTGGCAAAGGTCGCCGACAGCGTTGCGGCATCCTTCGCCTCGAAGGCGCGGCCCGGCCCGGCGCAGTCTTTCAGCATCGGGTTGAGCGAGGTGCCAAAGCTGATCACCCAGACGGTGACGTTCTTCTTCTTGACCTCGTTGCAGGCCACGGTGAAGCGGTTTTCCACAACCTGGGTCAGAGTGAAACCGCCCTTGGGGCTGGCTGGGTCCCAGCGCCGCCGGTCGAGCGGTTCGACCCCATAGGTGGCATACGAATAGTCGAGCGGCGCGGTCTGCCCGTCGGTCAGGAAGATCAGGTGGCGGCTGGTCGGCTTGCCATCGATATCGGCGTTGTCTGCCGCAAAAATGCCGGTCGGCGAGATCATCCGCCCGCCCCAGATCATGCCAATGTCATGATAGGTGCTGCCTTCGGGCTTGAGCGACTTGAGATAGGCGTCAAGCGTGGTCGCATCGAGCGCGTCTAGCTTGCGCGCCGCCGTCGGGCAGACTGCCAGGCCGGCCCACCACGGCATGAGAAAGTCATAGCGCTGCTTGACCGGATTGACTTCCCAGGTGCCCGATCCGTCCCACCACATCCCGCGGTCGAAGACGAAGCCGGGGATCAGCGGCCGCCACTGCGTGCGCTCATCCTTGGGGTTGGGCACCAGATCGATATTGAGATCGAGCGCCTTGTTCAGATCGACATTGGCATAGTCGTCGATTTCGTAGGTATCGCGTTCCTCGATGCAGCCCTGGAATTCGGCCCACAGCGGCTGGACGTTATCGGGCGTGCCGTCGGCCGGAATGCTGCTGGTCGTTCCGATCTTCAGCGGATCGCCGTTCGATCCCTTGGTCCACTGCACGTCGAGGTTGAGCGGCTGGTAGAGCCAGGCCAACTTGTCCATGGTCACGGTCCAGTCGCGGACATAGTTGCTGAACGTCGCACCGTTGACGATGATCTTGCCGTCGCTCGACGTCGAGCAATAGTATTCGATCCCGTTGACGCGCTGGCGTCCGGCCCCGGTGCCATCCGCATTATAGCCGCCCGAAATGTCGGTGTAGGTGGCGGTGCTGGCAGGGCAGCTGGCCTGCTCGGTTGTTGTGAGCGGGGTGCGCGTGCCGCTGACGTAGGTTTCGTTCCAGATCAGCTGGCCGGCACCTGTCGGCGCGGTCTTGCGGCTCTGGTACGTCCACTTGTCGACCATCCAGTCCGACCGCAGCAGACCCCCGACATTGACGTTGGTGGCATAGGGCAGAAAACCGTAACGGATCCGCGTTCCGACGTTCTTGCTCTTTTCCAGCTGATCGTAAAACGATCGCACGGTGGTGCGCAGAATGTCGATCTTCGGTGCGGGATCGCCCGGGTTGGTGTCGCGCATCGACCCGGTGGTATCCAGCACCATCATGATGTCGGTGTTGGAAAAGTTGAGCCGCGCCATGCACGACACCTTCACCGCGACCTTCTTGTAGCCGAAGACCTGCATGATTGTGGTCGGCACGTCGACATTGGCCAGGCCATAGATCGCCATGTCGCTCTGCATCGTCATGGTGAAGCTGCGCCCGGTCGTGCCGAAGGCGCCGTTGCCGAAGTTGAGGTTGAAGAACTTGTCGCCGGTGGTCTGGACCTCGGCGGGAAGACCGGTCGGCACCGCGCTGCCCAGCTTCTTGCGCGCGGCCAGCACGCCCGCGTCGCAGGCCTGCTGCAGGCGCGACTGGGTGAGGTAGGTGCGGCCCATGTCGACCCCGCCGCCGATCATCGCCAGCAGCGGAAAAACCGATGCGGCGATCAGCGCCAGGGTATTGCCCGCGCTGTCCCGCGCCAGCCGCGACAGCACGCCGCCGACGGTCTGGACATGGGCGAGGCCCGGGATGGATTTCGCGCGGATCATCCCCTGCGCTCTAGCCGCGCCGGGTAACGGCGTCGCAAACGTTCAGGGTTAACCGCGTGTAAAACGTTTGGCCCTGAAGCGCAGATTTGCGTGGTTCTTGGTTAGATCGTCGACTTAACGAAGATCGGCCGGGAATAGCTGATCTTGAAATCGCCCATGCCGGCGAACTGCATGATGTTGGGCATGTTGTAGACCAGCTTGAGGGTCTTTTCGGTAACTTTGTCGATCGACTGGGTCGGCGCATCGGAGACATAGGCAACCACGCCCGAGTTATCGAGTGAGTAGGGCGCAGTGGTCGCCCTGCGACGCGCCTCTACGGCGATCTCGGCGTTGGTTTTGCGGTTGCCGAGCTGGTACTGCACCGTGGTCCAGCGGCCGGCATCATTGGCGACCGACCGCAACGAGTTGTACGAGCCCATCCACATCCCGGCCTGGAACACGCCGAGCACCATGGTGATCAGCAGCGGCGCGACGAGCGCGAACTCGACCGCGGCAGCGCCTTCGTTGCGGCGGCGCAAGGCGCGAAGCGTGTGCCCGATCATGAGATCTGCACCATGCGGGTCACCGCCAGGTTGATCGGCTGGCCGACGCCAAAGCTGGTCCAGCTTGGCGTGTAGGTGTCCTTGAGCTTGAGCTTGAGGTAGGTCGAGACGATCTTGCCGGTGGCGCAGGTTGCTTTATCCGTGACATAGGCGGTGTCACTTCCGCAGCGGTACATCCGGTCGATCGTGATGTTGCTGGCAGTGACCCCGGTCGATTTCTTGATGACGTCCTTGATCGCGCTGACCTGTGCGGTGTTGTCGGTCCAACCTGCCAGCGCGATCGACATCGCCTCGTCCGCGCCTGATTGCAGCTCGTGCTGGCGGGCGATGACCTGGCTGACCTGATAGGTGCCGACGCTCATCAACACCAGGATCGGCGTGACCAGCGCGGTTTCGATCACCACGGCACCGGCGCTGTCGCGGAGAAGGCGTGAAAGAATGCGCATCAGGCAACGAGCCTCACCGAATTGCCCGTGCCGCCGACGCTAACCGTGTTGATCACGTCGGTCGGGCAGAAACGGGTCATGTTGGCGGTCCCTTCGATGACGATCCGCGCCGCGGCCAGCACGAAGCAGCGCGTCACCACGTTCGTCGTGCCGTCGAACACCACCGGGCTCTTCGGCAGATAGACGGTCCCGTCCATCACCATGCCCGAATTGCCGTTGATCTTGTCTTGCTGATTGCCTTGCGAATTGCGATCCTCGAAGATCAGCATGTCCTTGAGCTGGGTCGCCTGCGTGGCGGTCATCCCGCCAGCCGAGGGATCGACCATCTCGTCATAGCTCATGGCGCGCAACATGGTGTTGGACCCGCCGTTGATCTTGATCCCGGCACCGTTCTTGAGCACGAACATGACGCCATCGCCGGTCAGCTTGTACTGGGCGTTGACGACCAGATCGCCGCCGTCGATGACATAGACGCCCTTGCCCATTACCGTGTCGCAGCTCAGCGTGAAGTCGCTGTAGGTGCCGGGCTGTGGATAGGCGCCGCTGTTGACCGACTTCTGAACGATCGCGGTAATCGTGCCGACTTCATAAGTGATGATGTCGGTACGGCTGTAGGTGGTCTTGTTGCCCGACGTGGTCGTGGTCACCGTTCCCATCTGCGTGGAATTGTCGTCGATGATCTTCTGTCCGACGGCCGCATTCTGCGACACTTCCATCTCGCGGGTGTCGGTGCCCTGCGACTGCAGGACCTTCGACCCATCGGTCTTGTAGGAATTGCCGTTGGTGCTGGACATCGCCTGGGAATAGATCGACGTCACCAGGCTGATCGTCGCGACATACTTGTTGCCACCCGACGAGCAAGTGAGCGAACGCGGCGTATTGTTTGTCGGCGGGGTCAGATTGGCGAAGGGATCGCTGAGGTTGCTCTGGTTTTCCCAGATTTCGGTATGACCGTCATTGAAATCGTCGTCGATCCCGCCTTCGGACACGATCCAGCCAACCTGGAACACCGCGCCGCCGTTCTTGATCACCGAATCCGGATCGTCCGACAGCGCCGCTGCCCCGCAGCCGGCGACGACATAGGCGTTGCCGCCGATAACGATTGCGCCGCGGGTATGCGGATCGACCGCGATCAGGCAGCTGGTGAAAGAGCGGCCCTGGGCGTAGGTCGCCTGGGCGCGGGCGCTGACGGTGACCGCTTTGCTGGTCAGGAACGAACTGAACGGCAGCCGCTTGGTCGCGCTGAAACTGACCACGACGCTATTGTCCCGGTCACTTCCCGCCCATTTGGCAAGATTGACGGTGGGTGTGGTCGAGAAGGTGACCTGCGAGAGGTTAGAGGCGAGTTCCTGCTTGGCGCGAGTGACATAGCCGTCGCCGGTGCTGCCGCCGACCTGTGCCCAGGCACCGGCCAGCGCCGCCTGGTCGGCCGCGTACTGCATTTCGCGTTTCCACATGTACCACTGCGCGGTGTCGACGCCCAGACCGGCGGCACCGATCAGCGCCGGCAACCCCGCTGCAACCAGCAAAGTGGCGTTGCCGCTGCCCTGCTTGGCGAGTCGGCGCATTGTCCGCTTGAAGGTGCTCAGCATCTTGCCCCCGATGAAAATATGGCCATTCAACATGCTGCCCTTAAAGCGCCACGGTTTGCGGTCCTTGAAGGATCAGGGTTAACAGGCGGATAAGGGCGGAAAGTTTGTCGCCCGCGCGCGGGGCGCTATGAGGCACCGATGAACGACGAGATGTTGCGCGAAACCCTGCCGGTGGAGCAGCGCCTGGCCCTGGCCTATGCCCCGGCGGCGGTGCGCGGCAACCTGCTCGCGGTCATGGCGCTCGACACCCGGCTGGCCAAGGTCTTTGCCGCTGCGCGTGAGCCGATCATCGGGCAGCTGCGCCTTGCCTGGTGGCGCGACCGCTTGGGGGAGGGTGCGCGGCCACCGCGCGGCGAACCCCTGCTCGACTACATCGCGGCGCGGCCGCTCGACCGCGCAGTGCTGGGCGATCTGGTCGATGCCTGGGAAGGCTTGCTGGGCGATCCCGCCAGCGGACCGCTTGATGGTCTGGCCGGCGCCAGGGCCAGGGCCATTCTCGGCGCGGCCGGGACCAAGGCGGACGCGCCGGCGGCGCTGGCCGCGGCGCGCGAATGGGCGCTGGCCGATCTTGCCCGCCTTCCCGGCGACTTGGGCGATCTTGCCGCCGGGATGAGCGCTGCGCTGCCGTGGCGGCCGGCCCGGCTGCCCCGCACGCTGCGCTCGCTGGCGGTGCTGCACGCCATGGCCCGATCGGCGCGGCGGCGCGGCGGCAACGGCGGGCCCGGCTCCATTCTGGTCGTACTCAGGGTTGGCTTGCTGGGCATCTAGGGTATGCTCGGCCGGGTCCAACCAACGGGAATCGCCGATCAATGAACCGTATTGTCCTGGGCGCCGTTTCCGCCCTGCTGCTTGTCGCCTCGGGGTTGTTCTGGTGGCAGGGCCGCGCCGCGACCGAAGCCGCCGCGCCGCCGCCGCCGCCGGCCTTGAGCGACCAAGCCAGCGATCCGGCGATCCCTGACGAGGAGATCCCGACCGAAGACGGCGACGGCCTGCGCGGTGCCTCGCTTCCTCAGGCAAGCGAAGCCACGCGCGAGGAAAAGCGCTTCAACCGGCTCGACCGCAACCGCGACAACCTGGTCAGCCGGACCGAGGCGCTGGCCCCCCGCGTCGCCGCCTTCCGCAAGCTCGATACCGATCACAACAATCTGCTCAGCTTCGAGGAATGGGCGGTGATCACCGCCAACCGTTTCAAGAAGGCCGATGCCGACGGCAACCAGCAACTGACCCGGCCCGAGTTTGCCACGACCAAGCCCAAAGCGGCGAAGCATCCGGCGTGTAAGTGTTGATCAGCCGCTGAGGACCGTTAGCCACGTCGCCAAATTCTGCTTGGCGCGCTGGGTATAGGCTTCCTTGCGCTGCTTTTTCTTCACGGCGGCGGGCACCGGCGGGAACAGTCCGAAATTGACGTTCATCGGCTGATAGGTCTCGGCCTCGGCATCGCCGGTGCTGTGCGAGAGCAGCGCGCCGAGCGCGGTGGTGCAGGGCGGGGCTTCCCATGTGCTCCCGGATAGCTCTGTCCCGGTCATCAGACCCGCCAGCAGGCCGATAGCAGCGCTTTCGACATAGCCTTCGCAGCCGGTGATCTGCCCGGCAAAGCGGACGTGCGGGGCGGACTTGAGCCGCAACTGGCGGTCGAGCAGCACCGGCGAATTGAGGAAGGTGTTGCGGTGCAGCCCGCCCAGCCGGGCGAACTCGGCATTTTCCAGCCCGGGGATGGTGCGGAACAGCCGCACTTGCTCGGCATGCTTGAGCTTGGTCTGGAAGCCGACCATGTTCCACAGCGTGCCCAGCTTGTTGTCCTGGCGCAGCTGGACCACGGCATAGGGCCAGCGCCCCATGGGAAACTCCGGGGTGGCATCGTGCGGGTTGTCGAGGCCGACCGGCTTCATCGGCCCGAAGCGCAGCGTGTCTTCACCGCGCGCGGCCATGACCTCGATCGGCATGCAGCCTTCGAAATAGGGCGTGCTGGCTTCCCATTCGCGGAACTCGGTCTTTTCGCCGTCGAGCAGGCCCTGATGGAAGGCGCGGTACTGTTCGCGGGTCATCGGGCAGTTGATGTAGTCCTTGGTCTCACCCTTATCCCAGCGGCTGGCCATCCAGCACACGTCCATGTCGATGCTGTCGCGATAGACGATCGGGGCGATCGCATCAAAAAAGGCCAGGCTGTCGGCCCCGGTGGCGCCGGCAATGCTCTGCGCCAGGCTGGCCGCGGTCAGCGGGCCGGTGGCAACGATGGTCAGGCCGGCCGCGGGGAGGGTGTCGATCCGTTCGCGCACCACGTCGAGCGTGGGCAGGGCGGCGAGAAGCCGCTCGACCTCGGCGGAAAAGACCTCGCGGTCGACCGCCAGCGCCGATCCGGCCGGCACCCTCGCCACGACCGCCGCGCCCATGATCAGCGATTCGAGTTCGCGCATTTCGTGATGCAGCAGGCCGACCGCGTTCTTTTCGTGATCGTCGGAGCGGAAACTGTTCGAGCAGACCAGCTCGGCCAGCCCGGTGCCCTGGTGCGCCGGGGTCATGTCTCCGCCGCCGCGCATTTCCGACAGGCGTACCTTCACCCCGCGCCGCGCCAGCTGCCAGGCCGCCTCGCTTCCGGCCATGCCGCCGCCGATTATGTGGACATCATACGCCATTGCGGCCCGCCCTAGCCTTGCGCGGCGCAGAATCCAACGGCAAGCAGGGCCGCGAAGGGGGATTGTCCATGCCCAAGCGCGCCTTGATCGAGAAGCGGCCGTGGCTGCTCGCCAGCCTGATCGCCGGGATCAGCTTCTATTTCGTCAAGGACAGCCATCTGCCCGGGCTTTACCAGATGGCGTGGAAAGGGGCGGGGGTGGCGCTGCTGGCGGTCTATGCGCTGGTTCGGCACCACGGCGCGGATTCACGGCAGATCGCCGCGGTCATGGGGTTTGGCGCGCTGGGCGACGTGCTGATCGAGATCGACATGCTGTATGGTGCGCTGGCGTTCCTGGCCGGGCACATCGTCGCGATCTGGCTCTATGCCCGCCATCGCCGCTCTGCCTTGTCCACCAGCCAGCGACTTCTGGCGATTGTGCTTGTCCCGGTCGTGGTCTGGATTGCCTGGTCGCTGCCGGGCGATCCGATGGAACGTCCTGGCATTGCACTGTATTCGACCGGCCTGGCGGTCATGGCGGCGATGGCCTGGACCAGCAACTTTTCACGCTACCGGGTCGGCATCGGCGCGATGATGTTCGTCGCTTCGGACCTGCTGATTTTTTCGCGGCTCGGACCGCTCAGCGCCAGCGCCTTGCCCGGGCTGCTGATCTGGCCGCTGTACTACTTCGGCCAGTTCCTGATCTGCACCGGGGTGATCGGCGAGCTCAGCAGCCGCGCCACACCGGGCCTTGGCGGGCGGCAATAGTCGTGCGGTGCAATTCGCGGCGGTGGCCTTCGTAGCCGCCGGTGGCCTTATGCAGGACCGAGCGGTTATCCCACATCGTCAGCATCCCCGGTTCCCACCGGTGGCGATAGACGAAGCGTTCGTCGCTTTGCCATTGCTGGAGATCGAGCAGCAGCGGCAAGGCCTCGTTGTCTGCCATGCCTTCGATCCCGACGATGTAGCCGAGCGTCGAATAGAACCCGCGCCGCCCGGTTTCAGGGTGCGCCGGGACCAGCGGATGGGTCTGGATGGCACGCGCCGATTCGTCGGGGCGGATATCCATGCTGCGGCCCTTGTCCTTCGCTCCGTAGCTGCCGTCGGGGGCATAGGCGAGGCGGGCGGAATGGACCGCGACCAGGTCGGCAAGTTCGGCCTGGCGCGCGGCGGGCAGGGCCTCCCACGCCAGATGCTGGTTGGCATAGAGCGTGTCGCCGCCAATCGGGGGGATGTCGACCGCGTTGAGGCAGGTGCCAGACGGCGGGCGGGCCTGAAAGCTCCAGTCGGTGTGCCAGTTCTCGGCGAACAGCGGGCTCTGCTCGTCGGCCTCGCGGCGGATCGCGGCGATATGCTGGCGGCCCGGGATCGGCGCAAAGAACGGATCCTCGCCGAAAGTTCCGAAACACAGCGTGAAGGCTTCGAGCTGGTCATCGCCCAGATGCTGGTCGGGGAAGGCCAGAACGTGGTGTTCGAGCCAGATCGCGCGGATTTCGGCAATGGTGTCGGGATCGAGGACGCGCGACAGGTCGAGCCCGGTCACGCGCGCGCCGCAGGCCTGTCCGGACGGTTCAACCCGCATTGCGCGCTAGCCCACTGAACCGAGCGCGCTGCAGCCAGGCACCAAAAAGCGCGCATGGGATTGGCAAGCAGAACGTCACAATGTGATACCACACAGGATAGTGCGACCAGGTCGGTTCATGCAGATGCACCCAGACCGTTTCGACGAGCGGGATGATCGCGCCCCAAACTATGGCTTGACGATTATGCCTTGAGATTGCCGAAATGGTCGCGCCCGCGATGATGACAAGAACTGCGCCAACACCGAGCCGCGCCAGCTGCATAGGCAAGGTGAATGCTCGCTCTGGATAGGCCGCCGCATAAGCCGGCCAAACGTGCAAGACCAGCCCACTGCTCAGCCAACCCAGGAGCAGAAATGCAGTCCAGCCCGCGACAATCGACCCGATGACGCGGCCCATCCTTGTCTATTCCTCGCTATCGCCAGAGCAGGCTTCCGGAACTCCACCAGTCTCGTCGCCATCATCGCTGCCGTCATCGGCCAGCCGCACCGCGCTGACCACGTGTTCCTCGTCGGCGACGTTGAACAGGCGCACCCCGGCGCTGTTGCGGCCAATCACCCGCATCGATTCAAGCGGCAGGCGGATCAGCTTGGCCTGGTCGGTCACCAGCATCAATTGATCGCTCTTGGTCGCAGCAAAGCTGGCCACGACCAGACCGTTGCGGGCGATGTTGTGGATATTGGTGATGCCCTGACCGCCGCGACCGGTGCGGCGATATTCGTAGGCCGAACTCATCTTGCCATAGCCATTGGCGCAGACCGTCAGGATAAACTGCTCGCGCTCCGCCAGTTCGGCCATGCGTTCTGGCGCAATCGACGGCTCGCCGTCTTTCTCGCCCTTCCACGGGGCAAAGCGGACATAGTCCTCGCGCTCCTCGCTGCTGGTGCCGACGCGGTGGAGGATCGACAGGCTGATGACCTCGTCGTCGCCCTTCAGCGTCATCCCGCGCACCCCGGTGGAGGTGCGGCTCTGGAATTCGCGGACGTCGTCGCCGGCAAAGCGGATTGCCTTGCCCGAGCGCGTTGCCAGCAGCACGTCGTCCGACGCTTCGAGCAGCGCCACCCCGATCAGCCGGTCGGCGCTGTCATCCTCGAAGCGCATCGCGAACTTGCCGTTGCTGGGCACGTTGGTGAACAGTTCCATCGAATTGCGCCGGACATTGCCCTTGGCCGTGGCGAAAACCACCGACAGGCTGGCCCATTCGGCCTCGTCCTCGGGCAGGGGAAGGACGGTCTGGATCGTCTCGTCCTTGTCGAGCGCGGGGAGCAGGTTGACGATCGGGCGGCCGCGGGTGGCGGGGCCGCCCTCGGGCAGCTTCCACACCTTGAGCCGATAGACCTTGCCCGCGGTCGAGAAGAACAGCACCGGATTGTGAGTGCTGGTGACGAACATGCTCGTCACCACGTCCTCGTCCTTGGTCGCCATCCCGGCACGGCCCTTGCCGCCGCGGTTCTGGGCGCGGAAGGTGGAAAGCGGGGTGCGCTTGATATAGCCGTCCATGGTCACGGTGACGACCATCTCGTCGCGCTCGATCAGGTCTTCGTCCTCGATCCCGTCGGCGGCGGCGGTAATTTCGGACAGGCGCGGGGTGGCATAGGCATCGCGGATCGCGGTCAGTTCGCTGCGCATCACGCCGTAGAGCTTGACCCGGTCGCCCAGGATCGAAAGGTATTCGGCGATCGCCAGCGACAGTTCCTTGAGCTCGTCGCCGATTTCGTCGCGGCCCAGTGCGGTCAGGCGGTTGAGCCGCAGCTCGAGGATCGCCTTCACCTGCGCTTCGGACAGGCGATAGGTCCCGTCTGCCTGCTCGGCGGTCGGCTCGATCGCTTCGACCAGCGCGATATAGGGAGCAATTTCCCCGATCGGCCATTCGCGCGTCAACAGGGCGTCACGCGCCGCAGCGGGATTGGGCGAGGCGCGGATGATCCGCACCACCTCGTCCAGGTTGGTCACCGCGACCACCAGGCCAAGCAAGATATGCGCCCGGTCGCGCGCCTTGTTGAGCTCGAACTTGGTGCGGCGGGTGATCACTTCCTCGCGGAAGGCGATGAAGGCGGCGATGAAATCGCGCAGCATCAGCACTTCGGGGCGGCCGCCGCGGATCGCCAGCATGTTGGCCGGGAAGCTCGACTGCGCCGGGGTGTTGCGCCACAGCTGGTTGAGCACGACCTCTGGCGTGGCGTCGCGCTTGAGCTCGATCACCACGCGCACGCCGAGCCGGCTCGATTCGTCGCGGATGTCGGAAATGCCCTCGATCCGCTTGTCCTTGGCGGCTTCGGCGATCTTTTCGACCAGGCCCGACTTGCCGACCTGATAGGGGATCGAGGTCAGCACGATCGAGCGGCGGTCGCCGCGGCCTTCCTCGATCTCGTGGCGGCAGCGCATGATGATCGAGCCGCGCCCCTCGGTATAGGCCTTGCGTGCACCCGACAGGCCCAGGATCAGCGGGGCAGTGGGAAAGTCCGGCCCGGGGATGATCTCGAACAGCTCTTCCGAGGTGATTTCCGGC
>JBJTLX010000244.1:0-3000 GCA_046063245.1 Novosphingobium sp.
TCGCAGCGGCGAAGGGCGGCCTATAGCGAGGGGGGCGGGGGGCGGCAAGATCGAATTGGGCTATGCGCGAAGAAGATTTTTCGCTGCCCGATTGGGGCCTTGCTGCGGGATTGCACGGAGGCGGCGACTCGGCCCATCGCAAAACCGACTCGACTCATCGCCGGTTCATTGTCCCCCTGCGACTCCTCGATTCTGATGCCAGCAGGGGATGGTCTGCGGACCGGATTGAGGGATTGTGCAATGACACGGGATTACGCTTCGAAGCTGCGCGGTGCGGTGATCGGCCTGTTCGGCGCGCTGGCGCTGGCGGCGACGCCGGTGCTGGCGCAGGTCCAGTCGGTCGATCCCGACAAGGCGATCGACGGCGATCTGGCGAGGCCCGCCGCTGCGCCGGCCGCCACCCCCAGCCCGGCGCCGTCGCCCTCGATCGACGCCGCGCCTGTCGCCACCAGCGACGCCGCCCCGGCAGCGAGCGATCCCGCGGCGCAGGCGGCGCAAGCCTCGACCCAGCCGCAGGCCGCCGTGCAGCAAGGCGCGACCTACAAGGAAGACGATCTGATCGGCGCCGCCGAAGGCGTCTTCGGCAAGGGCGCCAAGGGGCTGGCCGACCTGATCAAGGGCGTGCTCAAGAAGCAGGGCGAGCCCAACGGCTACATCGTCGGGCGCGAAGGCGGCGGGGCGCTGGGGATCGGGGTGCGCTATGGCTCGGGCACGCTGTTCCACAAGGTCGAGGGCAAGCGCCCGGTCTATTGGACCGGGCCGTCGATCGGCTTCGACGCCGGGGCCAATGCCGGCAGCACCTTCGTGCTGGTCTACAACCTCTACAACACCGACGATCTCTACAAGCGCTTCCCCGCGGGCGAGGGCGCGGCCTATCTGGTCGGCGGGTTCCACGCCAGCTACATGCGCCGCGGCGATGTAGTGCTGATCCCGGTGCGCGCCGGGGCGGGGCTGCGGCTGGGGGTCAATGCCGGCTACATGAAGTTCTCCGAAAAGCAGCGGTGGCTGCCGTTCTGATCCGCCTGCGATCCTGACGCCGTGGCCGGGGGGCAGCACACGGCGGGGCGCTTCCTTGAGCTGCGCTGGCTGAGCGGCTGGCGCGTGGCGGGCTATGCTCGCGTGCTGCTGCTGGCTTCTGTCGTTGCGGTGGGCTTTGCCCTGCGTGCCGCACTGGGGGCCGACGGCAGCGATTTCCTCGCGTTCTGGTCGGCGGGCAAGCTGGTCCTCGCCGGGCATCCGGCGGCGGCCTATGACCTGGCCGCGACCGGCGCGATCCAGACCGGGGTCGGGCGGCACGAGGTCTTCGCCTTCGTCAATCCGCCGCCGTTCCTGTTGGCGCTGTGGCCGCTGGGCGCGCTGTCGTTCCCTGCGGCATGGATCGCCTGGGTGATCGCGACCTATCTGCTATGGCTGGCGGTCACGCGGCCACTGGCGGGGCGGCACGGCTGGCCGCTGGCGGCCTATCCCGGCGCGCTGATCGCCGCGACTCACGCCCAGACCGGGTTCGTCACCAGCGCGCTGCAGGCCGAGGTGGCCAGGCTGCTCGAGCGGCGACCGATCGCGGCGGGGCTGTGCCTGGGCGCGCTGATCGTCAAGCCGCATCTGGCGCTGCTGTTTCCCTTTGCCCTGGCCGCCGATCGGCGCTGGAAGGCGTTTTTCGCGGCGGGTGCCGGAGTGGTGCTGTGGCTGGCGCTGGCCTGGGCGTTGCTCGGCACCGAAACGATGCTGGCCTACCGCCAGAGCTGGGAAGTCAGCCGCTTCCTGATGCGCGAGGACGATCCGGTATTCTTCCTGCGCCAGGCGACGGTCTATGCCCAGTTCCGCGCCTGGGGGCTGCCCACCGCGGCGATGGCTGCCCAGGCGCTGGCGACGCTGGGCGCGATTGCGGCAACCTGGCGCGGCTGGGCCGGGAAGGGCCCGCTCGACGGCAAGATCGCGCTGCTGTTCGCGCTGACCCCGCTCGCCACGCCGTACCTGTTCAACTACGACCTGCCGTTCCTGGCGGTGCCGACGCTGTCGTTGGTAGCCGAAGAGACGTGCCGCCCCGGCCACCGCTTTGCCCGGCTGGAACTGCTGGCGCTGTACCTCGCGCCGGTGCTGGCCCGCGCTGCGGCGCTGCCGCTGCAGGTCAACCTGACCCCGCTGGTCTGCCTGTGGATGGCATGGCGGGTGTGGCAACGTATGCGCGGCGCAGAGCCCGAAATCCCGGCCTGACAGGCCGATTTGCGCTTGTCCCGCGCCCCTGTGCGGGTCTAAGGGCCGCGCCATCATGCTCAGCAACCTGACCCAACAGCCCGCCGATGCGCTGCTCGCGCTGATCAAGCTCCACAACGACGATCCGCGCAGCGACAAGATCGATCTTGGTGTCGGGGTCTATCGCACCGGGCAGGGCGATACCCCGGTGTTCGGCGCGATCAAGGCGGCGGAGAAGAAGCTGCTCGAAACCCAGACCTCGAAGGCCTACCTCGGGCCCGAGGGCGACATGGGCTTCGTCCACGCGCTGATGCCCTACATCTTCGGCAAGGACGATCCGACCATGCAGGGCCGGATCGAAGGGATGCAGGCCCCGGGCGGAACCGGCGCGGTGCGCCTGGCGGTGGCGCTGGCCAAGAAGGCTGGCGTGCAGCGGGTGTGGATGGGGGTGCCAAGCTGGCCCAACCACGCCCAGATCTTCGGCGATCTGGCGCTCGAGCTCAAGACCTTCAACCACGCCACCAAGGCCGGCCGGGTCGACATGGATGCGCTGGTCACCGCGCTGAACCTGGCCGCGCCGGGCGATGCGGTGCTGCTCCACGGCTGCTGCCACAACCCCACCGGGATCGACTATATCCCGGCGCAGTGGGACCAGATCGCCCCGCTGATCGCCGAAAAGCAGCTGCTGCCGATCCTCGACCTGGCCTATCAGGGGCTGGGCCAGGGGATGGAGGAAGACGCCTATGGCGTTCGCCGCGTCCTGGCCGAAGTGCCCGAGGCGCTGATCGCCTATTCGTGCGACAAGAA
>JBJTLX010000245.1:0-6982 GCA_046063245.1 Novosphingobium sp.
GGCCAATCGCCTAACCCGCCGCCCATGCCCCTGCTCACCGACCACCTGATCGAGGCGCTCTGCGCGATGAACTTTCTGGCCTTTGCCGCCTTCGGGCTCGACAAGGCGCGCGCCGAACGCGGGGCGTGGCGGGTGCGCGAATCGACGCTGCTGTGGCTCGCGGCACTGGGCGGATCGCCGGGCGCCTGGGCCGGGCGCACTGCATTTCGCCACAAGACGCGCAAGCAGCCGTTCAATTCATGGCTGCTGACCATCACCGTGGTGCAGATCCTGGGGCTGGGCGGCTGGCTGGGCTGGCACCTGGGCTGAGGCTCTGGGGGCATCGTTCAGAAAGCGGCGGAACAGCAGCAGCGTGCTCGTATACCGATAGGTTTCCATATAGCCGAGCAGCGGCCCGCGCAGATCGGCCAGTCGTGGTTCGTCGAGCAGGGTGATGTAGTAGGCCAGGGTATTGGGAAAGTCGCGCTTGGAAATGACCCGGGTGCGCACGAATTCGCCAAGCCGCTCGAAATAGGACAGCGCATGATCGAACAGCGAGCGGATGGCATATTCGCGCGGTGAAAAGGCCGCCCCCAATGGTTCACTCGCGCTGGGCCCGTGGTGCCGCAGGGCGCGGACCACATCGGCCTGGTCCCAATAGGTTTCGGCGGGATCGCCCCGGCCCTGCTTGTCGGGCCCCAGTTCGAATTCCTCGATGATCGGCTGGCTGAACCGGCCATTGGTCCAGTCGAGCATGCGCAGCGCCGACAGCGCCCGCTCGTCCGCCAGCATGCGCTCGGCATAGTCATAGGCGAACTGCTTCTTCTTCCAGCGCTGGTCATCCCAGTACCGCCACAGCGCCACGCCGCCGCCCAGCGCCGCCAGCAGGAAGGTGACGTTGTCCTTGATGGTCTGGAACGCGGATCCGGCTCCGCCCGTCGCAATGGTGATGTCCATGCTGTGCCTCCCATCCCGCAAGGTGCCGGACCGATCCGGCACGGGCGGAGCATATCACGATCCGGCGGGCCGATGCCGGGTCATTTGTCACACCTTTGCCCGTCGCCCGCCCGCAAAAACCATTTTCCTACACGGCGCGAATCTGTCTTAACCTGCTGGATGGAACAGAGCCCCACGCCCCCGCCCCCTGTTGCTGCGCCCGCCGCTCCGGCCGCCGGCAGCCCCGCCCTCACCCCGGTCCATCCGCGCCGCTGGACGCCGCAGCGCCAGCAGGCGTTCCTGCAGGCGCTGCATGCCACGCGCTCCGTCTCGGCGGCGGCGGACCATGCCGGGATGAGCCGGCAATCGGCCTATCGCCTGCGTACGCGGCGGCCCGAGCTGGCCGCGCTGTGGGCCATGGCCGAAGCGGCCGGGCTGGGTTTGCCCCGATCAGTCAGGGTGGCCCAGGGTGACAGAGGGCGACAGGTCGTGACGCCGGGTAACAGGTGAACTTTCAGCGCCATGCACCCTGTCAGGTCTGTCAACTTCCGCCGCCACCCCAACCGAAAAGGGCCCGGCGGATGCCAGGCCCTTCATGGGGTGCGCCCCGTCCCGGCGCTCTGTCGTCGCACGGGTCAGATCGCTGCGGCGGGCATCACCTGGGCAACGAAAGCGAGGCTGAACAGCGTGGCGAAAACGGCCGAGATGGCGGCGTTGATACGGGTAGTGGTCATGGTCGGTCTCCTTGAATGGGCGGGCCGGAAGTGGTCCTGCCCGATGACCAGAGCCTTACCCCAGGTCGCAGGACGGGGTGGAACACTGTTCTTGCATAGGGGCTATGCACGGATGCATAGTCGCCGCGAAAGGCGAGCAAACCGCCGATGTTCGACTGGAACGACCTCAAGTTCTTCCTCGCCGTGGCCCGCGATGGCAGCACGCTGGCGGCATCGCGCAGGCTGCGGGTCAGCCAGGCGACCGTGTCGCGGCGGATCGCCTTCATCGAGGAGCAGCTGGGGGTCGAACTGTTCGCCCGCGCCGCATCGGGCCATGCCCTGACCGCGCGGGGCGAGGCGCTGGTCAGCCATGCCGAAGCGGTCGAGCGCGCCGCCGCGGCCTTTGCCGAGGCGGTGCAATCGCAATCGCGCCACCTGGCGGGCACGGTCCGGGTGACCACGGTGGAATCGGCGGCGAGCGCCTGGGTGATCCCGGCGATCGCCCGGCTCCACGAAAGCCTGCCCGGGGTCCAGGTCGACATCGTTTCGAGCGACGAGAACCTTGACCTGGCGCGCGGCGAGGCCGATTTCGCGATCCGCTTTGGCCCGATGCCCGAAGGCGAGACACTGATCGTGCGGCGGCTGACCGAACTGCACGAATGCGTCTATGCCGAGCGCGAGCTGGTCGCGCGGCTGGGCCGGCCCGAGACCGTGGCCGGGCTCGAAGCCTATCCGCTGATCATCGAAACCTCGGCACCGTTCGGGCGCTTCGCGAAGTGGCTGACCGCGGCGGCACCGGGCGGGCGGATCGTCCAGCGGGTCACCAGCCTGTCGAGCGTGATCGCCGGGGTCCGGGCCGGGATCGGCGCGGCGCTGCTGCCGACGATCATCGGCGACGGGCTGAAAGGCGTGGTCCGGGTCACCCCGCCGATCCCGGAACTGACCACCCCGTGCTGGCTGGTCACCACTGATCAGGCGCGCCGCCAGCCGCATATCCGCGCGGTGATCGACTGCGTGGCCGATTTCGTGGCGCGCCAGACCCAGCCAGCGCCGCAGCTGGGCAGCGAACCGGCAAGCCTGCCGGGGCGCAGTGGCACGGCGGTTTGAACCGGACTTTGCAAGGGGGAATGGCAGTGGAGCAAATCATCCTGGGGGCCGCGGCGGCCTTCAACCTGGTCATCGGCGGGCCCGGGCTGGTCCAGCGCGGGGCCAGCCGCGAGGGCCGGATCGTCAGCTTGCTGGTGGCCTGCTTCGGCGTGGTCTACGCCATTGCCGCCAGCGATCCGGCGCGGTTTCTGCCGATGCTGTGGGCCGGGGTGCTGGGCAAGCTGGGGGTGATCGCGATCATGGCCCCGGCGGTGCGGCGGGGCGAACTGCCGCGCGCGCTGGGCTGGGTGCTGGCGGGCGACGGCCTGTTCACCGCGGCGTTCCTGATCCTGCTGCTGCGCGGCTGAGCGCCATGGCGCACGAAAGCCGCATCGTCACCTGCACCGGGCCGCACGATCCGCATGCCTTCGACGGCATCCCGCTGCTGCCGCGCAGCGGCGCGCTCGACCGGGCATGCCCGCGCTGTGCCGGGCACGGGCAGTGGAACACCGAGTTCGACCTGGCCAGCCAGCGCAGCAAGCGCTGCCTGTGCCCCAAGTGCGACGGGCGCGGGTGGATCGAGACCGGGGACGACCTGGTCCCCTCGCCCGACATCGAATGCGCCCCCGGCGGCGCGCCGCGCTGGATCACCCGGCTGTCGCCTTCGGACGACCGCGCGGCGGACTAGACCCGCAGCGCAGCGACGATCGCGCCGCCGCTGCCCTGCTGGATCAGCACGACCCGGCGCAGCGCGCGGTCGCCTGGCGGCGGCAGGGCCAGCGACTGCGCCGCACCGGACCAGGTCCCGAGCTGGCGCAGGTCGGTCACGATATTGCGATGCGGCAGGGTGCGGCCGCTGTTCTCGCCCGCGCGGATCGGCACGTCGCGGCTGCGCGGATCGTAAGTGACCAGCAGGATGTCGCCGTGCTGGCCCGGGGCGGCAGCGATGCGCAGACGGTCCCCGGCGCGGCTCAGCCCGGGCCCGCCGCGCACCGCACCGGCGGCGGCCATCGCCCGGCCCAGCACGGCGCGGTCGCTGCCGACCAGCGCGCTGCGGCCATTGAGGACCACTTGCGGGGTATAGACCCCGTCGCTGTGCCCGCTGGCGGCATAGGCATATTGCCGCGCGGTGAAGCCGGGCTGGGCGAAGCGGTCCTTCCAGCCGAGCTTGTCCCAATAGGTCACCGCGAAGCTGAGCGCGATCACGTCGGGCCGGTCGGCCAGCGCGTTGAGGTTGGCATTGGCCGGCGGGCACGACGAGCAGCCCTGGCTCTGGAACAGTTCCAGCACCAGCGGATGGGCGGCATCGATCCCGGCGGCCGGGGGCGGCGGCCCGGCATCGGCGCTGGAACAGGCGGCGAGGGCGAGCGCGGCGGATAGGGTCGCAGCGACGGCAAGCAGGCGGCGGATCATGGGGTTTGGCTTCCAGTGGCAGGGTGCCCTCTGGTTCGCGCAATCCGGGCCGGTAGTTACAGAGCCCCCTCCTTCAACCGCGCTTCATGTTGTCGAGCCCGGCAAGGACGCCGGGTTTGAGACTGGGTTTGGAGGCGTTCTGCTTGGGCGGCTTTTCCGCCTTGGGCTTGCGCGCTTCACGGCTCGACTTCTTCTGGCTCTTGGCCATGGCGGTGCCTTTCGGGGGCGGGGTGCCCGCCGCGGGCTTGGGCCTTTGTCGGCGCAATGTCGAAGGAATTGCACGGCGCGGCGCAGCGGCAGGGCGCAGATCATCCAGCCGTGCAATGCCGCGGCTTTGTAATTCGGGTAGCGAGGGGTCGCACGATGTCGAATACCATGGGACGCCGCGCCATGGCGGCGCTGGCCGTGCTGGCGCTGATCCAGCTGCCGCAGGGCGCTGCCGCCATGGCCCGCCCGGCCAAACCGGCGGCGGAGAAGGCCGGCGCCAGGGACAACGGACGCCCCCCGATTGCCCAGCCCGAAAAGAGCGCGGCCCGCCCGGTCAGGCGCAGCGGGCCACTCTATGCCGTGGTGATGGGCCCGGGTCCGGCGTGGAAAAAGGGCCAGCCGCTGCGCAAGAGCCGCAGCGACGAGCATTGGCGCTATTGGCAGGGACTGCACGAAAAGGGTCTGGTCGAAAGCGCCGGGCAGGTCGGCCAGGACACCGGCTTCGTCCTGCTGCGCGCGCGCAACCAGCGCGAGGCCAATGCCATGCTGGCGGGCGATCCGGCGATCCGCGCCGGGCGCTTTCGCGCGGTGGCGCGCCCTTACGACGAGACGATCGGCGACTGAATCAGGCCAGTTCGCGCAGCAGCCGGTCGACGTCTTCGGTGCGGCACAGGTCGGTGCCGGGGTGGAGCACCGCGGCGGTGCCCGAGGCGATGGCGCGCAGGAACGCGCGCTCGATCCCTTCGCCCAGGATCAGCCCGGTAACCAGTCCGCCGACGAAGCTGTCACCCGCACCGGTGGTCGATTCGGCAACCGCCTTGATCCCCGGATGAGTCAGGACCCCGCCGCGGTGGACCAGCACCGCGCCCTCTTCGCCCATGGTCACCGCGACGATCTGCGCCTTGCCGGCAGCGACCAGCGCCCCGGCGGCTTCGGCCACGTCGCCGTGGCTGTTGAGCGGGCGGCTCAGCAGGGTCTCGAACTCGCCCACGCTGGGCTTGGCGATGTACATCGATCCGGCGGCAAAGCAGGCCGCCAGCGACGCGCCCGAGGTATCGACCACCAGCTTGCGCTCCTGCGCCAGCAGCGGCGCGGCCAGCCGCGCGAAGAAATCGTCGGGCACCCCGCGCGGCAGCGAGCCCGAGGCGACCACCCATTCCGCCGGGCTGGCAAAGCAGGCGCCGAGCAGCGCGCGCCATTCGTCCTCGGCCACCTTGGGGCCTTCGGGGACGAAGCGGTATTCGTGGCCACTGCAGCGTTCATAAACCGCCAGGCTCATCCGGGTGTGGTCGTGGATCGGGATCGCCCGGCGCGGCAGGCCGGAATTGTCGAGCAGTGCGTCGAGCAGCGCCCCGGTCGGACCGCCCGAGAGGTAGACCGCCTCGACCGGGACGCCGAAGCGGTGCAGCACCCGCGCGACGTTGAGCCCGCCCCCGCCCGGATCGTAACGCTCACCAAAGGTGCGGATCTTGCGGGTCGCCGAGACCGCCTCGGCCTCGCAGGCCGAATCGATCGCCGGGTTGAGGGTCAGCGTGGCGACGCGGTCCATCGATCGCGGCTCAGCGCTTGCGGACGAACTCGGCGCGCAGGACCAGGCCCTTGATCCCGGGATAGCGGCAGTCGATCTCCTGCGCGTCGCCGGTCAGGCGGATCGACGGGATCACGGTGCCTTGCTTCAGCGTCTGGCCCGCGCCCTTGACCGTCAGGTCCTTGATCAGTGTTACCGCATCGCCGTCGCCCAGCAGGTTGCCCACCGCGTCGCGCACCTCGACCGCGCTTTCGGCGGCACGTTTGGCCGCGAGCTCCGAGGCCGGCAGCCATTCGCCGCTGTCCTCGTCATAGACGTAGTCTTCGTCGTCACCCGCCATGTCCTGCTCCTTCGCCCATGGCATGGCAGCCGGCGCCGTCCTTGACCAGCCCGCGCGGCGGCAAATGCCGGGCGAAAGACGTATTCATCGTCTGCCGCAGGAATTGTGCGGGTCGGCGCAATCCCGCAGCCCGTCCCTTGCCTGCGACCCGGTCAAGGGGCACCGCGGTTGCGGGAGGGTCGTATCATGAACAGTACCTGTGTGGTCGCCATTTTGGCGGCCGTGGCCGTGGCCAGCGTTGGTCACGGAGCGCCGGCATTCGCCCGGAGCGTGCGCGGCGGAACCGCGCTGCCCCTGGCCAGCAGCACGGCCAGTGAACACCTGTGGCACCTGCGCGCCGGGCTCAACGTCGCGGCCTTGTCGTGCCGGGGCAGCGGGCGCGAGACTGTCGCGCCGGACTATTCGCGGCTGCTGAGCCGGCACCGCGGGCTGCTCGCCTCGGCCTATGCGGCCGAACAGCGCAAATACAGCGGCGGGATGGATCGCCATCTGACCCAGCTGTACAATCGCTTTGCCCTGCAGCGTTCCCCCGGACAGTTCTGCGCCAATGCCGCTGACGTCGCATCTGAGGCGGCGGCGATGGACTCGCCGACGCTGGCGCGCAGTGCCGGATCGCTGCTGGCCCGGATCGATTGACGCCGGGTCCGCTTGCGCGGAAGCAACACCGGCCCACTCCCCCGGCCCGACCACCCGTTCATGGGACCCTGTGGGTGGTCGGGCCGGGGGAGTGGGCCGGTGTTGCCACCCAACGCGCATTTCCGCGCGTTGGGCAAGCCAAAA
>JBJTLX010000246.1:0-7601 GCA_046063245.1 Novosphingobium sp.
CGGGGTGCTTCCCGGCGCGCTGTGGCAACAGCACGATCAGTCCGACAATTGCAAAGGCCAGCACTAGCGAGGCGAGCGGGCGGCTGAAGTCCAGTCCACCCTTGGCGACGGGCTTGTCGAGGAAATCGCCCACTGTCGCGCCCAAGGGTCGGGTCAGGATGAACGCCGCCCAGAACAGCGCCACCCGGCTCACCGCGGTGCGGTAATAGAGCAGCGCGACCACTGCGAGCGCTCCGGCAAAGATCAGCGCGCCCATCAGGTAACTCGAATCAATCCCGGCGATGGTCGCCTCGCCAAAGCTGTCGGCGGTCCAATCGCCCAGCGCGGTGCCGAGCGTCTGCGAAAAGGTGATCGTGATCCAGTAGAACAATTCGGCGCGCGGGCTGGAGACACTGCCCGGATCGACCGTGCCCATGGCGCGGCGCCAAACCAGCAAGGTCAGCAGGACGAATGACAGCAGCACCAGGCTCGCCAGCAGATATCGAAGGTCTGGTCGAGCCCGAACGTCTGCTGGAACACAGTCCGGGTGAAATAGTCGGCCAGCGTCGTCCCCGCGGTGGTCGAGGCGATGATCGTCGCCCAGTAGAGCCAGGGAATGAAGGTGCGCGCGCGGATCTGCAGCGCGACGAACACCGCAAGGATGGCGGTGAAGATGCCGGTGCCGATCAGATAACCCCAGCCGCTGGCCTCCGCCGTGGTCTCGCCCAGCCAGCTCATGCTGACCGCGTCGCCGGCGGTCTCGCCCAGCGTGGTGGCAAAGATCTTGATCAGCCAGAACCCCAGCGTGACCGCCGGGACCTTGGACAGGGCGGATTTGATGTCTTCGTTCATGGGGCGTGCTTCCTAAAGATCGATGCCAAGAGCGATATAACCGTGATAGCCGGCCTTGCCATCGCCATCCGTGAAACTGGGCCCGCCCGATGCGAGCAGTCGGAACGGCTTGCCCAGCTTGACGATCGTGCCGACCCCTAGGCTGGTCGTGCCGCGCCCGCCGATCGTATCGGGGCCCTGGCGGTCCGCCTCGATGCCGATCAGCACACGGTCGCCGAATTGGCGCGACACCGCAATGCCGCCGGTCCAGTAATCGTGGTTTCCGGCCCCGGGGTTGAAAGCGTAGCCGCCGCCGCCGAACACCGACCACGGTCCGGCATCCTTCTGCACCCAAACCGGCAGCAGCGCGGTGACGCGCCCCGCGCCCAGGCCCTTGCCAGCCGTGGGCAGGGTCAGGCCGGGGAACACCGCCACGGTAACGCCGGACGCCTCATCTTTGAACACGCGGTATTTGACCGACAGCTCAAGGTCTCCGCCTGCCGTCTGCAGACCGGAATTGTCATGGGCGTAGGAAAGAGGCAAGCCCGCGGTCAGCTGAACGCCGTCGGCCGCGCCGTAGTTGATCTCGACCCCGGCCGAGCCCGAGAAATCGCCGCCCTTGCCGTCGATGTCGAGGAACGGTCCGTAGATTTCCCAGTGCCCGCGATCGGTCGGAACCGGATCGTCGGTCAGGAAGGGCGGTCCGGCCGCAGCCGGGGTCGCCCCGGCTAGCGCCAGCACCAGTGCTGCAAGCCGCATCGCGCTTCGCATCGCCTAGCGCGCCGGTTCGATCCGCTTGCCGCCCTTGATCACACCGCTGACGTGTTCGAGCAGGCGCACGTCCTGCAGCGGGTCGCCGTCCACCGCGACAATGTCGGCAAAGTGGCCGGTGGCGATCTGGCCGACGTCGGCTTCGCGCCCCAGGGCCTGGGCGGCGTTGAGCGTGGCGGCGCGGATCGCGTCGAGCGGGGTCATGCCGTAGGTGACCATGGTGGCGAACTGTCTGCCGACCTGGCCGTGCGGCATCACCCCGGCGTCGCTGCCGAAGACCATCCGCACCCCGGCCTTGAACGCCTTGCGGAAGTTGTCGCGCTGCAGCTGGCCGATCTCGCGGTCCTTGCGCAGGCTGTCTTCCAGCACGCCGTTCTTCTTGCCCTCGGCCTGGGTGTAGTCGGTGTTGTAGATATCCATCGCGAACCAGACCGGCTGCTTGCGTGCGACGGCCAGCTTGATCCCTTCGTCGTCGACCAGGCTGGCGTGCTCGATCGTGTCGATCCCGGCGCGGATCGCGGCCTTGATCCCGGCGGCGCCGTGGGCGTGCGCGGCCACGCGCAATCCCGCCATGTGGGCCTCGTCGGCAATCGCTTCGAGCTCGGCCTGGGTCAGCTGCTGCTGGCCAGGCTCGTCGTTGTGCGAAAACACCCCGCCGGTGGCGCAGACCTTGATCACCTGGGCCCCGTACTTCTTCTGGCGGCGGACCTGATAGCGCAGTTCCTCGGGCGAATCGCCGACGCCTTCCTCCTTGCCGGCTTTCTCCATGCTCGGCGGAAAGCCGGTGACGTCGCAGTGCCCGCCGGTGACCCCCAGGGCATAGCCCGCGCCGACAATGCGTGGTCCGGTGACGTAGCCTTTGTCGACCGCCTGTTGCAGGCCGATATCGTTCCAATTGGCCGACCCGACGTTGCGCACCGTGGTGAACCCGGCGTCGAGCATGGCGCGGCCATTGGCGACCGCGGTCATGGCGAAAAAGCTGTCGGTGAACTGAAGACCCCGATAGCCGCCGATGTCGGCCGGACCATCGAGGTGGACGTGCATGTCGATCAGCCCCGGCACCAGCGTCTTGCCGCCCATGTCGATATGCGTGGTCTCGGCGCTCCAGCGCACGGTGCGGGCATCGGCGATCCCGGTGATCCGCCCGTCTTCGCCGACGAAGATCGCCGGATGATCGACATAAGTGCCCTTGGCGACATCGAGATAGCGGTCGGCGGTGATCACGGTGTTGTCGGCCACAGCCGGCGCGGTGGAGGCAAGCAAGGCCGCCGCGGCGATAAGAATGGTGCGCATGAGAGCCCCCGTGCAATAGTGCGCCGTCCTGCCTAGCGGGAGAGGCCGGCTTGGCAAGGGGCGAAGCGGCTGGCACGGCGCACGGGCTTCCACAGTCTGATCGCGCCGCACCATTGCACGCTGCGCCGGGCAACCCCATATCCGGGAACAAAGGCGGGATTCACTCGCGCGGTGCCATGCGGTGCCGGAACGGATAGACACATGACCAAACAGCTTCCCCTGCTTCCCCTGCGCGACATCGTGGTTTTCCCCGGCATGGTCGTGCCGCTGTTCGTCGGCCGCGACAAATCGGTCGCCGCGCTGGAAACCGCGATGGCGTCGAGCGAGGACAAGGACATCTTCCTGCTCGCCCAGCTCGACCCGGGCTGCGACGATCCCGACGATCAGGACCTTTATGACGTCGGCGTGGTCGCCACCGTGCTGCAATTGCTCAAGCTGCCCGATGGCACGGTCCGCGTGCTGGTCGAGGCCAAGCACCGCGCGATCATGGACGAAATGGCGCTGAATGATGACGGCAACGGCGAATATGCCGTAGCGAGCATCGGCGAAGTCGATCCGGTGTCGGTGTCGGGCAACGAAGTCGCCGGGATGATGCGCTCGGTGGTCGAAGCCTTCGCCGAATATGCCAAGCTCAACAAGAAGTTGCCGAGCGAGGCGGGCGAGAACCTGGGCGAGATCGTCGACGCTTCGGCGCTGGCCGATGCGGTTGCCGCGCATATCCAGGCCAAGGTGTCGGACAAGCAGGCGCTGCTCAGCGAGGCCGATCCGCTCAAGCGGCTGGAAATGGCCTATTCCTTCATGGAAGGCGAACTCGGCGTGCTCCAGGTCGAGCGGCGCATCCGCGGGCGGGTCAAGCGCCAGATGGAAAAGACCCAGCGCGAATACTACCTCAACGAACAGATGAAGGCGATCCAGTCCGAACTGGGCGGCGGCGACGAGGGCGAGGCCGACGAGATCGCCGAGCTGCAGGTCAAGGCCGACAAGCTCAAGCTGTCAAAGGAAGCGCGGACCAAGGCCAATACCGAGATCAAGAAGCTGCGCGGGATGCAGCCGATGAGCGCCGAAGCGACGGTCATCCGCAACTACCTCGACGTGCTGCTCGGCCTGCCGTGGGGCAAGCGCAGCAAGCTCAAGAAGGACATCGGCGCGGCCCAGGCGGTGCTCGATGCCGATCACTACGCGCTCGACAAGGTCAAGGACCGGATCGTCGAATACCTCGCGGTCCAGGCGCGGACCAACAAGCTCAAGGGGCCGATCCTGTGCCTGGTCGGCCCGCCGGGCGTCGGCAAGACCAGCCTGGGCAAGTCGATTGCCAAGGCGACCGGCCGCGAGTTCGTCCGCCAGTCGCTCGGCGGGGTGCGCGACGAGGCCGAGATCCGCGGCCACCGCCGCACCTATATCGGCTCGCTTCCGGGCAAGATCGTTACCAACCTCAAGAAGGCGGGCAGCAGCAACCCGCTGTTCCTGCTCGACGAGATCGACAAGCTGGGTCAGGATTTCCGCGGCGATCCGGCTTCGGCGCTGCTCGAAGTGCTCGATCCCGAACAGAACAGCAAGTTCCAGGACCATTAGCTGGAGCTCGACTACGATCTGTCGGACGTGATGTTTGTTTGCACCGCCAACAGCCTCAACCTGCCGCAGCCGCTGCTCGACCGAATGGAGATCATCCGGCTGGAAGGCTATACCGAGGACGAGAAGGTCGAGATTGCCGAGCGCCACCTGATCGCCAAGCAGGTTGAAGCACACGGGCTCAAGCAGGGTGAGTTCACCTTGACCACCGAGGCGCTGCGCGACCTGATCCGCTATTACACCCGCGAGGCTGGGGTTCGCACGCTGGAGCGCGAGATTGCCCGGCTGGCGCGCAAAAGCCTGCGCCGGATCCTTGAAGGCAAGGACAGCGCGGTCACCGTCACCCCCGAAAACCTCGGCGACTTTGCCGGGGTGCGCAAGTACCGCTTCGGCGTGGCCGAAGAAGACAGCCAGGTCGGTGCGGTCACCGGGCTTGCCTGGACCGAAGTCGGCGGCGAACTGCTGACGATCGAAAGCGTCACCGTGCCGGGCAAGGGTGTGGTCAAGACCACCGGCAAGCTGGGCGAGGTGATGAACGAGAGCGTCCAGGCGGCCTACAGCTTCGTGCGGGCGCGCAGTCCGGCCTATGGGATCAAGCCCAGCCTGATCGCGCGCAAGGACATCCACATCCACTTGCCCGAAGGCGCGGTGCCCAAGGACGGACCGTCCGCGGGGATCGGCATGGTCACCTCGATCGTCTCGACCCTGGCCGGCATTCCGGTGCGCAAGGACCTGGCGATGACCGGCGAAGTCACGCTGCGCGGCCGGGTGCTGGGGATCGGCGGGCTCAAGGAAAAGCTGCTGGCGGCGCTGCGCGGCGGGATCAAGACCGTGCTGATCCCGGAAGACAACCGCAAGGACCTCGCCGAGATCCCGGCCAACGTCCTCAGCGGGCTGGAGATCATCCCGGTCAGCCATGTCGACGAGGTGCTGGAACGGGCGCTGATTGCCCCGCTCGAGGCGATCGAATGGAGCGAGGCGGACGACCTTGCCAGCCAGCCCGGCGCCCCCGGAAGCGAGGGCCAGGCCCGCCCGCACACCGCGCACTGATTCGCGCGCCGGCCCATGCTGCAATGCGGCATCGGGCCGGGCGGGCGTTTCGCTGCACTGCACCAATCGCGCGCTCGGGCAGCGCAAGCGCTCGATTCATCGAAAACCGCGGAAAAACGTGGATATTTGCCGGTAAATTTCGCCGTTTGGCTTTGACAGGCTCGCGAAAAGCAGTTCAAGTCCGCCCACCTTTAGAGGCGAATCAAACACCAACCTTTATTCAAGATCACTTAGGGGGTTCCCGAATGAACAAGAACGATCTGATCAGCGCCGTTGCGGACTCGAGCGGCCTCACCAAGGGCGATGCCACCAAGGCCGTCGAAGGCGTTTTCGACGCCATCTCGGGCGCGCTGAAGAAGGGCGACGAAGTGCGCCTCGTCGGCTTCGGCACTTTCTCGGTCGCCAAGCGCAAGGCCTCGACCGGCCGCAACCCGCGCACCGGCGAACCGATGAAGATCAAGGCTTCGTCGCAGCCCAAGTTCAAGGCCGGCAAGGGCCTCAAGGACGCCGTCAACTAAGACGGTACTGCCAGGGCAGAGACGCCTCGCCATCCTTGGCATTTCGCGCCGCGCTTGCCCCCGGGCAGGCGCGGCGTTCGATTCTGCCGGTCTCGCTTCCAGCTGTACTGGACGCGTTAACCTAGCCGCACTATATCGGCGCGCAATGAACCGCCTTGTCATCGCTTTGCTGGCCTTGCTGGCCGGACTGGTCGCACCCGTTGCGCCGGCCCATGCGCGGCTTGGTTCGGGCACCAATGCCGAAGCTGGTGCGGTCGAATCGGTCGAGCGTGTCTCGCGCATCTGCACGATCGCGGCCAGCGTGGTCGATGTTCCGGCATGCCGGACCGATCGCCGCGACAAGCCGGCCGGCCGGGTCCGCTCGGCCCGCCCGCGGGTCTTCATCCCTACGGTCTATTTCGGTCCCGACCGCGCGCTCGAATAGCGCGCCGTTACTGCCGTTACCCCCATCCCCGCGCGGCGCACTGTGCCGGCGCGGGTGCACTTTCATTCATATCGTCAGGAAACAGCCATGCTCGGCTCGATCGCCAAGTCCATTTTCGGGTCGTCGAACGACCGCTACGTCAAGTCGCTCGACAAGACAGTCCGCCAGATTGCCGCCTACGAACCAACCATGCAGGCCCTGTCCGATGCGGAACTGACCGCCCAGACCGACAAGTTCCGCGCCCAGCTGGCTGACGGCAAGACGCTCGACGACATCCTCCCCGAAGCCTTCGCCACCGTGCGCGAGGCGTCGCAGCGCGCGCTCGGGATGCGCCATTTCGACGTCCAGATGGTCGGCGGAATCGTGCTTCACCGCGGCGAGATCGCCGAAATGCGCACCGGCGAAGGCAAGACCCTGGTCGCGACCCTGGCGGTCTATCTCAACGCGATCGAGGGCAAGGGCGTCCATGTCGTCACGGTCAACGATTACCTTGCCCGCCGCGACGCGGAATGGATGGGGCAGATTTATACCTTCCTCGGCCTGACCGTCGGGGTGATCGTCCCCAACCTCAACGAGCTGGAACGGCGCGAGGCCTACAATTCGGACATCACCTACGCCACCAACAACGAGCTCGGCTTCGATTACCTGCGCGACAACATGAAGCACGAGCGCAGCCAGATGGTCCACCGCCCGTTCAATTTTGCGATCGTCGACGAAGTCGATTCGATCCTCATCGACGAAGCGCGCACCCCGCTGATCATTTCCGGCCCGACCGATGACAAGACCGACCTCTACGTCTCGGTCGACGCGATCGTGAAGCAGCTGCCCGAAGAGCTGTACGAGAAGGATGAGAAGACCAAGAGCATTACCCTGACCGAAGAAGGGGTCGAATGGGCCGAGCGCCAGCTTGAGGCGGCGGGCCTGCTCGAAGGCTCGAACCTTTACGACGTCGAGAACACCCAGGTGGTCCATCACCTCGACCAGGCGCTCAAGGCGGTGGTCATGTTCAAGCGCGACATCGACTACATCGTCAAAGACGAGAAAGTGATCATCATCGACGAGTTCACCGGCCGGATGATGGACGGGCGGCGCTGGTCAAACGGCTTGCACCAGGCGGTTGAAGCCAAGGAAGGGGTCCAGATCGAGCCGGAAAACCAGACCATGGC
>JBJTLX010000247.1:0-13786 GCA_046063245.1 Novosphingobium sp.
GGTGATGCGCTGGGAGCAACTGCTCACCAACCTGCCCAGCGCAGTCAACCTGTTCCGCCTGCTGGAGGCGCGGCCCGCGCTGGGTCAGCTGCTCGCCCGGATCCTCAGCCTGGCCCCGCCGCTGGCCGATGCCCTGGCCCGGCGCGCCGACCTGCTCGATCCGCTGATCGATGCCAGCGCCTTCGATCTGCCGCCTTCGGTGGCCGAGCTGGCCGCCGACCTGACCCGCGGCGAGGCCGATGACGATTACGAACGGTTGCTCGACCGGATCCGGCGCAAGGTCGGTGAACTGCGCTTTCTGCTGGGCGTGCAGCTGATCGAAGGCGCGCGCGACCCGCTGGAAATCGGCGCGGCGCTATGCCGCGTGGCCGAGGCGGCACTGATCGTGCTGGGCGAAGCGGCCGCGGCCGAATTCGCCCGCGTCCACGGCCGCATCCCCGGCAGCGAATTGCTGGTCATGGGCTATGGCCGGCTCGGCGGCGGGGTGATGACCCATGCGTCCGACCTCGACCTGGTGTTCCTGTTCTGCGGTGAACACGGCGCGGAAAGCGACGGGGCGCGGCCGATCGGCGCGACGCTCTATTACAACCGCCTGGCCCAGCGGGTTACCGCCGCGCTGTCGGTGCCGACTGCCGAGGGCGCGCTGTACGAGGTCGATACCCGGCTGCGGCCATCGGGCGCGCAGGGCCCGCTGGCGGTCAGTCTCGACAGTTTCGCGCGCTACCAGCGGGAAGCAGCCTGGACCTGGGAGCACATGGCGCTGGCGCGCAGTCGCGTGCTCGTCGGCGCGGCGGATGACCGCACGGCGCTGGAGCAGATCGTCCGCGATGTCCTGACCATGCCGCGCGACGCCGCCAAACTGCGCGAGGACGTGCTGCACATGCGCGGCGAGATGGCGCGGCACAAGCCGGCCAAAGGCCCGCTCGACGTCAAGCTGGCGCGCGGTGGGCTGGTCGATGTCGAATTCATCGTCCATTTCCTGCAGCTGCGCGAGGGTCGCGGGCTCGACCCGCACCTGCCCGCCGCGCTGGCGGCACTGGTCGAAGCGGGGCTGCTGCCCGATGCGATCCGCGCCGCCCACGCCCGTCTGGCGCGCTTCCTGATCGCCGCGCGGCTGCTTGCCCCCGATGCCGAGCTGCCGCCGACGGCGGCGCGCACAGTGCTTGCCAAGGCGTGCCAATGCCGCGATTGGAACCATCTGGCGGCCGCACTGGACGAAGCCCGCCGCACCGTGGCAGCGTGCTGGCAGACGGTCTTCGGCATTGAACTGGAGTTGGACGGATGAGCACATTTCCCGGCGTCGGCGATGCCTTTCCCGACATGGCCCTGACCGCTCCCGACGGCGCCGCGGTGCGACCATCGGACTTTTCCGGACGCAAGCTGGTGGTGTTTTTCTATCCCAAGGACGACACCCCCGGCTGCACCACCGAGAACCAGGACTTCACCGCTCTGGCCGATGACTTCGCCGCGGCCGGCACCGCGCTGCTCGGTGTCAGCAAGGATCCGCCGGCCCGCCACGGCAAGTTCATCGCCAAGTACGGCCTGACCGCGCCGCTGGCCAGCGATGCGGCCGAGGGCGGCCTGTCCGACGCGCTGGGGATCTGGACCGAAAAGCAGAACTATGGCCGCAGCTACATGGGCATGGTCCGCACCACCTACCTGATCGGGGCCGACGGCCGGATTGCCCGGGTGTGGGACAAGGTCAAGGTCAAGGGCCACGCCGCCGCGGTGCTGGAGGCGGCCAAAGCGCTGTGACGACGGTCGCCGCGGCGATCCGCGCCGCACTGCTGGAATCCGATCCCCGAACCAAGGCCTTCGCCGCCCGCGCGGTCGCGCGCGATTTTGCCGCCGGGCGGCTGGCATTCGTCTTCGACGTGGCGATGCCCGACGAGCCGGGGCGCCCGCACGCGCCAGAGCTTCTCCCACCCGGCCAGATGCCCAAGCGCGGCAAGGGCGGGTCGGAGCGCGGGCGGATCGCGCTGTGGCACGCGCTGGCCCATATCGAATTCGTCGCGATCGACCTGGCGCTCGACATGGCCGGGCGCTTCGGCGCGGAGCGCGGCCCGGCTTTCGTTGCCGAGTTCCTGGCGGTGGCTGCGGACGAGGCGATGCACTTTGCCCTGCTGGCGCGCAAACTGCGCAGCCTGGGCAGCCATTATGGCGCGCTGCCGGCGCACGGCGGGCTGTGGGATGCGGCGCGCGCAACCGCGCACGATGTCGCCGCGCGGCTCGCCGTGGTGCCGATGGTGCTCGAGGCGCGCGGGCTCGATGTCACCCCGGCAACGCTGGAACGGGTGCGCGCCAGCGGCGATGAAACCGGCGCGCGGATCCTGCAGCGAATCCTTGACGACGAAATCCGCCATGTTCGGGTGGGCGCAACACATTTCACCGCAGTTTGCATCGAGCGCGGCGAATCCGCGGGAATCCTGTGGAAATCGCTCGTCCGGCGGCAATTCGGGGGCGCCGTTAAGCCGCCGTTCAACGACTCGGCGCGGCTATCTGCCGGGTTATCGCGCGATTGGTACGCCGGGGTTGCCTGATTAACTTTTGCTGGTCAGACGGGATGGGCAAGAGACGGCGGGGGGTCCGACCATCTCAGAACAGACACGCCGGATGGTCAAAAGGCCGCCCGGTTCTGGAAGGTTTTCAGCCTTTCGGGCGCAAAAGAATAGGTTGTTTTAGTGGTCGCACTTACCGTTGTTGCCAAGGTTCGCACGATTGCCGGCGCCGTTGCCGCTCTCGCCAGCCTGGCCTTTACGACTCCCGCGATGGCCAACAGCAGCGCTGCCGCTGCCGATGTCACCGCGCCGCTGCGCGCCGCGCAGGCTGCCAAAGCACAGAACGCCGGTGGCGACGAAGAGTTCCGCCGCCTGTTCTCCAGCTGGAAATCGCTCGACAAGGCAGGCCTGGTCAACACCAGCGTCACCGCCTCCAGCACCGCCGGTTCGATCTTCCGCCCGCGCACCGTTTCGATCCCGTCGCGGATGCCGGTTGTCGGCGCGTCGCTGACCAGCGGTTACGGCATGCGCATCCACCCCGTTCTCGGCGGTCGCCGCGCGCACAAAGGGATCGACCTGGCCATGCCGATCGGCACCCCGGTCTATGCCACCGCCGACGCGGTGGTGAGCAAGGCCGAACGCTTTTCCAGCTACGGGCTGTTCATCAGCCTTGAGCACGGCGCCGACATCCAGACCCGTTACGGCCACCTGTCGCGCATCGCGGTCGCCGCCGGCCAGACCGTCCACAAGGGCGACCTGATCGGCTATGTCGGTTCGACCGGCCGCTCGACCGGCCCCCACCTGCACTATGAAGTGCGCGTCGGCGGCCTCGCGGTGAACCCGGTTCCCTATCTGCAGGGCGAAGGCCGTCCGAACACCCAGCTGGCCGTGGTCAGCGATGACGGCGCCATGGGCGACGGCGACGAATAAGCAATTCTGTCCGATACCGGGCGGAGACCCGGATCGGGTTTCAGCTTCGGAGAGGAACGCTGGAAGAGGGGCGGTGCCGCAGGCGCCGCCCTTTTTCATTGCGCGCGATGCTTTTCCCTTTGCCGCCCTTTAATCGTTCGGTTAAACCACCCCGGAGCGGCGCAAAGCCGCAACGGAGAGCGACAGCCGATGCATCCTGCGATTCACGCCAAGGCCCATCCCGACAAGGCCGCCATCGTCATGGCCGAAAGCGGCGAGACGATCAGCTATGCCGCGCTTGACCGGCGTTCCAACCAGGTCGCCCAGCTGCTGCGTGCGCGCGGTATCGGGATCGGCGATACGGTGGCGATGTGCCTGGAAAACCACCCGTGGTTCTTTTGCCTGGCCTGGGGCTTCCAACGCGCCGGGGTCCATTACGTCGGCATTTCCAGCCGCCTGACCGCACCCGAAATCGCCTATATCCTCGAGGACAGCGGCGCCAGGCTGCTGTTCGGATCGGCCCACGGCGCCGCCGTGCTGGATGAAGTGGCCAAGCTGACTCCCGCCGTGCCGCAGCTGCGACTTGACACGCCCGGCCCACTCAGCGCCGAAGCTGCCCTTGCCGCCATGCCGGCCATGCCGATCGCCGACGAGCGCGCCGGGGTCGACATGCTCTATTCCAGCGGCACCACCGGGCGGCCCAAGGGGGTCAAGATCCCGCTGCCCGATGATCCCGCGATCGATGCCACCAATCTGCTCGTCCAGCTGGCGATGATGGCTTACGGCATCGACGAGAACGCGGTCTACCTGTCCCCCGCCCCGCTGTACCACGCCGCGCCGCTGCGCTGGTCGATGACCGTGCACAAGATCGGCGGGACCGTGGTGGTGATGGAGCGGTTCGATCCCGAAGCCGCGCTGGCGGCGATCGAAAAGTACCGGATCACCGACAGCCAGTTCGTCCCGACCCATTTCGTGCGGATGCTCAAGCTGCCCGAGGCGGTGCGCGCGAAGTACGACGTATCGACCCTGAAGTGCGCGATCCACGCCGCCGCGCCGATCCCGGTGCCGGTCAAGCAGGCGATGATCGACTGGTGGGGCCCGGTGCTCTACGAATACTACGCCGGGACCGAAGGCAACGGATCGACCTTCATCACCAGCCAGGACTGGCTGACCAAGCCCGGATCGGTCGGCAAGGCGCTGTCCGGCATCCTCCACATCTGCGACGAGAACGGCGACGAAGTGCCCGCGGGGACCGAAGGCCAGGTGTTCTTCGAACCCAGCGACCCCAGCCTGCCGGTGTTCGAGTACCACAACGACCCGGTCAAGACCGCGGAAAGCCGGAACAAGCACGGCTGGTCCAGCCTGGGCGACGTCGGCTATGTCGATGCCGACGGCTATCTGTTCCTGACCGACCGCAAGAGCTTCATGATCATCAGCGGCGGGGTCAACATCTACCCGCAGGAGATCGAGAACCTGCTGGTCACCCATCCCAAGGTGGCCGATGCCGCGGTGATCGGTGCCCCCGATCCCGACATGGGCGAACGGGTGGTGGCGGTGGTCCAGCCGCTCGACATGGCGCAGGCCGGGCCGGAACTGGCGGCGGAACTGACCACCTATCTGCGCGGGCAGCTCAGCGGGGTGAAGATGCCGCGCCAGATCGATTTCCGCGAACAGTTGCCGCGCGAACTGACCGGCAAGCTCTACAAGCGGCTGCTGCGCGACGAATACAAGGCGGCCCATGAGCAGGCCCAGGCAGGAGCATGACTACCGTGACACAGCCCGTCGCCAGCCCCGAAGACGCCATCGCGGTGATCGATCCCGCATCCTATGCGGCGTGGACCCCGCTGCTCGACACCTTTGACCGGCTACGCGCCGAAACCCCGGTGGTGCGGATCGAAAGCCCCCAGGGCGAATTCGACCCGTTCTGGCTGCTGACCCGCTATGACGATGCGATGCGGGTGTCGAAGGACAACGCCCGCTTCCTCAACGCGCCGCGCGCCACGGTCTTCACCAACAAGACCGGCGAGGCCTTTGCCCGCCAGATCACGGCCAGCCAAGGCGATGAAAGCCCCAACCTGGTCTCCTCGCTGGTGGTGCTCGACGCGCCCAAGCACCCGAAGCTGCGGCGGCTGACCCAGGACTGGTTCATGCCCAAGAACCTGCGCACGATCGAGGCGCAGATCCGCGAGCTGGCGGCCAAGACGGTCGACCGCCTGGTTGCTGCCGGGCCGGAATGCGATTTTGTCCCGCTGGTCGCCGCGCCCTATCCGCTGCACGTGGTGATGCAGATCCTCGGCGTGCCCGAGGAAGACGAGGCGCGCATGCTGTTCCTGACCCAGCAGATGTTCGGCGGGCAGGACGAGGACCTCAACAAGAGCGGCATGGCCAACCTTTCGCCCGAACAGATCCTGCAGATCGTGACCGGGGCGGTGAAGGACTTCGAGACCTATTTCGAAGGGCTGGCCGCCCAGCGCCGCGCCAATCCGACCAGCGACGTCGCCACGATCCTGGCCAATGCGGTGATCGATGGCGAACCGATTTCGGCGCGCGACCTGGCCGGGTACTACATCATCGTCGCCGCCGCCGGGCATGATACCACCAGCGCCAGCACCGCCGGGGCGATGCTCGCACTCGCAAAGGATCCCGAGCAGTTCGCCCGGGTCAAGGCCGACCGCAGCCTGGTGCCGGGCATCGTCGAGGAAGCGATCCGCTGGACCACCCCGGTCCAGCACTTCATGCGCACCGCGGCCGAGGACGCGCAGTTCGGCGATGTCACGGTGAAGGCCGGCGACTGGCTGATGATCAAATATGTCGCGGCCAACCACGATCCAGCGCAGTTCGCCGATCCGCGCCGGTTCGATGCCAGCCGCGAGGCCAACCGCCACCTGGCCTTCGGCGCCGGGGCGCACCAGTGCCTGGGGCTGCACCTGGCCCGGCTGGAAATGCGGCTGCTGTTCGAGGCTCTGCTCGACCGGATCGATGCGGTGGAACTGGCCGGCGAACCGCGCCGCGCCAAGAGCACCTTCGTCGGCGGGCTCAAGACCCTGCCGCTGCGGATCACGGCGAGCTGACCCCCAGGGCAATGAGAACGGGCGCCGCGGCCTGAAGGCGCGGCGCCCGCGGCGCGCCGGGCGCGCCTTAGACGAATTCAGGTGTGCGGTGCTTGATCGTCACCGGCTCGGGGCGATAGGTCCGATAGTCGAATGGCGGGTCGCTGCGGTGCTGTTCGCGCTGCTCACGCGCCTGCAGCAGCAACCGCGCCCGGCGGCGGCGCGCCTTGGCGGTCGTGAACGGATTGGCGGCATCGGGCGGCGCGGCGATCATGCTTTCGATCAGCGCCTGGCGGTCATCGTCCTGCCCGTCGCGCCGTGCAAACCGGCTGCTCGGGGCTAGCGGCGCGGGGGCCGTCACCGGCATGGCGACCGGCTCGTACCCGGCCGCGGCAAAGTCGTCGTCGCTGCGCCTGCGCCGCCGTGACAGCGCATAGGCGGCGCCCGCCCCGATCACCAGCGCCGCACCGCCCAGCGCCAGGGCCGCGCCGTTATCGTCCTGCGCAGGTGCCAGCGGCGCAGGGGCCGCGGCAACGGGCGGCGGCGCGGCCGGTTCTGCCGATGCAGCGAGAGGTGCCGCGTCCGGCCCGGCGCCAGCAGGAGGGAGGGGGCTGGGCGCAGGACCGGACGCAGGCAGCACGGCGGCGGCGGGGGGGAGGGTTGCCGCAGCCGTGCGGTTTGCCGCTGCTGTCCGCGCCGTGCGTGTCGGCGCGGCGGCCTTGGGCGGGGCAGCCGAAGGCGGAACAGCGGCAAGCTCTTCAGGAGGGACGGAGATCGCGGGTACGGCCTGGATCACCGGTTGCGATACGATTTTCGGCGCATCAGGTGCGGGCACCGGCGCGGCGGGCGCAGCCGCGGCCAGTGGCGGTGCCGGATCGACCGGCGCGGCATCCTGGGCCAGCGCGGGAGCGGGAACGAGGGCGAGAGCGGCGACAGTCGCGGCAAGGGCCCGGGGCGAACAGATCTGAGTTGCTTTCGTCATGCCGAACAACATGCGCAGACCCGCCAAGCCGTTCCATCTTGACATGTGACTTTTGGGATCAACCGAGAGACGTGGTTCGATGAATTGAGCCGCACTATTATTTAATTGCGCGATCGCTGGCGATCTGCGCAATCGGCAATGCGGCGTGTTAATTGTTCCGACAGGTTCGGTTCATCGCGGGTTTATCTTGCGGGACCGAGCCGCCGCGCCGGTCGCACGTAGGCAACCGTTCGTCGCCGCCGAATCTGCGCGCGCGTCAGCCCAGCAGCCGCTTGGCAATCGCCCGCACCTCATCGCGCATGTCCTCGCGCGCCAGCGCGATCGCCAGGGTTGCCTCGACAAAGCCGGTCTTGCTGCCGCAGTCATAGCGCTTGCCGGCAAAGGTCACCGCGTGGAACGGCTGCTTGCCGATCATCTGGGCCATGGCATCGGTCAGCTGGACCTCGCCCCCGGCACCCTTGCCCTGGTTCTCCAGCACCCGCATCACTTCGGGCTGAAGGATGTAGCGGCCCGAGATGATCAGGTTGCTGGGGGCATCGGCGCGCCTCGGCTTTTCGACCAGGCCGAGCACTTCGGTCAGCGCACCGTTTCGCGCACCCGGCGCGATCACGCCGTAACTGGACACCTCGTCCTCCGGCACTTCGAGCACCGAAATCAGGTTGCCGCCGGTCTGGTTGTAGGCATCGACCATCTGCTTCATGCAGCCGGGCTCACCGATCATCAGTTCGTCGGGCAGGAAGATCGCGAAGGGTTCGTCCCCGACGATGGCCCGCGCGCACCAGATCGCATGGCCCAGCCCCAGCGGGACCTGCTGGCGCACGGTGACCAGGTTGCCCGGCTGGATCCGCGTCGGTTCGAGCACGGCGAGCGATTTGTCGCGCTCGGTCATCGTCGCTTCGAGTTCGTAGGCGGTGTCGAAATGCTCGACGATCGAGGTCTTGCCCCGCCCGGTCACGAAGATCAGCTGCTCGATCCCCGCCTCGCGCGCTTCGTCGACCGCATACTGGATCAGCGGGCGATCGATGATCGGCAGCATTTCCTTGGGGATCGCCTTGGTCGCGGGAAGGAACCGCGTACCCAGGCCTGCGACCGGGAACACCGCCTTGCGGATCGGTTTGTGCGTCGTCGAACGTGTCATGCACGGCCCCTAGCCTGCCAATATTGCAGCGCGGTTAAAGCGCTTTCCACGGCCATGCGCAACGCCCCGTTGCCCGCCGCGCGAATCGCGCTAAACGGCATGGATGGACAAGATCATCATCCAGGGCGGCCAGCGCCTTTCCGGCACCATTCCCATTTCCGGCGCGAAGAATTCCGCCTTGACGCTGCTGCCCTGCGCGCTGCTGACCGACGAGCCGCTGACGCTGCGCAATCTGCCGCGGCTGGCCGACATCGACGGGTTCCAGCATCTGCTCAACCAGTTCGGCATCTCGACCACCATCGCCGGATCGCGGCCCGAGGATTTCGGCCGGGTGATGACGCTGGAAGCGCCGCGTATCACCAGCACGGTCGCGCCCTATGAACTGGTCCGCAAGATGCGCGCCTCGATCCTGGTGCTCGCCCCGATGCTGGCGCGGATGGGCGAGGCGACGGTGTCGCTGCCCGGCGGCTGCGCGATCGGCAACCGCCCGATCGACCTACACTTGAAAGCGCTCGAAGCTCTGGGCGCGACGATCGAGCTGGCCGCCGGCTATGTCCGCGCGATCGCTCCCGATGGCGGCTTGCCCGGCGGACGCTATTCTTTCCCGGTGGTTTCGGTCGGGGCGACCGAGAATGCGCTGATGGCCGCTGTGCTGTGCACCGGCAAATCGGTCCTGCACAACGCCGCGCGTGAGCCCGAGATTGTCGACCTGTGCAACTTGCTGGTGGCGATGGGCGCGCAGATCGAAGGGATCGGCAGCAGCGACCTGACCATTCACGGCGTCCCCCGCCTCCACGGCGCAACCTACCGCGTGATGAGCGACCGGATCGAGGCCGGCTCCTATGCCTGCGCCGCGGCGATCACCGGAGGCGAGGTGTTCCTAAAGCACGCCGTGATCGACGAGATGGACGCCACCGTCCAGGCGCTGCGCGATGCCGGGGTGACGGTCGAACCCAAGGCCGGCGGGATCCAGATCGCCGCCGAAGGTAAGCTAAAGGCGGTCAACATCTCGACCGCGCCCTACCCCGGTTTCGCCACCGACATGCAGGCGCAATTGATGGCGATGCTGTGCCTCGCCGAAGGGACCTCGGTGCTGACGGAAACGATCTTCGAGAACCGCTACATGCACGTTCCTGAACTGGGACGGATGGGCGCGCACATCGAAACCTCGGGCCGCACCGCGATCGTCCACGGCGTGGGCAAGCTGACCGGCGCCGAAGTCATGGCGACCGACCTGCGCGCCTCGATGAGCCTGGTGATTGCCGGACTGGCGGCGGAAGGCGAGACCCAGGTCCACCGGCTCTACCACCTCGACCGCGGCTACGAGCGGCTGGAGGAGAAGCTGGCTTTGGTCGGTGCGCAGATCGAGCGGGTTGGGGGGGATTGACGCCGCGCTTACCAGTACTGCTCGTTCTGGCAGCGTTGTCCAGCTGTGGATCGCCACCTGCCAGCATTTGCGACATGCCAAGCAATCGACAGTTCTGGCAGGGTCTGGAAGTGTATTGGCGCGGCGAGATAATCGACATTTCTGCCCACCATGGCCGCGGCAGGTATTTCACGGACTACAGGTGTGGCCAACTTGTGCCAATCGATCCGGATTTTGCGCCCAGTCTCTACGGGTCAAAGTACGAAGACCACGCAGCAGTAGCGTCGTTTGCGGTGAAAGGGCGGCTGCGGTTTAGAAGAAATCAGATCGTGCTCGATCCAGTCGAAATTCACCAGCTCTCGCCTTGGGAAACCGACAAGAACGATGGGTTTCGCAATTATATGCTGAAGCGAACGCAGGCACAGCGGGCCAACGGTTCTCTGAAATCAATTTCGGACTAGTCCAAAGCTAACCCATCCTCCCCGCCAGCCAGCCCACCAGCCACAGCCGCACCGCGCTGGCCAGGCCGGGCGGGAGCGGGGCCTTGATCCGTTCGGCATCGATTCGCGCGACCAGCGCGTTGATCGGCACGGCTTCGACCGCCGCCGCCTGCTTGAGCAGTTCCCAGAACAGCGGTTCGAGGCTGATCGAGGTCTTGTGGCCGGCAATCTCGACCGAACGCTTGCGCGGGGGGTGGTAGGGGGTGGTCATGGTGCCCTCCCCTTAGCCGAGAGGCAGGCGACGGCAAAGCAGCCGCTATGACGTCAGACGGGTTCGGCGGACTGATGCCCGCCGCCCCGCTGGCCGGGCTGGGCCGTGGCTACGCCACCGGCGAATAGCTTGCCGTTCGCAGAGGCGAACGCCCGCGCCATTCGCCTCGGCCCATCAGTACATATGCTGGCCGCCGTTGATGCTCATCGTCGAGCCGGTGACGAAGCCGCCGTTGTCGCTGGTCAGGAAGGCGACGCCGCGGGCGATTTCTTCGGCCTGGCCGAGGCGCCCGACCGGGATCTTGGCGACGATCTTTTCCAGCACCGGCGGCGGCACTGCGGCAACCATGTCGGTGTCGATGTAACCCGGCGCGATGGCGTTGACGGTGATCCCGTACTTCGCCCCTTCCTGGGCCAGCGCCTTGGTGAAGCCGTGGATGCCCGACTTGGCCGCGGCATAGTTGACCTGGCCGTATTGCCCGGCCTGGCCGTTGATCGAGCCGATGTTGACGATCCGCCCCCAGCCGCGCTCGCGCATCCCGGGGAAGGTCGCCTTGGCCATGTTGAAGCAGCCGCCCAGGTTGATCCGCATGACCTCGTTCCAGTCATCGAAGCTCATCTTGTGGAGCACGCCATCGCGGGTCACCCCGGCGTTGTTGATGACGATGTCGACCGGGCCATATTCGGCGGCAATATCGTTGCAGTTGTGGATGCAGGCCTCGTGATCGCCGACGTCCCAGCGGATCGACGGAATCCCGGTCCTGTCGGTGAAGGCGCGGGCCTTTTCATCGTTGCCGCCGTAGTTGGCGATAACCTGGTGGCCTTGCCGTTGCAGGCGCAGGCAGATCGCCTCGCCGATCCCGCGGGTCCCGCCCGTGACGATTGCCACTCGCGCCATCAGCATTCCTTTCCCGGTTTTCGTGATTCTTGGGGAAAGTCTAGGCAGCCTGCCCAAGACCGGCAAGCGCGTTGCATACGTAAATGACGGGGGATTGCGGCGCGCTAGAAGCGGATCTGGGTGCCGACGTAGACCGCCTGGTTGTCCTGCTTGCCATCGACCAGCGGATCGACGCGGTTGCGCTCGGGCGAATAGCGCACCCCGGCGGTGACGTTGAGGTTACGGCTGAGCCGGTAACTGCCGCCCAGATCGACCGTCTGGTCGGCGCCCTGGCCTTCCAGCGTGCGCGGGCTGCGCCCGGCGCGGGTCCGTTCGTCAAGCTCCACCCGCGGGGCAAAGCGCGACGGATCCGCCTTGGCCGAACCGGCAATGCTGTAGGCTGCCAGATCGGGCATATCGATGCGCCGCGCCTCGGCCCCGGCCCCGCTTTGGGCAAAGGTCTTGTCGCCGCGCGCCGCGCCCAGGCTGTAGGCGGTGGGGGCGATGGTCAGCGCCGCGGCGTCAGCGGCGCTTCGCGAGGGGCCGCGCACCACGATCTGCCGCGCGATCGGCGAATCGAGCCGCACCGCGACGGTCAGCGAGCGGTCCATCCGGGTCGGCGTCGCCGCCGGGGTAAAGCGGAAGGTCCGCCCCTTGGACAGCGCGCGCACGGTGATCGAGCGGGCCAGCCGCGGATCGACGTCGGCGGGGCGGAAACCGGAAAGCTGGGCATCGGCGGAATCGTCGAGCGGCTGCAGGCTCAGGCGGCTGGAAAAGGCCAGCACCGCGCTGGGCAAGGCGAGCAGGCCGACGGTGCCGGCCAGCAGCAGTGCCGCCGCCCCGCCCCGTTTGCGTGCCTGAACTCCAGCTTCGGCCATGGCCGTCAACGTCCCTTCGGTGCGCGCGGGCGACTCCGGGCCCGCTGCGCTGCAGTTTCGGCCCGATCGGCCGCAATGCCAAGGCCTTTGTTGGCCCGGCTCTGCCCCGGCTAGCGGCGCAGCGCTGAATTGCAGCTTAACCCGCGGGCGATCATTCACGCCGGGTTCACCGCCCCGGCGGCCTTAAGCCGCGTGAGCTTTGGCTGGGCAAAGCGGGCTTGCCGCCCCCGCCGCCTCGGTTATAGAGGCTGCGGACGGCGCGGGCTTCCCGCTCGGCATAGACGCCCTTGATACAGGACCTGGAACGACGATGAACGGCAGCACCCCCACCACATTCTCTCGTATCGGGCGCGCAGGCCTTGTCGCGATGGCCGCGCTGGCATTGGTCAGCTGCGGCAAGAAGGACCGTCCCAAGGCCGATCTGGCCGCATCGAAGATCACCACGATCGGGGTCAATTCCTATCTGTGGCGCGCCAGCCTTGAAGCACTGAGCTTCATGCCGCTGCTCCAGACCGACAGCAACGGCGGGGTCATCGTCACCGACTGGTACGCCAACCCCAACAACCCGAACGAGCGGATGAAGGTGACCGTCACGATCCTCGACCAGGATCTGCGCGCCGATGCGCTGCGCGTTGCCGCCAGCCGCCAGGTCAACCAGGGCGGATCGTGGGTCGATGCCCCGGTCCAGGCCGCGACGATCCAGAAGCTGGAAGACGTGATCCTGACCAAGGCCCGCGACCTGCGCCGCAGCGGGATCAGCTGAATCCCGATCCGCGCTTGCGCGGCACTGCCGAAAAGCTAGAGGGACGGGCATGACCGACAGCCCTTCCGAACCCGTCCGTTTCGATCCCGCTGCCGCCGATCCGCGCTGGCAGGCGGTGTGGGACGCGCGCCAGTCGTTCCGCGCCGACGATGCATCGCCCAAGCCGAAGAGCTTCATCCTCGAGATGTTCCCCTATCCTTCGGGGCGCATCCACATCGGCCACGTGCGCAATTACACCATGGGCGACGTACTGGCCCGGACCAAACGGATGCAGGGCTTCGAAGTGCTCCACCCGATGGGCTGGGACGCCTTCGGCATGCCGGCCGAGAACGCCGCGATGGAAAAGGGCGTCCACCCCGGAAGCTGGACCTTGCAGAATATCGAGACCATGAAAGCCCAGCTCAAGCGGCTCGGCTTCGCGCTCGACTGGAGCCGCGAACTCGCCACTTGCAAGCCGGACTATTACGGCCAGGAACAGGCGCTGTTCCTCGACCTGTACAAGGCGGGCCTGGTCTACCGCAAGGAATCGGCGGTCAACTGGGACCCGGTCGACATGACCGTGCTGGCCAACGAGCAGGTGATCGACGGGCGCGGCTGGCGCAGCGGCGCGCTGGT
>JBJTLX010000248.1:0-4381 GCA_046063245.1 Novosphingobium sp.
GCTTGTCGACGATCGGCGCGGCGGTTTCGGCGGGGATGGCGAAACCGATCCCGACCGAGCCGCCGGTGGGCGAGAAGATCGCATTGTTGATGCCGATCACCTGGCCCTTCATGTCGAACATCGGGCCGCCCGAATTGCCCCGGTTGATCGAGGCGTCGGTCTGGATGTAGCGGTCATAGGCGCTGCCCGACCCGGTCGAGCGGGTCACCGCCGAGACGATCCCCGAGGTGACCGTGCCGCCAAGGCCAAAGGGATTGCCGATGGCAATCACCCAGTCGCCCACCCGCGCACCGCGGCTGTCGCCGAACTTGACGAAAGGCAGCGCCTTGGCGGCGGTGATCTTGAGCACGGCGAGGTCCGACGGGGCGTCCTTGCCGACCAGCTTGGCCGGATATTCGGTGCCGTCGGGCATGGTCACGGTGATCGATTCGACCTGGCCCTTGCCGTCGGCGGTGATGACGTGGTTGTTGGTCACGACATAGCCGTCGGACGAGACGATGAAGCCCGAGCCGAGCGACTGCGCCTCGCGCGTTTGCGGCGCGCCGTTACCGCCGCCGCCGCCGAACAGCCCCTCGAACGGGGTCCCGGCAAAGGGATTGCCGCCCGCGGCGACCTGGATCTTCTGCCGGGTCGAGATATTGACCACGGCGGGCTGCAGCTGCTGGGTCAGGTCGGCAAAGCTTGCCGGTGCCCCGGCGCGCGGGACCACGCCCTGCATCTGGCTGGCATCGTTCTGGGCAACCTGCGCGCCGGCGGGCAGGCCGGTGATCAGGGTTGCGGCTGCGCCGCCGAGCAGCAGCGCCGAAGTCACTCCATAAGCGTATCGCACGTCTCTCAAATCCTTCTCTTGGTCGCGTTCAGACCCCGCGCGGATTCACGCCGGTTCGCCTTAACGGGAATTGAATGAGCCTTGGCTGTCACTGTCCCTTGAACTGTTTGAGGTACTCGTTGTCGGGCCCCAGAATGATCGTGGTGGCGCCCTTGTTGCTGGGATCGGCGAAGACCACCTCGTAACTGCGCATGGCGCGGTAGAAATCGTAGAACTGCGGATCCTTGCCCGCGCTGGCGCCAAGCACGCGCGCCGCCTCGGTCCGCGCCTCGGTGGCGATCCGCTCGGCCTCGCGCGCGCCGGCCTCGGCCTCGTTCGCGGCCAGCCGCTCGCGCTCGGCCTGCATCCGGTCATAGGTCTGCTGCAGTTCGCCCTCGGGCAGGGCGCCGCCGCCCAGCCGCAGGTCGATCACCTGCATGCCCAGCGGCCGCGCCCGCAGATCGAGCGCGGCGCGCAGCCGGGCGCTCGCCCCGCCGCTGCCAGGCAGCAGCAGCCGCTCCGCATCGGCGCTGCCCAGTTCCTGCTGGGCCAGGGCGGCGAGCGCGTCGCGCAGCTGGGTCACCGCCTTGTCGGTGGTGCCGGCGTTGTTCACCAGCTTGACCGGATCGAAGGCGCGCAGCGTGACCGTGGCATCGACCAGCAGCGGTGCCTGATCGGCCGCGCGGACCGGCAAGCGCTCGGCGGTGAAGCCGAAAAGCCCGCGATCGACCCAGGCGACCTGCTCGACGATCGGCAAATGGATCAGCATGCCGCCGCCGCCCGCGCTCGATCCCGGGGTCCAGCGGTTGACCACGCGGACCGGCTCACCCATCCGGGTGATCACCGCCTGGCTGGTTTCGGGAACCACGGTGACGCACAGGCCGGCCAGAATCGCCAGCGTGCCGAACAGGAACAGCGCAGCGCGGCTGCGGGCAAGCGGTGCGGCCATGATCAGGGTGCTCCCGCCGGGCTGGGCGTCGCCGCCGGACTTGCGGCCGGGGCGGCGGGCGGGGCGACGTTCACCACAGCGCCGCTGCCCCCGACCACGACCTTGGGGTTGTTGACCAGGACGCGCTCCATCGCCTCGTAATAGCGGCGCTTGCGGGTAATCTCGGGCGCGGCGGCATACTGGACATAGACGCTTTCGAACTCGTCGGCTTCGGCATTGGCGTCACTCAGGATCTTTTGCGCGGCGACAGTGGCCTTGGATACCTCCTGCCGCGCGGCTTCGCGCGCCTCGCCGACCTTGCGGAAGGCCTCGACCAGTTTTTGCGGCGGGCCGGCGCGGACCACTTCGACCCCTTCGATCCGCACCCCCAGCTTGAGCGTGTCGAGCGCGGCCTGGCTGCGCGCGGCGATCAGCTGCTGCAGTTCGGCGCGGCGCTGGCCTTCGTTGAGCTCGTCGAAGCGCTGCTCGGCCACCGCGGCATGAACCTCGGCCTCGGTCAGCCGCGCGATCAGCGCGGGGGTATCGGCCGAGGCATAGGCAAAGCGGCCGAGGTCGGTGACCCGCCAGCGCACCTTGGCCGACAGATCGACCAGCTGGCGGTCGCGGGTCAGCATCAGGTTTTCGCCTTCGGCCTTGGGCAGGACCGTCTCTTCGATCTTGGTGACGTTGCGGATCGCCAGCATCTGCGCCGGCCACGGCAGGGTCAGCGTCAGGCCGGGGCCGACCGCGCGGTCGAAGCGGCCCATGGTGGTGACCAGCCCCTGCTCACCCTTGCCGAGATAGTGGACCGACGTGCCGCCGATCCACGCCGCGACCAGTCCGGCAGCGATCAGCGAGAGCCAGCCGCGCTTGATCGGGCCGCCGCCGCCGGGGCGCAGTTTTGCCCGCTGGCGGAACAGATCGTCGATATTGGCGGCGCGGCGCTCGCTCTCGCTCTGGGCGGGCGGCAACCACGGATTGAGCGGGCGCGGCGTGTCGCCGTCCGGCTTCTTGCCTGCCCCGGCGCCGTCATCCCTGGCCGCGTCATCCGCGGCCGGCGGCGCTTCGGCTTCTGCCGCGCCGTCGCCATCGCCCCACGGGCTTTTCGCACCGGCCATTGCCAGCACGCGGCCCTTGTCCAAATCACGCGGTTTTCTCATCGAAATCCGTTATAGGAGCCCCGGCGCACAAAAACAGTGTCTCGCACCGCTTTTTCCTTGCTAGTGGGGCTGCATGACCGACCCGACCGACGCGCTGCGCGCCGCGCTTCCCCCGATCGCCCAGTCCCGCCTGCAAAGCCTGCGGCTGACCGACGGGACGGCGGTGGTCGTGCTCGATGCCGGGGGCCTCGATCCGGCCGAGCGCGACGCGCTGGAAGCCGGGGTCAAGGCGGCACTCTCAGGCCAGCCGGGCGTGCGCGATGTCCGCATCGCGATGACCGCGGACAAGGTCCGGCGGCGGATCATCGCGGTCGGATCGGGCAAGGGCGGGGTCGGCAAGTCGACCGTGTCGGCCAACCTGGCGGTGGCGCTGGCGCGGATGGGGCGCAAGGTCGGGCTGGTTGACGCCGACATCTATGGCCCGTCGCAGCCGCGCCTGCTGGGCAGCGAGGGGATCAAGCCGGCGGCGCGCGACAGCAAGATGATCCCGGTGCCGACGCGTTGGGGGGTGCCGCTGCTGTCGATGGGGCAGCTGATCGAACCCGACAAGGCGATCGCCTGGCGCGGGCCGATGGTGGGCAATGCCCTGGGCCAGCTGGTCGATGCCCAGTGGGGCGAGGTCGAGCTGCTGGTGGTCGATCTGCCGCCGGGGACCGGCGATGTCCAGCTGACCATGTTGCAGCGGCACAAGCCCGACGGCGCGGTGATCGTCTCGACCCCGCAGGATCTGGCGCTGATCGACGCGCGCCGGGCGATGCAGCTGTTCGATGTCGGCCAGGTCCCGGTGATCGGGATGGTCGAGAACATGGCCGGCTATGTCTGCCCGCACTGCAACGAAGTCAGCGATCCCTTCGGCAGCGGCGGGGCCGAGGCGGCGGCGGCCGAGCTGGGCCATGCTTTCCTCGGCCGCATCCCGCTCGATCTGGCGATCCGCCAGGCCAGCGATGCCGGCACGCCCCCAGCGGCAGGTGAGGGCCCGCAGGCCCAGGCCTTTGCCGCACTGGCCGCCAAGGTCGCGGCCTGGCTCGACGCCGGACAGGGGCGCTAGGGCGATGCAGCTTTCACGCCGCGGCGTCTTGCTGGGGATCGGCGCGGCCGGCGGGCTGCTGCTCGCCTGGACACTGACCCCGCGGCGCTTTGCCGCGCCGCTGGCGGCCGGCGAGGGTGAGGTCGCCTTCGACAGCTGGCTCAAGATCGGCAGCGACGGCGTGGTCACCGTCGCCGTGCCCGAGGCCGAGATGGGCCACGGCGTGACCACCCTGATCCCGCAGATCGTCGCGATGGAACTGGGCGCCGACTGGCGCCAGATCGCGGTTGAGCCCGCGCCGGTCAGCGGGGTCTATGCCAATGTCCCGCTGGCGGCTCGCTGGTCGCGGCTGTGGATGCCGTTGCTGTCTGGTCTGGCCGCATCGCCAGACGCGTTCCTCGCCCGCCGTTTTGCGGAAGGGGAGGCCTTCAACGCCATGGCCGACGGCACCTCGCTCG
>JBJTLX010000249.1:0-4166 GCA_046063245.1 Novosphingobium sp.
GAAAGGTATGGTTTGGCGGCGATACGGCCCCCGGGGAAGTGTTCGGTGAAATCGGCGAGCGAGCAGGTCCATTCGACCTCGCCATGATCGGCATCGGTGCCTACGAACCACGCTCGATCATGCAGGCAAGCCACGCCACGCCTGAAGAAGCGGTCGGGATCGCCCGCCAGATTCGCGCCAGACGCACCATCGGGATGCATTGGGGCTCGATCATGCTCACGCCTGAAAACCCCTTCGAAGCGCCGGACCGTTTTCGCCGCGCCGCGCTTGAACAGCAATATGGCGAAGGGAACGCCTGGATCCTCAAGATCGGCGAAGCGCGCGGGTTCTGACGCTCACCCCTTGATCGCGCTGCCCCATTCCATCCACCCGGCAAAGCGCAGGGTTTGCGAGGCGTAGCGTTGCTCGTGCGCGGCGATGTCGAAGCCCGCCGAGGCTATGGCTGCTGTCACCGGCCGGGTCAGGTGGCAGCCGCCGGCCAGGCGCTTCCACACCGGCTCAATGCGGCGCTGCCACTTCTGCACCCCAGCATCGGGGGCGCGGCCATGTTCGCCGAACAGCAGGCGCCCGCCAGGCTTCAGCACGCGGCGCAGTTCCCTCAGGGTCTGCGCCTGGTCGGTCACCGAACACAGCGTGAAGGTGCAGACGACGCAGTCGAAGCGGTCATCCTCGAACGGGATCGCCTCGCCAAAGCCCTGGCGGATGTCGGCCTGCCAGCCCTTGCCAGCCGCCGCCGCGCGGGCGAAGTCGAGGCCCTTGCCCGACGGGTCCATGCCCGCATAAGAGGTGATCCGCGCCGCATCATAGAGCGGCTGGTTGATCCCCCCGCCGCAGCCGATCTCGAACACCGCGCCCGATGCCAGCGGGACGATCTTCGCGCGCAGGGCCATCACCGCAGGTGCACTGCAGGCGCATTTGATGACGCGCGGCACCACCTGCTCGTCGTACCAGTTCGCAAAGCCCATTGCCGTCTCCCCCCGGCCACTATCGCTTGCGCCGGCCCGGCTGGCAAGGCAGGGGCTAGGCGATGGACGCCCCCGCCCCGCCCCGCATCTTTGCCGCCGCCCGGCGCATCGCGATGCGGCGGCGTGCCGACAGGCTGACCGGAAGCGACGGCGCGGCGCGCTATCTGCTCGACGACATGGCCGAGGACGTGGCCGAACGGCTGGCCTTCCTGCGGCACGAGCCCGGCAAAGCCCTGCTCATCGGCGACCGCCTCGGCACCCTGTCGAACACGCTGGCGGCACGCGGCTGCAGGGTCCAGACCGTCGACGCCGCGACCGGCTGGGACGAAGAGCAGCCCTTTCCCGCTTCCGGCTTCGATCTGGTCGTCAGCCTGTCCGCGCTCGACACGCTCAACGATCCGGTCGGCGCGCTGATCCACATGCGCGGCGCGCTGGCGCCCGGCGGACTGGCGATCGCCAGCCTGTGCGGCGCGGGTTCGCTGCCGGCTCTGCGCACGGCCATGCTCGCCGCCGACGGGGACCGCCCCGCCCCGCGCCTCCACCCGATGATCGACGTGCGCGCCGGGGCAGCCTTGCTCCAGCGGGCCGGCTGGGCCAACCCGGTGGTCGACAACCGCAGCCTTGCGGTGCGCTTCTCCAGCCTCGCCAGCCTGGTCGCCGACCTGCGCGCGCAGGGGCTTTCCAACTGCCTGACCCGCCCCGGCCCGCCACTGACCCGGGCGCAACTGGGCATCGCCAGTGACGCATTCGGCCAGGGCACGGTCGAGTCCTTCGAGATCCTGACCCTGACCGGCTGGCGAGCCTAACCCAGCGCCGCCTGCGCCGCCGCCAGGCGGGCGATCGGCACGCGGAACGGGCTGGCGCTGACATAGTCGAGCCCGACCTTCTCGCAGAAGGCGATGCTGGCGGGATCGCCGCCGTGTTCGCCGCAGATCCCCAGCTTGATGTCGGGGCGGGTCGCCCGCCCCCGCGCCGCCGCCAGTTCGACCAGCTGGCCGACACCTTCGATGTCGAGGCTGACGAAGGGATCGCGCGGGAAGATGCCCTGTTCGACATAGGCGCCCAGGAACCGCGCCGCGTCGTCGCGCGAAACGCCCAGCGTCGTCTGGGTCAAGTCATTGGTTCCGAACGAGAAGAATTCGCCGACCTCGGCAATTTCCCCGGCCATCAGCGCGGCGCGGGGCAGCTCGATCATGGTGCCGACATGGTAGGGCACGCGGCGGCCCTTTTCGGCAAAGACCGCTTCGGCTTCCCTGTCGACCAGCGCCTTGAGGATCGCCAGTTCCTTGCGCGTGGCGACCAGCGGGATCATCACTTCGGGCAAGGGCGCGGCCCCGCCCTGCGCGGCGACATCGCAGGCCGCCTCGAAGATCGCGCGGGCCTGCATGGCGTAGATTTCGGGAAAAGTGATTCCCAGACGGCAGCCGCGGTGGCCCAGCATCGGGTTGAATTCGTGGAGCTCGTCGGCGCGGCGCTTCAGCGTGGCGACGCCGATCCCGATTATGCTCGAAAGCTCCTCGAACTCGGCGTCGGCATGGGGCAGAAACTCGTGCAGTGGCGGATCGAGCAGGCGGATCGTCACCGGCAGGCCGGCCATTTCCTCGAAGATTGCATGGAAGTCGGCGCGCTGCTCGGGCAGCAGCTTGGCCAGCGCGGCGCGGCGCCCGCCCTCGTCCTCGGCCAGGATCATCTGGCGCACCGCGGCGATGCGCTTGTCGTCGAAGAACATGTGCTCGGTGCGGCAGAGGCCAATCCCCTCGGCGCCGAACTGGCGCGCGGTGCGGCAATCGGCCGGGGTTTCGGCATTAGTCCGCACCTTCATCCGGCGGTGCGCGTCGGCCCAGACCATCAGCGTGCCGAAATCGCCGACCAGCTCGGGCTCGATCGTCGCAACGTGCCCCGCCATGACCTCGCCGGTCGACCCGTCGAGCGTCACGACATCGCCTTCCTTGAGCTCGCGCGTGCCAATCCGCAGCATTCGCGTCGCCATGTCGATCGACACCGCGCTGGCCCCCGAAACGCAGGGCCGCCCCATGCCGCGCGCGACCACCGCCGCGTGACTGGTCATGCCGCCGCGCGCGGTCAGCACGCCGCGTGCCGCGTGCATCCCGTGGATGTCTTCGGGGCTGGTCTCGACCCGCACCAGAATCACCGCATCGCCGCGTTCGGCGCGCTTTTCCGCGGTATCGGCGTCGAGCACGATCGCGCCAGATGCCGCGCCGGGGCTGGCCGGCAGCCCCTTGGTCAGCACGTCGCGCACCGCCTCGGGATCGAGCGTCGGGTGGAGCAACTGGTCGAGCGCCATCGGATCGATCCGTAGGATCGCGGCCTTCTGGTCGATCAGTCCTTCGCCGACCATGTCGACCGCCATCTTCAGCGCGGCCTTGGCGGTGCGCTTGCCCGACCGGGTTTGGAGCATCCACAGCTTGCCGCGTTCAACGGTGAACTCGATGTCCTGCATGTCGCGGTAATGCTTCTCGAGCAGCTCGAACACCGCGGCGAGTTCGGCATAGGCCTCGGGCATCGCTTCTTCCATGGAGAGCGGCTTGGCCCCGGCACGTTCGCGGCTGGCCCTGGTCAGGTATTGCGGGGTGCGGATCCCGGCGACCACGTCCTCGCCCTGGGCGTTGACCAGCCATTCGCCGTAATAGGCCTTCTCGCCGGTCGCCGGATCGCGGGTGAAGGCGACCCCGGTGGCGCTGGTATCGCCCATGTTGCCGAAGACCATTGCCTGGACGTTGACCGCGGTGCCCCAGTCGCCGGGAATGTCGTTGAGCCGGCGATAGACCTTGGCCCGGTCTGAATCCCAGCTGTCGAACACCGCGCGGATCGCGCCCCACAGCTGTTCATGGACGTCCTGCGGGAAGGGACGGCCCAATTCGGCCTCTACTATCTCGCGATATTGCTTGACCAGCACTTGCCAGTCTTCAGCCTGCATCTCAACATCGGCGTAGTAGCCGCTGTCTTCCTTGGCAATTTCCAGCGCATCTTCAAACAGATGGTGATCCAGCCCCAGCACCACGTCCGAATACATCTGGATGAAGCGGCGATACGAATCCCAGGCAAACCGGGCATCGCCCGAGCTGGCCGCGAGCCCCTCAACCGTCGCATCGTTGAGACCGAGGTTGAGCACCGTGTCCATCATCCCCGGCATCGACACCCGCGCACCCGAACGGACCGAGACCAGCAGCGGATCGGCCG
>JBJTLX010000250.1:0-4366 GCA_046063245.1 Novosphingobium sp.
CAGCACGGTCAGCGCCGCAAGGGCAAGCTGTCGGACTTCGGTATCCAGCTGCGCGCCAAGCAGAAGCTCAAGGGCTACTATGGCGATGTCACCGAAAAGCAGTTCAAGCGCACCTACCAGGAAGCGTCGAAGATGAAAGGCGACACCGGTCAGAACCTGATCGGCCTGCTCGAACAGCGCCTCGACATGGTTGTGTACCGCGCCAAGTTCGCGCCGACCGTCTTCTCGGCCCGCCAGGTCGTTTCGCACGGTCACATCTATGTGAACGGCGTGAAGTGCAACATCGCCAGCCGCCGCGTCCGCCCCGGCGACGTGATCAGCCTGGGCAAGAAGGCCAAGGAAATGGCCCTGATCGCCGAAGCGCAGAGCCTGGCCGAACGTGACGTGCCCGACTATGTGGCGCAGGACGGCACCGACAAGGCGACCTTCGTCCGCGTGCCCACGCTCGACGAAGTGCCTTACCCGGTGAAGATGGAACCGAACCTGGTGGTCGAATTCTATTCGCGCTGATCCGGTTTACAACCGAACACGAAAGGGCGGTCCCGCGGGGCCGCCCTTTTCGCATGGGCCTACCGCACTAGCGGATCGACCAGCCCCAGCCAGGCAACGCCAGCGGCTTTGCGCCGGGAATGGTGACGCGCACCGGGCTGGCGGACAGGTTGGTCACCACCGTCACGCGGCCGCCCTTACTCACCCGGCGGAACGCGAAGACTGCGGGATTGCCGGTGTCGATCAGTTCCAGATTGCCCGGTACATGGGCATTGGTCAGCGCCGGATGCCGCTTTTTGAGCGCCAGCAGGCGGCGATAGAATGCCGCGCGGCTGTAGGTGCCCCAATCGATCTGGTCCTTGTCGAAGAACTTGAGCCGCCGGTCGAAGCCCGATTCCTGCCCGCTGTAGACCAGCGGCATCCCCGGCAACGTCGCGGCCAGCACCGCCATGACGTCGGCACCCTTGCCGTAAAGCTCGCGGTCGGTGCCGTTCCACGAGTTCTCGTCGTGGTTGCTGGTGAAGGTCATGCGGTAGGCCCCGGCCGGATAGCGCCGCGCCGGATCGGTATAGAGCTTGCCCAGATCGGCGGCCTTGGCCTTGCCCTGCGCCACGTCGATCAGCTTGTGATAGAGTACCCAGTCATAGGTCATGTCGAAGGCGCGGTGCTGCATTTCGGGCGTGTCGGCTTCGGCCAGCATGAAGACCGGCTTGATCGCATCGAGCTTGGCCCGTGCCTCGTCCCAGAACGCCACCGGCAGCGTCCACGCAACATCGCAGCGGAACCCGTCGATCCCGGTTTCGCGGACCCAGTAACTCATCGCCTCGATCATGCCCTGGCGCACCGCGGGCTTGCTGTAATCCAGCCCGATTACGTCGGCCCAGACCTCCTTCTTGCCGGTGCTGAGATCGGTGTAGTTATAGCCTTCCAGCTCGCCCGCGGCGTTGCGTTTGTACCAGTCGGGGTGCTGCTCCACCCAGACGTTGTCCCAGCCGGTGTGGTTGGCGACCCAGTCGACGATCACCTTGAAGCCCTGCTTGTGCGCGGCATCGACCAGATGCTTGAAATCATCCAGCGTGCCGTATTCGGGATTGATCGCGCCGTAATCGCTGACCGCATAGTAACTGCCCAGCGTGCCCTTGCGCAGCTTCTTGCTGATCGGGTTGATCGGCATGATCCACAGCACGTCGACCCCCATCCGGCGCAGCCGCGGCAAGTGCGGCTCGAACGCACGAAAGGTTCCTTCGGGGGTGTACTGGCGGATGTTCACTTCATAGATCGTGGCATTGCGCGACCACGCCGGGTGGCGGACCTGCGATACCCCGTCGGTCAGCGGCAATTGCGGCTTTGCCAGAGCAGGCCCCGCGCAGGCGAGAAGCGCCGCGCCGCACAGTGTAAGCAATCGCATGGTCCGGTCCTCACCCCGTTGTTTGTCCGCATCCTAACCGCAGTTCGGCGCACCTGAACCCTGCCCCGCCAAGGTATTCGTATGCGGCCGTGACGCCCCCCGGAGCGGCAGGTCCGAAAGGACAGCATTGCCCGGCTTAATCGATCGGTTAAGACGATGCGCAACGAATCGGGGAGGACGAGTGTGGAATTCGACGATGTGATCATGGGGCGGCGTTCGGCGCGCGGCTATCTCGACAAGCCGGTCCCGCGCGAACTGATTGCCGAGGTGCTGACCCTGGCGATGCGCGCGCCCTCTTCGATGAATACGCAGCCGTGGAACTTCCATGTCATCACCGGCGAACCGCTCGACCGAATCCGCGCCGGCAATACCGAGCGCAACCTGGCCGGGGTGCCGCACAGCCGCGAATTTCGCACCGGCCATGCCTTTGCAGGGGTCCACCGCGAACGGCAGATCGGGGTGGCCAAGCAGCTCTTCGCCGCGCAGGGCATTGCTCGCGACGACAAGGAGGCCCGGCTCGACTGGGTGCTGCGCGGGTTCCGCCAGTTCGACGCGCCGGTCTGCGTGATCGTCACTTACGACAAGGAACTGGCCGACAGCGACGACACCGCCTTCGATTGCGGCGCGGTCACCACCGCGCTGGTCAACGCCGCCTGGTCGCGCGGGCTGGGCTGCGTGATCAACAGCCAGGGGATCATGCAAAGCCCGGTGGTGCGCGAGCACGCCGGAATTCCTGAGGATCAGGTGATCATGAAGGCGGTCGCGCTGGGCTGGCCCGATGACAGCTTCCCCGCCAATGCCGTCGTCTCCGAGCGCAAGAGCGTGGATGAAGCTACCCGCTGGGTGGGGTTTTAGGCCGCCTGCCCCTCCAGCCGTTCGCTCGCGGTCAGCCATAGCGCTTCGGCCTGATCGAGTTCGCGCAATACCTCGCCGCGGCGGCGCGAGAGTTCGCCCATGGTCAGATCGCGCAGGTCCTTTGCGGCCTCGGCCGGGGCGAACATCGCCTGGTCGATTGCCGAGAGCTGCTTTTGCCAGCGCGCGATCACCGCTTCGGCGTCGGCCACGGCCTTGGCTGCCTGCCGCGCCAGTTCGCGCGCCTCGGCCGCGGCCTTGCGGTCCTTCTTCTCGGCCTTGGGCCTGGCCTCGCCCTTGGGCTGGTTGCGCCCCAGGACGAAGTCGATGTAGTCCTCCATCGATCCGGCATAGTCGGCGGCGGTGCCGTTATCGACCAGCACCAGCCGGTCGGCGGTCAGTTCGACCATGTGGCGATCGTGGCTGATCAGGATCACCGCGCCGTCGAAGGCGTTAAGCGCCTGGACCAGCGCCTCACGCGCGTCGACGTCGAGGTGGTTGGTCGGCTCGTCGAGGATCAGCAGATTGGGCGCGTCGCGGGTAATCAGCGCCAGCGCCAGCCGCGCCCGTTCGCCGCCCGACAGTGAGCCGACCTTGGTCGTCGCGCGGCCCCCTGAAAAGCCGAAGCGGCCCAGCTGGCCGCGCACCGCGCCCGGCGCCGCGCCGGGCATGGCGCGGGTCATGTGCTCCAGCGGGGTATCGCCGCCGGCCAGCTCCTCGACCTGGTACTGGGTGAAATAGCCCACGGTCATCTGCCCCGAAGCGCGCATCGATCCATCGAGCGCGGGCAGCTGCGCCGCGAGCAGCCGCGCCAGCGTAGTCTTGCCATTGCCGTTGCGGCCCAGCAGCGCGATCCGGTCATCGGGATCGATCCGCAGGTTGAGCCGCTGCAGGATCGGCTTGTCGTTGTACCCCACAGCGGCGAGATCGAGCGTGATCAGCGGCGGCCGCATTTCCTTGGGGCTGGGGAAATCGAAGCTGAGGCTGGGATCCTCCATCAGCGCGGCGATCGGCTGCATCTTCGCCAGCATCTTGGCCCGCGACTGCGCCTGTTTTGCGGTCGAGGCGCGGGCCGAATTGCGCGCGACATAGTCCTGCAGCCGCGCCCGCTGCGCATCCTGCGAGGCCTTGGCCGCGGCCAGCTGCGCGGCGCGCTCGGCCCGCTGCGCTTCGAAGGCATCGTAGTTGCCGGGATAGGGCGCCAGTTTTCCGCCCTGCAGGTGCAGGATCGAATCGACCACGTTGTTGAGCAGGTCACGCTCGTGGCTGATCACCAGCATCGTGCCGGGATAGTTCTTGAGGAAGTTTTCCAGCCACAGCGTCGATTCGAGATCGAGGTGGTTCGACGGTTCGTCGAGCAGAAGCACGTCGGGCGCGGAAAACAGCAGTGCGGCCAGCGCCACGCGCATTTTCCACCCGCCCGAGAAGCTGTCGAGCGGCTGGCCCTGCATCGCCTCGTCGAAGCCCAGCCCGACGAGGATGCGCGCAGCGCGGGCCGGCGCGGCATAGGCGTCGATCGCGATCAGGCGTTCGTGCAGGTCGCCCAGGCGATCCGGGTCGACGCAGGTCTCGGCCTCGGCGAGCAGGTCGGTGCGTTCCTTGTCGGCCTCGAGCACC
>JBJTLX010000251.1:0-9426 GCA_046063245.1 Novosphingobium sp.
GACGACTTCGGGCGTGATCGTGCTGGCAGAATTTGGCATGCGCGGGCGCATAGCCGGGGGGAGGGATTCGGGCTAGTCCAAACCGGCAGAAACGCGCGCGCTTTTCCCCATCCACCAGGCAACTGAGGTGGCGAGCCCATAGGCGAAAAAGGCCAGCAGACTTGTTTCGGCGGTTACTTCTGTGGCGACAGGGCCGAACCAGTTGATGGCTTGCAGGCTTAGCAGGACCACGGCGAGCACTGCTATCCGGATCGGCGCTGGACGGCGGAACTTGGCGTAGAACCATAGCGCCGCGCCCGTGATGCCCAGTTCGAGGGGTATTTCGATGCCGGGGTAGTTCCACAGGCTCAGCCCAAGCTTGGGCGGAGCTCCGGCTATCGTGAGGTCCGGAACATGGACCAGCAGGTCGAGCAGCCAGTGTGACAGCACGACCGCGAAGCCGGCGATTGCGGCGGCTCGGTCACGCGTTGCCGCCCATACGATCGCAGCGAAAACTGCGGCAAAGCCTGCCGACCCAAGCAAGCTATGCGTATAGGGCATATGATAGAGGTCCATCGGGTTCATTGCGGTGATCCCGGGCGAGACACGCATGTGCTCAACCCCGATCAGCAGGAAACCGAAGAATGCCCAATCGACCAGTTGGGCGGCAATGAACAGGACACCGAGCGACGGGACAGGGCGCCGGGCAGCAACTGCCAGCGCCGGTGCCCAGTGCCCGATGAACATGGTCGGTCAGCCTTGCAGCTTGATCATCGCCAGCGTGGCAGCGCCGGCGGCAAGTCCGCTGGCGACAGTACCCCAGGCCATGTCGACGAGGGTCATTTCCAGCGGCCAGCTTTTCAGCGTCGCCATGTTGGTGAGATTGTAGGTGGCATAGGCGGTCAGGCCAAGGGCGGCGCCCATGCCAGTGGCGATGGCAACGCCGTATTTGGTCGGGGCGAGCAGGGTGCCCGGGGCGACGGCGAACAGGGTCAACGCCGCGAAATAGATCAGGTAGAAGGCAATCGCCGGGGCCAGTCGGAACTTGTCGGTGAGCAGATCGCCCAGCGCGGGGCGATAGAGCAGCGGCGTGGCGAAACGCAGCCAGGCCATGTCGAGAATGAGAAACAGCGCGCCCACGATCGGGTAGGCGAGGTACCACTTGAACATTGAAAATACTCCCGGTGCGGCGCGGTGCCGCGGTTGATCGCAACTTGACCGCTGCGGCCCGCGCGGTCAATGACTAAGCCCATGAGCGAAACCGATCCTGACATTGCCGCGCTGAGTTTCGAGGACGCGCTGCGGGCGCTGGAAGACATCGTGCGCAAGCTGGAAAGCGGCGAAGTGCCACTGGACGCGACAATGGACCTGTATGAGCGCGGTGAGAAACTGCGCGGGCATTGCCAGGCCCGGCTCGACGCCGCGCAGATGCGGATCGAAAAGATCGTGGCCGGAGCGGATGGCAAGGCAGCCGGAACCCAGCCCTTCGACGCGGGCTGAGCCATGATCCCCGATCCCCTGTTGGCCGAAGCGCTGCGCGGCATCGCGCAGGAAGTCGACGCAATGTTCGACGCGCTGCTGCCGACTGAAGGAACACTGGCCCAGGCGATGCGCCATGCAACTATCGGTGGAGGCAAGCGCCTGCGCCCGCTGTTACTGAGCGCGACGGCCGAACTGCACGGTGTCGATCGCAGCCAGGCGCTGCGCGCCGCCGTGGCGATCGAGGCCGTCCATGCCTATTCGCTGGTCCATGACGACTTGCCGTCCATGGACGACGATGCCTTGCGCCACGGCAAGCCCAGCACGCACGCCGCCTTTGGCGAAGCATTGGCCGTCCTTGCCGGTGACGCGCTGCAAAGTTTCGCTTTCGAGGTGCTTGCCGATCCAGCAACCAGCGGCGATCCTTTCGTGCGGGCCGAACTGGTCCAGGTTCTGGCAGGCGCTGCAGGCGCGTCGGGCATGGTCGGCGGGCAGGTGCTGGATATCGAAGGCGAGCAGGGCGGGTTCGACCTGCCCGCGATCACCCGGATGCAGCAGCTCAAGACCGGGGCGCTGCTGGGCGTCGCGCTGGAAATGGGCGCGGTGCTGGGCAAGGTACCGCCCGAGGCGCGCACCCCGCTGCGCGGCTATGCCCGCGACATCGGCCTGGCCTTCCAGATCGCCGACGACCTGATCGATCACGCCGGCGACAGCCAGGCTGCGGGCAAGGCCGTGGGCAAGGATGCCGCGGCGGGCAAGCAGACCTTCGTTGCCGTGCTGGGCGAGGCGCGCGCGCGCGACCAGGCGCGGATGCTGACCGAACAGGCAATCGGGCATTTGTCGGGTCACGGCGCCGAGGCCGACCTGCTGCGCGCGGTGGCGCGCTATATCGTGGAGAGGGATCGCTAGATGGCAAAGCGGGTGGGGGTCTATCCTGGAACGTTCGATCCGATCACGCTGGGTCACATGGACATCATCAAGCGCGGGGCGCGGCTGGTCGACGAGCTGATCATCGGCGTCACCACCAATGCCGCCAAATCGCCGATGTTCAATGACGACGAGCGGATCGCCATGGTCGAGCGCGAGGTTGCCGGCCTCGACAACTGCAAGATCCGGGTGGTCGGGTTCAATTCGCTGCTGATGGACTTCGCCGATGCGATGGGCGCCTCGGTGGTGATCCGCGGCATCCGCGGGGTGACCGACTTCGAATACGAGTACCAACTGACGGGGATGAACCGCCAGCTCAACGACCATGTCGAGACCGTGTTCCTGATGGCCGATGTGTCGCTCCAGCCAATCGCCTCGCGGCTGGTCAAGGAGATCGCGATGTACGGCGGCAATATCGCCCGCTTCGTCAGCCCGCGGGTGCGCGACGACGTGGTCGAACGGATTGCCGCGCAAGGATCGCGCCGCGACGGCTGAGGCTAACCCTCCACCGTTCATTGCCACGACAGCCGTGCGCCGCTATCCACCCCCGCAACTGCCCCTGCTGATCGAGATTTCCCCTTATGCTTCGTCGTTCCGTCACTGCCCTGGCTATCGGCCTCTTCATGGTTTCCGGTCCCGCGTTCGCCAAGAAGGCGCCCAAGCTGCCGGTCACGACACCGGCTCCGGCGATGAGCGCGGTGGTCGACATGGATCCCGCGCACGAGCCGGACAATATCCTCGCGCTCGACCTGTCGAACGGCGGGCGCGTGCTGATCCGGCTGATGCCGAACTGGGCGCCGACCCATGTCGAGCGGGTCAAGCAGCTGACCAAGGAAGGGTTTTACAACGGGCTGATCTTTCACCGCGTGATCGACGGCTTCATGGCGCAGACCGGCGATCCGACCGGGACCGGGCAGGGCGGATCGAAGCTGCCCGACCTCAAGGCCGAGTTCAATTACATGCCGCACGTCCGCGGCTCGGTGTCGATGGCCCGGACCAACGAGCCGGACACCGCCAACAGTCAGTTCTTCATCGTGTTCTATCCGCGTTTCGCGCTCGATCACCGCTACACCAATTTCGGCCGGGTGATTGCCGGAATGGATCAGGTCGACACGATCCAGCGGGGCGAGCCGCCGGCCAATCCGACCAAGATCGTCCAGGCCTCGCTGCTTTCGGAAAACAAGCCCAAGCCGGAAATTGCCCCGCCTGCGCCGATCGCCGCGCCGTCGATTATCGAGGCACCGGCGCCTGCTCCGGTCAAGCCCGCACCGGCCAAACCCGCGGTCAAGCGCAAGCCCGGTTAAGCGCGGCGCGCCATGCGCGTTGATCTCTTCGACTTCGACCTTCCGCCCGAGCTGATCGCCTTGCGCCCGGCGCGGCCGCGCGATGCGGCGCGGATGCTTGTCGCCCGGGACGATGGTCCGTTGGAAGATTACAGCGTCCGCGACCTTCCCGGCCTGCTGTGCGCGGGCGACGTGCTGGTCTTCAACGATACGCGGGTGATCCCCGCCCAGCTCGAAGGGCGGCGCGGGGAGGCGCGGATCGGGGCGACGCTGCACAAGCGGCTCGACCTGCGCCGCTGGCAGGCCTTCGTGCGCAATGCCAAGCGGCTGCGCGCGGGCGACGTGATCGACTTTGCCGCCGGAGTTCAGGCGGCGGCCGAGGCGCGCGGCGACGATGGCAGCTGGACCCTGGCCTTCCTCGGCGAAGAGGCGGTCGAGGTGCTGCTGCACCGCGCCGGGCAGATGCCGCTGCCGCCCTATATCGCCGGCAAGCGGGCGACCGACGCGCAGGACCGCAGCGATTATCAGACCATGTTCGCCGCGCGCGACGGCGCGGTGGCCGCGCCAACGGCGGCGCTGCATTTCACCCCGGCGCTAATCGAAGCGCTCGACAATGCGGGCGTGCGGCGCGAAACGCTGACACTGCATGTCGGGGCGGGGACCTTCCTGCCGGTCAAGGCCGAGGATACCGCCAATCACCGCATGCATGCCGAATGGGGCATGATCGACGTCGCTACCGCCGACCGGCTGAATGCCGCGCGCGCCGCGGGCGGGCGGATCATTGCCGTCGGCACCACCAGCCTGCGCCTGCTCGAAAGCGCCGCGGGCGATGACGGGATCGTCCGCCCGTTCAGCGGCGATACCGCGATCTTCATCACTCCGGGCTACCGCTTCAAGGCGGTCGACGGGCTGATGACCAACTTCCACTTGCCCAGATCGACCCTGTTCATGCTGGTCAGCGCGCTGATGGGGCTGGAGCGGATGCGGGCGGTCTATGCCCACGCGATTCGGGACTGCTACCGGTTCTACAGCTACGGCGATTCGTCGCTGCTGCTGCCCAGCGCGTAACTGCCGAACAGCGTCTGCGCGTCTATCACCCGGTCGATCAGCGCGTCGTCGGCGGGCAGCTGCCGGTCGAGCATCAGCATGGCCAGGCCATGGACCACGGCCCAGGCCTGGATCATCAGCGTCTGCTCCGCCGCGGCATCCCCGCGCGAGGCCTTGGCGGCGCGCTGTTGCAGCATCTGCGCGGCCAGGTTGTCGCCGAACAGCGTCTGCCCGGCGCGGTCGCATGCGCCGAAGGTCAGGCGGAACAGCGCCGGATTGGCCAGGGCAAAGCGGACATAGGCACGCCCCGTGGCGGCAAAGGCCTCGGCGCTACCCTGCGCGCGCGCCGCGGCTTGCTGCTGGAAGGTGCCGAGCCGTTCGATCCCTTCCTGCGCCAGCGCCTGCATCAGCGCTTGCTTGTCGGGGAAGTGGCGATAGACCGCGGTGGCCGACACACCCGCATCGCGGGCCAGCTGGCGCAGCGAAATATCGCCGATGTCCGCGGTTTCCAGTGCCTTGAGCCCGGCTTCGAGCAGCGCGCTGCGCAGATCGCCATGGTGATAGGCGCGGGCCGGCGAATTCGATGTTGACACTGTTAGCATTGCCTCTATGTTTACGCCATAAACATTACTTGGAGATTCGAGCCATGGCAAGTGCCGTCGAAACCGTGATCCGCTCCGTTGTGACCAAGGGCGTCACCGCCGTTGCCAGCATCAACCGTGCACTGAAAAGCAAGGATCGCGCCCACCCGTTCATGACCGGGATCCACGCCCCGATGCCCGAGGAGCTGACGCTGACCGACCTGCGCGTCACCGGCACGATCCCGGCCGAACTGGACGGGCGCTATGTCCGCAACGGACCCAACCCGTTCAACCCCGATCCGCGCGGCCATCACTGGTTCGTCGGCGATGGCATGGTCCACGGGGTGCGGATCAAGGACGGCCAGGCGCTGTGGTACCGCAACCGCTACATCCGCTCGCTGGATCTTGAGGCCAAGGGCGGGCCGAAGGCCGCACCGGGGCCGCGCCGCGGGCGCCGCGATCTGGTCAACACCAATGTGATCCAGCACAACGGCAAGATCCTGGCAATCGTCGAGGCGGGATCGTTCCCGGCCGAGCTCGACGGCAACCTCGAGACCGTTGCCTACAGCGATTTCGGTGGCACCCTGACGGTACCGTTCAGCGCACACCCGCATGAGGATCCGCTGACCGGTGAGCTCAACGCCATCGTCTATGACGGGATGACCCAGGACAGGGTCTGGCACGTCGTGGTCAGCAAGGACGGGCGTGTGACCCGCCAGGAACCGATCCCTGTCCAGGACGGCCCCTCGATCCACGAATGTTCGATCACCAGGAACTATGTACTGGTGTTCGACCTGCCGGTGACCTTCTCGATGGGCGCGCTGATTGCCGGGCAGCAGTTTCCTTATGCGTGGAACCCGGAGCACCAGGCCCGCGTCGGGCTGCTGCCGCGCACTGGCAGCGCCGATGACATCGTCTGGTGCGAAGTCGATCCGTGCTATGTCTTCCACGTCTCGAACAGCTATGAGCGCGAGGACGGCATGGTTGTCTGCGACATGTCGGTCCACGAAACGATGTTTGCCGGCGGCCCCGACGGCCCCAACGGCAAGCCGATCGGGATGGAGCGCTGGCTGATCGATCCCAAGGGCGGCAAGGTGCAGCGCACCACCGTCGACAGCGCGCCGCAGGAATTCCATCGCCCCGACGAACGCTACTTCGGCCAGCCCTATCGCATCGCCTGGTCGCTTGGCCTGCCCGAAGACAGCAACGGCTTTCTTGGTGAGGCGCCGATCTATCGCTACGACATGGCCAGCGGCGAACGCCAGGTGCATGACTTCGGCCCGGGCAAGGTCGCGGGCGAATTCGTCTTCGTGCCGCGCAGCGCCGACGCGGCGGAGGGCGATGGCTGGATCATGGGCTATGTCATCGACACCGCGGCAAGCACGACAGATCTGGTGATCCTCGATGCCGCGGACATCACCGGGGAACCGCTCGCCAGCGTCCATATCCCGCACCGCATTCCGCCGGGCTTCCACGGCAACTGGCTGCCCGATTTGCGCTAAGTTGCGAATAAAAACGTAAATGGCTTGGCAAATGGTCGGCGCGGCGCAACAACCGGGCCGACCATGCAACCGATTCTCGAAATATCCGGGCTGACCAAGCGCTATGCCCAGGGCCCGACCGCACTCGATGCCGTCGATCTGACCATCAACCAGGGCGAGATTTTCGCGCTGCTGGGCCCCAACGGCGCCGGCAAGACCACGCTGATCGGCGCGGTCTGCGGGCTGGTTCGGCCCAGCGGCGGCACGATCCGCGCGTTCGGCATGGACCTGGCGAAGGACTGGCGCGCCGCCCGTGCGCGGATCGGCCTGGTGCCGCAGGAAATGGCCACCGACATGTTCACCAAGGTGAGCGACGCGGTCAGCTATTCGCGCGGACTGTTCGGGCTGAAGCGCGATCCGGCGCGGATCGAGAGCATCCTCACCTCGCTCAGCCTGTGGGACAAGCGCGACAGCCAGATCCGCCACCTCTCGGGCGGGATGAAGCGCCGGGTGCTGATCGCCAAGGCGCTGGCCCACGATCCCGACCTGCTGTTCCTCGACGAACCGACTGCCGGGGTCGACGTCGAACTGCGCCGCGACATGTGGCGCCAGATCGGCGCGATGCGGGCAGCGGGCACAACCATCGTCCTGACCACGCATTACATCGAAGAAGCCGAGGAGATGGCCGACCGCGTCGGGATCATCGACAAGGGCAAGCTGCTGCTGGTCGAGGAAAAGCGCGCGCTGATGGCCCGGATGGGCAGCATCGAGGCGAGCTTTGCCCTGGCTGCGCCGATGACCGCAGTGCCGTCTGCGCTCGCCGCCTATCCGCTGGCGCTGTCGGACGACGGCAAAACCCTGACCTATCGCGGCCACGGCGGCGCGGACGAGGCGCGCGGCGAAGTCGCCCGGCTGGTCGCTGCGCTGGTCCGCGCCGACATTGCCTTCACCGCGCTCGACACTCACCAGTCCAGCCTTGAAGACATCTTTGTCGACCTGGTGGAGAACAAGTCATGAGCTTCAACGCCCGCGGCGCCTTCGCCATCTTCAGCTTCGAGCTGATGCGCGCCTTCCGCACCTTCTTCCAGTCGATCTTCGCCCCGGTGCTGACCACGTCGCTGTACTTCATCGTCTTCGGTGCGGCGATCGGCGGGCGGATGACCCAGATCGACGGGGTGTCCTATGGCGCCTATATCATCCCCGGGCTGCTGCTGCTGACCCTGCTGGGCGAAACCACCAGCAATGCCAGCTTCGGCATCTACATGCCGCGCTTCACCGGGACGATCTACGAGCTGCTCTCGGCCCCGGTCGGGGTGGCGGAAACGCTGATCGGCTTTGTCGGCGCGGCGGCGGCCAAGTCGCTGATCCTGGCCTCTATCATCCTGGTCACGGCCAGCTTCTTCGTCGATTACCATATCGCCCACCCGCTGTTGGCGCTGGTCTATGTCGTGCTGGTTGCGGCGGCTTTCGCGCTGTTCGGCTTCGCCCTGGGGGTCTGGGCCGACGGGTTCGAGAAGCTGGGGATCGTCCCGATGCTGATCCTCCAGCCGCTGACCTTCCTCGGCGGCACGTTCTATTCGATCACCATGCTGCCCGATCCCTGGCGGCAGATCGCGCTGGCCAATCCGATCGTCTACCTGGTCAACGGCCTGCGCTGGACCTTCACCGGCAAGAGCGACGTCAACATCTGGGTCAGTTTCGGGCTGACGCTGGGCTTCCTGGCGCTGTGCGCCGGGGTGATCGCGTGGATGTTCAAGACCGGTTGGCGGCTGCGCAGCTGAGCCATGGCCGACCCGCGCACCCTGCTGATCGAAGCCCGGCTCGCGCGCTATGCCGAACAGCTCGGCGATCCGGCGCCGGCGGTGCTGGCGCGCTTCTTCGCCCGCTATCCCGATGCCAAGGCCAGTTTCGCGCACCATGCGCCGCATGATCCCGACAAGCTCGAAACCGAGATGGTCGGCAACACGCTCTATTACCTGATGACCTGGTTCGACAGACCGGTCGAGGCGCGGATCTATTTCGATACCTCGGTCCCGCAGCACCGGGTGGCGCTGGGCGTTTCGCCCGACTGGTACCGCGCCTTCATCGAGGTGACCCTCGACGAGATCGAACAGGCGGTACCGCCGGCCGACGGGGACGAGGCGGCCGCCTGGGCCGAAGTCCGCGACGCGCTGGTGGGGCTGGTCGAGCGCAACCGCTTCGTCTGAAGCGGTATCCAATTTTCCGTTCGCATCGAGCGTAGTCGAGCTGCCGCGCGCAGGTGTCTCGACTACGCTCGACACGAACGGAGAAGGATGCTTTGGGACGGGCATGACTGCCCCGCGTTTCGCTTTTGACATCCACGCCACTGACGGCAAGGCCCGCATGGGCACGATCCGGATGATCCGCGGCGAGATCCGCACGCCCGCCTTCATGCCGGTCGGCACCGCTGCCACGGTCAAGGCGATGAAGCCCGAAAGCGTCCGCGCCACCGGGGCGGATATTCTGCTTGGCAATACCTATCACCTGATGCTGCGCCCCGGGGCGGAGCGGGTCGCGCGGCTCGGCGGGTTGCACAAATTCATGAACTGGCCGCGCCCGATCCTGACCGACAGCGGCGGGTACCAGGTCATGAGCCTCGCGAGCTTGCGGAAACTGAACGAGGAGGGC
>JBJTLX010000252.1:0-5025 GCA_046063245.1 Novosphingobium sp.
ACCACCACCCGCGCAATGTGCCCGATGCCGCGCTCGATGCGATCAAGGTCAACGGCGGGATCGTGATGGTCAATTTCTACCCGGCCTACGTGGTCGAGGATGCACGCCAGTTCGGCGCCCGCCGCGCCGGGGAAGAGGCCCGGCAAAAGGCGCTGAATTCTGGCAATCCGGACGGAGCCAAAGCGGCGATGGCGGAATGGGACAAGGCCAACCCGGCGCCGATCGGTTCAATCGCCGATGTCGCCGGGCAGATCGACTATATCGCCAAACGGATCGGCGCCGACCATGTCGGGCTGGGCGGCGACATGGACGGGATCGAAGTCGCGGTGAAGGGCATGGAGGATGTCTCCAAGTACCCCGACCTGTTCGTCGCGCTGGCGCGCAAGGGCTGGTTGCAGGCCGACCTGGAAAAGCTCGCCAGCCGCAACATGATGCGCGTGCTCAAGGCCGCCGAAGCCTATTCAGCCGCCCACCGCGGCGATCCGCCGATCGAGAACCCGACCAGCTTCTGAGCCTACATCGCGCCGCTGGGCGCGGCCTTGGGCGATGCCGTGCCGTCGGTGCTGGTCAGCGCGCCGGTGACCCAGGCCACGGTCATTGCCGCGCAGGCCAGCAGCAGGCTGACCAGCAGGACCGTTATCACGTGATTGCCGCGCCGGCCCGACCGGGCCTCTTCGGTGGTGACATGTATCTCTTCACCTTCGCGGTGCATCGCCTGTCTCCTGCAGCGGGGATTTGCAGGAAGAAACGCCGCACGGCGGCGCGGGTTCCGCAAACCCGGCTTGGCCCCACGCGCTCAGTGTGCCTCAATCCGGCCCAGCATGCGAAAGAAAAACGCGGTCGACCAGCCCAGCAGGACCATGCCGAGGATGCTTTCGAAGGCACCGAGCAGGCGCCATTGGGTGGCGATATGGGTGTCGCTGTAACCCACGGTCGAATAGCTGATGGTCGAAAAGTACAGCGCGCCTTCCAGCGACGGGATCGCCCCGATCCCCAGATAGACGAAGGTGAAGGCCCAGATCTCAAGTCCGTGCAGCGCCAGCATGGCAATGACGATGGCCAGAGTGAAGGCCACCCCGCGCGGACTGAGCGGACGGATATGGCGCAGCCGTTCCACCCCGGTTTCGCTGCGCAGCAGGCGGGCCAGACCGAACAGGCCGAAGCCGTGGATGGTGACGCAGGCCACGACCATGATCCCCGAAAGGATGAACTGGACAAGCAGCTGCGACACGGTCCGGGTCAGTCGCGCAGCAGGTCGTTGATCCCGGTCTTGGCGCGGGTCTGGGCATCGACCGTCTTGACGATCACCGCACAGTACAGCGACGGGCCTGGCGATCCGTCGGGCAGCGACCGACCCGGCATCGACCCGGGCACCACCACGCTGTAGGGCGGAACCACGCCGATGTGGACCTGACCGGTCGCGCGGTCGACGATCTTGGTCGATGCGCCGAGATAGACCCCCATCGACAGTACCGCGCCTTCGCAGACTCGCACCCCTTCGACCACTTCGCTGCGTGCGCCGATGAAGCAGTTGTCCTCGATCACCACCGGCCCGGCCTGGAGCGGTTCGAGCACGCCGCCGATCCCGACCCCGCCCGAAAGGTGGACATGCGCGCCGATCTGCGCGCAGGAACCAACCGTGGCCCAGGTATCGACCATGGTCCCTTCGCCGACCCGGGCGCCGATGTTGACGAAGCTGGGCATCAGGATCACGCCCTTGCCGATGAACGACCCGCGCCGCGCCACTGCGCCGGGCACGACGCGAAAGCCGGCCTCGCGAAAGCGGTTCTCGCCCCAGCCGGCGAACTTGGACGGCACCTTGTCATAGGCCGGGGCACCCCCGGCGCCGTGTTCCACGATCACGTTGTCGTTCAGCCGGAAGCTGAGCAGGACCGCCTTCTTGAGCCACTGGTTGACCTGCCAGCCGCCCTGCCCGTCGGGCTCGGCAACGCGGGCCTGGCCGTTGTCGAGCAGTTCGAGCGCGGCCTCGACCACCGCGCGAACTTCCCCGCTGGCCGGAGTGACGGTGTCGCGCGCATCCCAGGCGGCTTCGATGGCGGCGGCAAGATCGGCGGACATGGGGCAGCTCCGGGGCAAGTGGACTTTGCGGTCCGGTTAGAGGGTGGAGCGCCGAAGGGCAACGGCTAGTGCGGTTCGCATCGCTTCCGAACCGAATCCGTTCGTCCTGAGGAGCCGCAGGACTGAGCCTGTCGAAGGCCGAAGGCGTCGCGAAGGACGCTGGCGTCGCGGCGCTTCGAGACGGGGTCTTCGACGAGCTCAGCCCCCTCCTCAGCATGAACGGAGAAAGGATGAGAGCGTCCCGGAATCTACATCCCCGCGAGTTTCGCATACTGCGTGGCGCGGTCGACCAGCGGCTGGACCCGGTCGGACTGGGCCTTGGCATGGGCCGAGCTGGCGGTGCCGTCGATCACCCGCTTCTTGATCCCCTGGAGAATGCCGGCCAGGCGGAAGAAGTTGTAGGCGAACAGCCAGTTCATGTCGGGCACCGAATCGCGCCCGGCGGCCGCGCAATAGCGTTCGACCAATTCGTTCAGCTCGGGAATGCCCAGCGCCTGGCGGTCGAGGTCCTGCACCCCGCTGCGTCCGGCGTTTTCGGTGGCATAGGCCATGCAGACATAGGAAAAATCGCCGAGCGGATCGCCCAGCGTCGACAGTTCCCAGTCAAGCACGGCGAGCACCTCGGGCTTGTCCTTGGCCCAGATCATGTTGTCGATCCGGTAATCGCCGTGGACCACGCTGGTCCGGGTCTGTTCGGGCAGGGTCGAGGGCAGCCATTCAATCAGCCGCTCCATGTCGGGCATGTGCTCGGTCTCGGACAGCTTGTACTGCTTGGTCCAGCGATCGATCTGGCGCCCGAAATAGTTGCCCGGCTTGCCGAAATCGGAGAGCCCGGCGGCCGCGACATCGACATTGTGGAGCTGCGCCAGCGTGTCGATCATGGCGAGATAGGTGGCGCGGCGGTATGCCGGCGCGGCGCCCGGCATCGCCCCGTCCCAGATGGTCGTCCCGTCGACCATGTCCATGATGTAGAACCACGATCCGACCACCGAGTCGTCGGTGCACAGCCCGAATTGCCGCGCGGCAGGAAAGCCCGCCTGGTTCAGCGCGTTCTGGACCTTGTATTCGCGGTCGACCGCGTGGGCCGAAGGCAGCAGCGGACCGAACGGCTTGCGCCGCAGCACGTAGTTGCCGCTTTTCGCCGCGACCTTGTAGGTCGGATTCGATTGCCCGCCCTTGAACTTGGTCAGGTGCAGCGGGCCTTCGAAACCGGCGACATGGGCCGCCATCCATTCGGTCAGCCGTCCCTCGTCGAGCCGGTCCGCGCCCTCGGGCTCGACCGTGCCGACAAAGGCTTCATCCGCGTTGATCGGTGCTTCGCTCATCTTTGTCTCTCCCCCCTCCTGCATGGCGGAGGGATTGGGGGTGGGCCCGCAGGGTAGGCGATCGGCCCACCCCTTTCCCCTCTCGCAAATAGGAGGGGCGTGATAGTCAGCTGTCGAACACGATGACGCTGCGCGCCGAAGCGCCCGACTTCATCGTCTCGAAGCCCTGGTTGATCCGTTCCAGCGGAATCCGCTCGGCAATGATCGTGTCGAGATCGAGCAGCCCGCGCATGTAGAAATCGACCAGCCGCGGCATGTCGACCGGGAAGCGGTTCATCCCCATGATCGCGCCCTGCAGCTTCTTGCCCGAAAGCAGGTCCATCGCCGAAAGCCCGACCGAATGGCTGAGCGGCATCATCCCGAGGATGGTTGCCGTGCCGCCGCGGCGCAGCGCCTTGACCGCCAGTTCGCCCGAGGCCGGCCGGCCGACCGCCTCGATCGCGTGATCGACCCCGCCCTTGGTCAGTTCCTGGATCTGCGCGGCGGCATCGGGGGCAAGCGCGTCGACCACGTCGGTCGCACCCAGCTTGATCGCCAGGTCGCGCTTTTCGGCGATCGGATCGGCAGCGATGATCCGCCCCGCCCCGGCAATCTTGGCGGCGTTGATCGCGGCGAGGCCCACCCCGCCGCAGCCGACCACGGCAACGGTTTCACCCGGGGTGAGCTTGCAGGCGTTGAAGATCGTCCCCGCCCCGGTGGTCACCGCGCAGCCGATCACCGAGGCCCGGTCGAGCGGCATTTCGGGATCGATCGCGGTGCAGGCGTGTTCGTGGATCAGCATCATTTCGGCGAAGGCCGAGAGGTTGAGCATCTGGTTGACCGCGCTGCCATCGCCGCGCGACAGGCGCGGTTCGGCGCCGGGCGCACGGCGGGTTTCGGCCCCCAGGCACAGCGCCATGCGGCCGCTGACGCAGAACTCGCAGTGTCCGCAGAACGCCGAGAGGCAGGTCACCACCGCATCGCCGACCTTGACCGTGCGCACCTCGCTGCCCACCGCTTCGACGATGCCAGCCGCTTCGTGTCCCGGAACTGCCGGCAGCGGGTGCGGATAGGTGCCTTCGATGAAGTGCAGGTCCGAATGGCACAGCCCGCAGGCGGCGGTGCGGATCAGCACCTCGTGCGGGCCGGGCTTGCTGATGACCAGGTCCTCGATCTCGAGTGGCTGGTTCGGGGCGACGAGGACGGCGGCCTTCATTCTCAATTCCTTGCTAGATCCGTCCGCATCGAGCGAAGCCGAGACTCCACGCGGAGTCTCGACAACACTCGATGCGGTTGGAAGCGGTAATGCTTAGCGCGCAACCCCGACGTCGCCCGAGGTGAACCCGGCGTCCGGTTGCGGCGCGTGCTTGCCCATCTCGATCCGCGCGATCGAGCGGTTGTGCACTTCGTCCGGGCCGTCGGCGATGCGCAGGGTGCGCTGGCCGGCGTACATCTTGGCGAGCCCGAAGTCTTCCGAGACACCGCCGCCGCCATGCGCCTGGATCGCATCATCGATGATCTTGAGCGCCATGTTGGGCGCCTTGACCTTGATCATCGCGATTTCGGCCTGGGCGGCCTTGTTGCCGACCTTGTCCATCATGTCCGCCGCCTTGAGGCAGAGCAGGCGCGAGCATTCGATCTC
>JBJTLX010000253.1:0-6842 GCA_046063245.1 Novosphingobium sp.
TAACGACTTAAACAACCCATACACGGAGCCTGAAGCTCCCCGGATGGGGCGCCGTCGCCCACATGTCCCTTCATCTAAAACCGACAATGTCAAAGAGCCACCGACAAATCGAAGCGGACGCCCGTCGTTCCCCGCTTTTGAAATCGGGGGACTTGGTGTCCGTCTATGTTGGCGACCGGGGCGTTTCTGCCGTTTTGAAGCGGCGTTCCCGTCCGGTGAACGGGCCTCTAAGCCTGACCTTTGATTCGGTCAACAGGGTTTTTGCAATTTTATTTCAATTTGTCCGAAGCCCGCGGAGTTCTGCGGGTTTGCGCAGGTCCATTCGCGTCAACCGGCGCTCGGCACGGCGGATTTCACCCTGTCAGTGCGTCGGCAATGGCCAGCCGATTCACGGGAAAAGGCTTGTTAACCCTGTTCGCCTAATACCCGCTATGCCAGCAGAAACGCCGCAAATCAGCGGCCTTACAGGGATTCGCAGGACATTCTTCGCATGACATCACCGACCATCAGCGTGGCGATGAGCGTCTACAACGGGGAACGGTTCCTGGAATCCGCCATCGCCAGCGTGCTGGCGCAGACCTTCACCGACTACGAGTTCCTGATCCTCGACGACGGATCGACCGATTCGAGCCGCGCCATCATTGCCGCCGCGGCGGCGCGTGACGCCCGGATCCGCCCGATCGTGCGCGAGAACCGCGGCCTCGTCGCCAGCCTCAACCAGCTGCTGGCCGAGGCGCGGGCGCCGCTGATCGCGCGGATGGATGCCGACGACCTGTGCCAGCCCGAACGCTTTGCCAGGCAGATCGCCTTCCTCGCCGCCTATCCCGATCACGGCGTGATTGGCAGCTATACCCGCGACATCGACGAAAACGGGCGCGCCTACCACAATTCGGGCGACGATCATCCGGTCACCTACGAGACCTTCCTGCACAACATCGTCCACGGCGGGCCGCTGCTGGCCCATCCCAGCGTGATGTACCGCCGCGACGTGGTGCTGGCGGCGGGCGGCTATCACGCCGCATTCCGCCACTGCGAGGACTATGACCTGTGGCTGCGCGTCGCGCACCACACCAAGATCGCCAACCTGCCCGAGCGGCTGCTCGACTATCGTCATTACGCCGGCCAGGTCTCGAACCGCCACGCGGTCGAACAGCAGACCGGCGCGGCAATCGCCCGCGTGGCCTATCTGGAACGAGTGGCCGGACGGCCCGACCCGACCGCCGCGCTGGACCGCCTGCCCCCGCTCGATCAGCTCGACGCGCTGTTCGGTCGTGAAGGCGTAACCCGCGAGGTGCGCGGCGCAATCGCCCGGTCGCTGGTCTATTCGCCCTTCGCGTTGCGCGGTACTGGCTTCGATCTGCTGTTGCAGCATGTCGAGGAAGGCGGGCGCGGCCGCGACCTGTGGCTGACCGTGCCGCGGCTGGTCCGCTTTGGCGCGCCGGGCCGGGCAGCCCGCCTTGCTGCCGCGCTGGCGCGGGGCTGAGCCGGTGAGCATCCGCCGCGCCGCGCTGTGGTCGCTCGCCTCGCAATACGCCAGCTTCGCGATCCAGTTCGCGACCAGCGTGATCGTCTCGCGCTTCTTCCTGCTGCCTGCCGACGTCGGGCTGTTCTCGATTGCGCTTGCCGCGGCGATGATGTTCGCGATTTTTCAAGACCTGGGGATCAGCCGCTTCGTCTCCGGCCAGCCCGAGATGCGGGACGAGGCAGTGCGCGACTATGCCGCCGTTGCGGTGGGCGTTGGCTGGATCGTTGCGCTGATCGTCGCGCTGCTGGCGCTGCCACTGGCCCACTTCTATGGTCAGCCGCGCCTGGCCGGGCTGCTGTGGATCATCGCCGCGGGCTATGCCGTCACCCCCTTTGCCACGGTCCCGGCGGCGTTGCTGACCCGGTCGATGAACTTTCGCGCGCTGCTCCTGACCAATGCCGGATCGGCGGCGATCGGTGGCGCGGCCGCTATCGCCGCGGCGGCGCGGGGCGAAGGCCCGGCTGCGCTGGCCTGGGGGACGCTGGCGATCGCGCTCAGCCGCCTGCTGATCGTGATGATCCAGCGCCCGGTCTGGCCCCGCCTGGTGCGCGATTGGGCCACTGTGCGCCCGATGCTGGGCTTCGGCTCGGCCTCTGCCGTGATCAGCCTGAGCGGGGCGATCGGCATGCGCTCGCAAGACCTGATCGTCGGCCGCCTGCTCGGCGTGGCGGCAACCGGTCTGTTCACCCGCGCTTCGGCCCTGGCCGGCCAGCTTTCGACCCTGATGGTCGGGGCGATCAATTCGGTGTTCTATCCCGCCTTCGCGCGCAAGCGCGACCAGGGCGAGGATCTCGCCCAGCCCTATCTTCACCTGATCGCCTGCAACACGGCGCTGACCTGGCCCGCGCTGGTCGGCATGGCGCTTGCCGCCGAACCGCTGGTGCTGGCGCTCTATGGTCCGAACTGGGCGGCGGTCGCCCCGCTGCTACGCTGGACCGCATTGGGCGAGCTGTTCTTCGTCGCGATCCCGCTGCAGATGGACATCCCGATCCTGCTCGGCCGGATCCGCCCCCTGGTCTGGGTCAACCTGGCCGATACCGCGATGACCATCGCGATTCTGGCAACCTGCAGCCTCTATGGGGTCGAGGCGGCGGCGTTCAGCCGGATCCTCTACGGCGCGGTGTGGTTCGCGATCTATGCGGTCTACCTGCGCCGGCTGCTCAAGCTGCCGCTGCGCGCCCTGGCCGGGGTCTATGGCAAGAGCGCGCTGTGCGCCCTGGCCGCCGGCCTGCCGCTGATCGCGGCGCTGCAATCGGGCCTTTACCGCGCCGAAATGGGCCTGCTCCCGGTGATCGGCCTGGCCGCGGCGGGGGTGCTGTGCTGGCTGGCCGCGCTCGCCGGGCTGCGCCATCCGGCCTGGAGCGAGGTCCGCCTGGCGATCGGCCATGCCCGCAGCGCGGCGCTGTCTACCGCGCGCGGCTGAACCGACCAACCCCCCTCGCCTGATCGACGAAGCGCATGGCCATGTCCGCGGGATAGGCGTATCCTTGCCACGGAAGAGGATCGTACCATGCCGATCAATGCACTCGCTGCCGCGTTCCTGCCGTTCGCCGCGGCGATCCCGGTGATCACCGGGCAGACCGGGACCCAGCAGAGCTCGGACGTCGATATTGTCGGCCTTCAGCGCGACCTGGAGGGACGCATGACCGTGCCGGTTCGCGTCCACGAGCAGGGTCCGTTCGATTTCCTGGTCGATACCGGATCGCAGAACACCGTGCTCAGCACCGAACTGGCCAACCGGCTGGGGATCCACAACCGGACTCGCGCGACGCTGGTCGGGATTGCGGGCCGTGAACAGGTCGATGCGGTCTCGGTCGAGCAGATCGATATCGGGCGGCGCAGCTTCTACAGCCTCTATGCGCCGCTGCTGACCACCACCAATATCGGTGCCGACGGCATCCTCGGGGTCGACAGCCTGCAGGGCCAGCGCGTGCTGATCGATTTCGGCAAGAAGCTGATGGCGATCGGCGATGCCAAGGCGCTGGGCGGCAATCGCGGCTACGAGATCGTGATCACCGCGCGGCGCAGATCGGGCCAGCTGATCGTCACCAATGCGCGGATCGACGGGATCATGACCGACGTGGTGATCGACACCGGGGCGCAGGGCACCATCGGCAACCGCGCGCTGCAGGCCGCCATCGTCAAGCGCAAGGGTCGCCAGAACCAGACCATGCTGCGCAGCGTGACCGGCCAGGAAATCGTCGCCGACCTGTCGATCAGCCGGACCCTGAGCATCGGCGCGGCCAACATCAACAATGTCCAGATCGCCTATGCCGACACCCCGGCCTTCGCGGTGCTCGGCCTTGGCGATCGCCCGGCGGTGCTGCTCGGCATGCGCGAGCTCAAGGTCTTCCGGCGGATCGCGATCGACTTTGCAACGCGCAAGATCATGTTCGACCTGCCCGACAATGTGGGCGCCAGCGGCAGCTTCTGGAGCAATGCCGCCGGGCACTGATGCAAGGCGCGCCTTTCGCGGGGCGGTTTAGTCCCTACATTGCGCCGATGCAGTCCGCCGAATCGCCGAATCCCCGCACCGTCCGCCGCGAATATGGCTGGGATACGCTGCGCCGGTTCCTGCCCTATCTGTGGCCGGCCGATAACCCGGCGCTGCGCGGCCGGATCGTGGTCGCCTGCCTGCTGATCCTGCTGTCGACCGGCACGCAGATGGTCCTGCCCTATCTGCTCAAGTGGGCGGTCGATGCGATGAACGTCAGCGGGCCGCGGCTGCTGCAGTTCGCGCTGCTGACCGTGCTGGCCTATTCCGCCGGGCGGCTGATCGCGGTGGTTTTCGACAACTTGCGCAACATCGTGTTCGAACGGGTCGGCCAGGATGCCACCCGCGCCCTGGCCGAATCGGTGTTCGGCCAGCTGCACCGCCTGTCGATGCGCTTTCACCTGGCCCGGCGCACCGGCGAAGTGACCAAGGTGATCGAGCGCGGGACCAAGAGCATCGACACCATGCTCTATTTCATCCTGTTCAACATCGCCCCGACGATCCTCCAGCTGGCGATCGTCGCGGTGATCTTCCAGATCAATTTCGGCTGGGGCCTGGTTGCCGCGACCGGCGTGGCGGTGGTCGCCTATATCTGGGCGACCCGGACGATCACCGAATGGCGCACCAAGCTGCGCGAGGAGATGAACACGCTCGACGGGCAGGCACTGGGCCGCGCGGTCGATTCGCTGCTGAACTACGAGACAGTGAAGTACTTCGCCGCCGAAGCGCGCGAGGAAGCGCGTTATGCCCAGGCGACCCGTGCCTATGTCCATGCCGCGGTCAAGAGCGAGAACAGCCTCGGCCTGCTCAACATGGTGCAGGCGCTGATCGTCAACCTGCTGATGGCGGGCGCGATGGGCTATACCGTCTATGGCTGGTCGCGCGGGAACCTGACGGTGGGCGACCTGGTGTTCGTGAACACCTACCTCACCCAGCTTTTCCGTCCGCTCGACATGCTGGGCATGGTCTATCGCACGATCCGCCAGGGGCTGATCGACATGGCGGCGATGTTCCAGCTGATCGATACCGAGGTCGAGGTGCGCGACGTGCCCGGCGCCCCGGCGCTGGTCATCGCGCGCCCGACCGTGGTGTTCGACGATCTAGTCTTCGGCTATGAGCCCGACCGCACCATCCTCAAGGGGTTGAGCTTCGAGGTGCCGGCCGGGCAGCAGGTCGCGCTGGTCGGACCCTCGGGCGCGGGCAAGAGCACGATCGCCCGGCTGCTGTTCCGCTTCTACGATCCGTGGTCGGGACGGATCCTGATCGACGGGCAGGACATCCGCGCGGTCACCCAGGCCAGTCTGCGCGCCAGTCTGGGGATCGTCCCGCAGGACAGCGTCCTGTTCAACGACACCATCGGCTACAACATTGCCTATGGCCGCGACGGCGCGGGCCAGGCCGATGTCGAAGCCGCCGCGCGCGGCGCGGCGCTGATGGACCTGATCGAGCGCTTGCCGCAGGGCTTCGATACCCCGGTGGGCGAGCGCGGGCTCAAGCTCTCGGGCGGGGAAAAGCAGCGCGTCGCAATCGCCCGGACGCTGGTCAAGAACCCGCCGATCCTGCTGCTCGACGAAGCGACCAGCGCGCTCGACAGCCGGACAGAGCAGGACATCCTGACCACGCTCCACGCCGTTGCCGAAGGCCGGACCTCGCTGACCATCGCGCACCGCCTGTCGACGATTGCCGATGCCGACACGATCCTGGTGCTCGAGGAAGGCCGCCTGGCCGAACAGGGCACCCATGCCGCCTTGCTGCGCAAACGCGGGCTCTATGCCGACATGTGGGCGCGCCAGGCCGAGGCGATGGACGAAGCCGGAGTGGCGGCGGAGTGAGCTGGCATGAGCTCGAACTGCTCGCCCGCGGCGGCACCCTGTCGCTGCTGGCACTGTGGTCGTGGCTGCTGTGGCGCGATCATCGCAGTCAACTCGCCGCGCGCTGCGCAACTGCGATGAACGTGGCGATCATTTGCTATGTCATTGTCACCGCCGGCTGGTCCGAAGCCCCCAGCCCGGTCGGGTTCCTGTTCTCGCTGGGCGCGGCGGCGACCCCGGGCCTGTTCTGGCTGTTCGCCAAGACCTGGTTCGAAGACCGCACCCATATCGCCCGGCGCGATCTGGCCTTGCTGGTGCTGGCCGAAGCCAACATCGCCGCGATGCAGCTCAGCTTCGGCAGCGGCTCCACCTTCAACACGGTCACCGCGATCCTGTTTCGCCTGTCGATGCTGGCCTTTGCCGCTGCCGGGCTGTGGCACGCCTGGCGCGGACGCGAGGGCGACCTGATCGAGGCGCGGCGGCGGCTGCGGCTGGGGATCGTGGTCACCGTCGGGCTCTATGTCGTCGCCATCGCGGTGGCCGAGCCAGCGGTCTATGTCGGCGGGGCCAGCCATGCGATCATCTCGCTGATCGGCAGCAGCATCGCCTTCATCACGCTGGGGCTGTGCGCCGCGATGTTCGCGCAGCGGCCGGGCGACCTGTTCGGTTCGGCGCCGCGCGTTGCGGCGGCGCCGCGGATCGCCCCGGACGATCCACTCGCACTGCGGCTCCGCACCGTGATGGAGCAGGACAAGCCGCACCGCGACGAAGCCCTGACGATTGCCGCGCTGGCCGCGCGGCTGGGCGAGCAGGAATACCGCCTGCGCCGGACGATCAACGGCGCGCTGGGCCACCGCAATTTCGCCCAGTTCCTCAATTCGTGGCGACTGGCGGAAGTGAAGCAGGCGCTGGCCGATCCGGCCCAGCGCGAGGTGCCGATCCTGACCATAGCGCTCGATGCCGGGTTCGGCTCGCTCGGCCCGTTCAACCGCGCCTTTCGCGAAGCCGAGGG
>JBJTLX010000019.1:0-9936 GCA_046063245.1 Novosphingobium sp.
CAGCGAGGGCACCGCGATGACCACCAGGACCAGCACGGGAATCGCAGTCCAGGCCACTTCCAGCATGGTGTTGTGGCTGGTCTTCGACGGCACCGGGTTGGCGCGCTTGTTGAAGCGCAGGATCACTATCGCCAGCAGAACCAGCACGAACAGCGCGATCACCGCCATGACGATAACCAGCCAGTTGTGCAGCCCAACGGCGACGTTGCCGTTGGGCGAATACTGATGCTGGATGTCGATCGCGCCGGGGATCGGCATGCCCTTGCCCGCGGTCGGCTTCATCGGGGTATAGCCGCCCGGCGCCACCTTGAAGTGCGGATCGTTGGGATCGATCGCCGGGGCAGCGGCAACAGCGGCGGGCGCGGCCACCGGCGCGGCGGCGGCCTTGGCATCGGCAGCAGGCGCGGCGGCCTTGCCGGCCGGAGCCGCAGCTACCGGGGCAGCAGCAGCAGGCGCTGCGGCACTTGCGACGTGCGGCGCGGCGGACAATGCCAGTGCGAGTCCCAGTCCCTTGATCGCGTGACCCGCAGCGCGGGCAAAGTGGCCGAAATTCATCGTTTCTCGTGCTTTCACTTGTAACGCGGGCACAGACCAGCTTGTCTTGACCCGCCCCCGTGGGTGACAATTTGACTGGGCCTATACGCGCGCTTGCAGGGCACCTCAAGCGCCTCTAGGGGAAAATTTGACACAGCCGGAAAGACCCCGGCAAACCACGCAATCAAGGGTCCCACACGATGCAGGATGAAGAGGTCCTGGCCGAATTCCGCGCCAGCAAGGCATTGCTGGAGGGCCATTTTCTGCTCAGCTCGGGCCGCCACAGCGCGCATTACCTGCAATGCGCGCGGGTGCTGATGGACCCGATGCGCGCCTCGCGGCTGGCCGCGGCGCTCGCCGCCAGGCTCCCGCGCGAGCGGCGCAAGGACATTGCCAAGGTGGTTTCCCCGGCGATGGGCGGGGTGATCATCGGCCACGAAATGGGCCGCGCACTGGGGGTTGAGGCGATGTTCGTCGAACGGCCTACCGGCACCTTCGAACTGCGCCGCGGCTTTGCCCTGGAACCGGGCGACAAGGTCCTGCTGGTCGAAGACGTGATCACCACCGGCCTGTCGAGCCGCGAGGCGATCGCCGCGATCAATGAGGCCGGGGGCGAAGTCATCGCCGCGGCATCGCTGGTCGACCGTACTGCCGGGTCGGTCGATCTGGGGGTTCCATTCTTCCCGCTGATCGCGATCAACTTCCCGACCTATGCCGCCGACGAACTGCCGCCCGAGCTGGCAGGCAGCGAAGCAATCAAGCCGGGGAGCCGCAGCAATTCGTGATCGCGCCATGACCACACCTGGCCGCCTCCGCCTTGGCGTCAACATCGATCACGTCGCGACGATCCGCAACGCGCGCGGCGGGGATCATCCCGATCCGGTGCGCGCGGCAGAAATCGTCGCGGCCTGCGGCGGCGACGGGATCACCGCGCACCTGCGCGAAGACCGCCGCCACATCCGCGACGAGGATCTCGCCCGGATCCAGGCCGCGACCAGTCTGCCGCTCAACCTCGAAATGGCCGCGACCGAGGAAATGCTCGAAATCGCGCTGCGCCACCGGCCGCATGCCGCCTGCATCGTCCCCGAACGGCGCGAGGAGCGCACCACCGAGGGCGGGCTCGACGCCGCCGGGCAGCACAACCGCCTCGCCCCGATCGTGGCGCGGCTGAGCGATGCGGGCATCCGCGTCAGCCTGTTCATCGCGCCCGAGGAGCGCCAGATCGAAGCCGCGCTGCGGCTCGGCGCCCCGGTGGTCGAGCTCCACACCGGCGAATACGCCCATGCCGAAGGCGAAGCAGTGGCGCACGAATTGCGCCGCCTGACCGACATGGCCGCGCTCGCCGCCAAGAACGGGATCGAGCCCCACGCCGGCCACGGCCTGACCTATGACAATGTCCAGCCAATCGCCGCGATCCCGCAGCTGGCCGAACTCAACATCGGCCACTACCTGATCGGCGAGGCGATCTTCACCGGGCTGGAGCCCGCGGTGCTGCGGATGCGCGAACTGATGGACGCTGCGCGGTGAGCAGCGTTGCAGCGATCCTGCCCTGGGTGCTGATTGCGCTGTGGTGCGGTTATGTCTTCGTCACGGTGCCCGAGACGGCCCACCGCTATCCGCGCACATCGCGCTACTGGCTTGCCCAGAAGCTCTTCGGAGGCAAGCGCGGCGTCATGATGCTGGCCGGGGTGCTGGTGATCGGCTTTGCGTCGGGCCTTCTGCTTGCGGTCAGCGCGTGACATGATCCTCGCAATCGGCTCCGACCTCTGCAATATCGAGCGAATCCAGAACTCTCTGGATCGTTTCGGTGAACGCTTCGAGCAGCGCGTGTTCACCGAGGTCGAGCGCGCCAAGGCGGCGCGGCGCCCGTTCACCAAGGCCGGCACCCTGGCCAAGCGCTTTGCCGCCAAGGAAGCGTTCTCCAAGGCGGTCGGCACCGGCTTCAAGGCCGGGGTGTTCATGAAGGACATCGGTGTGGTCAACCTGCGCAGCGGCGCGCCGACCCTGGCGCTGACCGGCGGTGCGGCGGCGCGGCTCGAGACGCTCATTCCCCCCGGCCACAGCGCCGTGGTCCACCTCACCATGACCGACGACCATCCCTGGGCCCAGGCCTTTGTCGTCATCGAAGCAAGGCCGCTATGACCGACATCGTTACACCGCCCGAGACCCCGACGGCCGAAGCCGACGAGGGCCGGACCAAGGTCGACTGGCTGGCCGAACTGCGTGGGCTCGCCTGGATGCTGCTGGCGGTGCTGGCCTTCCACAGCCTGATCGCCAAGCCGTTCTACATCCCCTCGATCTCGATGATGCCCAACCTGCTGGTCGGCGACCGGCTGGTGGTGTCGAAGTTCCCCTATGGCTGGAACTGGGCCTCGGCCAGTTTCCACGTCTTTCCGCGCAGCGAGCGGCGGCTGCTGCCGGGCACGCCGAAATACGGCGACATCGTCATCGTCGTGCCGAAGGGGCGGACCGACGATCTGATCAAGCGCGTCGTCGCCCTGCCCGGCGACCGGATCGCGATCGTCCACGGCCAGATCGTGCTCAACGGCAAGCCGGTGCCCCAGCTCGCCGTGCCGCAGGTGCAGATTCCGGCCGATCCGCAGCTTGTCTGCACCGACCGTCAGGATCCTTACTACTGCTATGAAGGGTTTGACAGCTTCCGCCAGCGCCTGCCCTCGGGCCGCGAGGTGATCGAGCTGCCGACGCTGCAGGAAACCATGCCCAACGGTGCCAGCTATCTGGTGATCAAGGACGCCTACGATCCCGAGGTCGATGAGGTGGCCGAACAGACCGTGCCCGCCGGCCACGTCTTCCTGATGGGTGATAACCGCAACCATTCGGCCGACAGCCGCGTCGCCGCCTGGCGCGACGGCCTGGGCGGACCGGTGCCGCTGTCCGACGTTGGCGGGCGGGCCGAGTTCGTCACCTTCTCGCTCGACGGCAGCCAGACCTGGAACCCCTTCAGCTTCTGGAGCGCCTTGCGCGCTGGCCGCAGTTGGACCAGCTTGCGGCCCGTCCACACCCCGGAAGGCAAATGATGGCCGCAACCCCGTCCTCCCGTCCCCGCCGCCCGCGCAAAACGCCCGCCGCCGCGCCACCCCAAGCCGAGCCGCAAAGCGCCAGCCCCTCGGACATCTCCGATCCCTTCGTGCGCCAGGAAATCAAGCGCGCCGCGGTGTGGATCGGGATGATCGCACTGGTCGGGCTGTGCATCTATCAGGCCCAGGCGCTGCTGGTGATCTTCGGCGGGATCGTCTTTGGCGCGATGATCGATGGCGGGGCGCGGCTGATCGGCCGCGTGCTCAAGATTCCGCGCGGCTACCGGGTCGGCCTGGTGCTGCTGCTGGCGGTGGCGTTCCTGGTCTGGCTGACGCTGTTCGCCGGATCGCAGATCGCCCAGCAGGCGGCACAGCTGCCCGCGGTGATCAAGGTCCAGGCCGCTCGCAGCCTCGAATGGCTTTCGGTCCACGGCTTCACCTTCGACGTCAATTCGGTTCAGGGGCTGATCGAAAAGGCCTTTGGCGGGATCGGCCAGCTGACCTCGGCTTTGGGGGGCGTGCTGGGCGGCTTCACCACGGCGTTCCTGATGGCGGTGCTGGCGATCTATTTCGCGCTCGAGCCCGACCTTTACCGCCGCGGCGTATCGTGGCTGCTGCCCGCGGCCGAGCGCAGCCGCTTCGCCGAAATCGCCCGGACCATGGGCAAGACCCTGCGCCGCCTGCTGTTCGGACGGCTGATCGGCATGGCGGTCGAAGGCCTGGCGACCTGGATCATGCTGGCCGTCTACGGCGTGCCGATGGCCGCGCTGCTGGGCCTGTTGACCGGGCTGCTGGCCTTTCTGCCCAACATCGGCGCGCCGATTTCGGGCTTGCTGATGGTCATGGTCGGCTTTTCCGGCGGGACCAGCATGGGTATCTACTGCATCGTGGTCTACCTGGTGGTGCAGACCGTGGACGGCAACATCATCGTCCCGATGATCGCCAAGAAGACCGCCGATCTGGCCCCGGCGCTGGTGCTGGGGGCGCAGCTGATCATGGGCGCGCTGTTCGGCATCCTCGGCCTCGCGCTGGCCGATCCGCTTGTGGCGATGATCAAGATCCTGCTTGAGCACCGCTCGGCCCGCAATGAACAGGCCGCAGCTTAACAGTGGCCCGCAAGTTCCTGTATTTCGTTGCGTTCTGTATCGTCGTCTATTTCGGCGGGCGCGTGGCGCTGCAATTCTATCCCGAACAGCTCAGCCGGTTGAGCTTCACCCCCGCGGGCAGGTTCGAGCCGCAGCCGGCACTGGCCGCCAGCGCCTATGACGATCCCGCGATGTGGATCGCGCGCCCCGGCATGGCCGCCCCCAACCCGGCATCCTGGACGCCCGACGGGCTGACCGAGGACGCAGGGGCGCTGAACGTGCCGGTGTTCTTTGTCCACCCGACCAGCTACATCAACAAGGCCCACTGGAACGCCCCGCTGGACGATGCCGCATCGCGGCAGATTGCCGAGACGATGGTCCGCGGCGAGGCGAGCGTGTTCAACAGATCGGCCGCGATCTGGGCGCCGCGCTATCGCCAGGCCACCGTCGGGTCCTTTGTCACCGACCAGCCCGAGGCGCGTCAGGCGGTCGACCTGGCCTACCGTGACGTCGCCGAAGCCTTCGACCACTTTGCCGCCCAGCTGCCGCCCGGCCAGCCCTTCGTCCTCGCCGGGCACAGCCAGGGCAGCTATCACATCAAGCGGCTGATGGCCGAGAAGATCAAGGGCACGCCGCTGGCCGGCCGGGTGCTGGCGGTCTATGCCATCGGCTGGATCGTCGATCGCCAGCGCGATCTGCCGGCGATGGGCCTGCCGGCCTGCGACAAGCCCGACCAGACCGGCTGCGTGATCAGCTATCTCAGCTTTGCCGACAGCGCCGACACCGCGATGATGCGCCGCGCCTATGCTCGGCTGGCCGGGCCGGGCACCGCGAAAGCCGATGTACTGTGCTCCAACCCGCTCACCGGCGGAACCGGGGGATCGGCCCCGGCCAGCGCCAACAGCGGCGCGGCCGTGCCCGACGCGGCGCTGATCAAGGCGGTGCTGACCCCGGCGCTGGTCGGCGCGGCCTGCGCCGATGACGGCACCTTGCGCATCGGCAAGGGGCCTGACATGGGGCCCTATGTGCTGCCCGGCGGCAACTATCACGTCTATGACTATCTACTGTTCTGGACGAACCTGCGGGCCGATTTCCGCCGCCGGGCCAGCGCATGGAAGCCGTGATCACCACCGAAGCCGCGGCGTTCCGCGCGGCGCTGCCCGGCGGCGGGGCGCTGCTCGGGCTCGACCTTGGCACCCAGACCATCGGCACCGCGTTCTGCGACGCCGGGTGGCGTTTCGCCTCGCCCGGCAAGACGCTGAAGCGCGGCAAGTTCGGTGCCGACAAGGCGGCGCTGGCCGCGCTGGTCGCCGAACGCGGGGTGGCCGGGGTGGTCATCGGCCTGCCGCTCAACATGGACGGCAGCGAAGGCCCGCGCAGCCAGTCGAGCCGCGCCTATGCCCGCAACATTTCGGCCGCGCTGGCCTTGCCGGTGCTGCTGTGGGACGAGCGCTGGTCGACCGCCAGCGCCGAAGGCGCGCTGATCGCCCAGGACATGAGCCGGGCCAAACGCGCCGAACGGATCGATTCGCACGCCGCGGCGGTGATCCTGCAGGCCGCGATCGACGCGCTGGTTGGCGGGTTCGGCTAACGCAAATCCTCCCCCTTGGGGGAGGGGAACCATGCGCAGCATGGTGGAGGGGTACGCGCGGGTGATCGCGACTCCGCCGACCAGGAGCGTCGAATTCTACCAGAAAATCAACCGTGCAGCATTTATAAAGGTCGCCGCGATGATAGCTGCAATGGCCCACAATTCCAATTGACCAGACGCAAGAAATCGCCTCCTTTTTCTTGCTATTGGAGCGACGTCGCCGTCAAAATTATGTTGCGGCGCGTTCATCGTATGACTGATTCAAGTTTCGTGGTCTTACGCGACGCAGCCACATGGAAAATTTGCGAAAAGATTGGACTGTTCGCTTTTCCCTTGTCGATTAAATATCGTTCAATTTTGTCGAGAGCATTTTGTGTCAACCTCAACCATCTTACGCGTTGATCGCGCGGGTTGTTCGCAGATTCTATTAAGCCAGCCTCTGTCAAAAGATCAACCCAACGGACCGCAGTCGTTGGCGGGACTCCCGAGGCAATACATGCAGATGTGACCGAGATCTGGCGACCGCTCACGTAGTGTACGTAGAGATCTAGAAGCATACTCCAACTTGCCGTACTGAGCAAATTTGGATCAACATAATTATCTCGTAGTTTTATCCACCTGAGTTCTTCTTCGGCTAGAGATGATAAATATCTCTGCTCTGGCGACCAATGCTTAGGGGATTGGCGAACATGCAGATCAAGAGGTTCTGGATCTTCATGCCTGAAAAGATCGTCTTTTAGACTATCCACTATCGCGCCGACTAGCGCAATTTTCTCGTGTGGCGTCAGCTTCATCCAGTCCATCCGCGCCTCCCGGACTTCATGCTGAAAACGTGCGCGTCTGCAAAGATGAGGTGATCGAGCAGCACGATCTCTAACGCAGTAGCAATTCTTCGAAGATATAGTGTTGCCTTCAAGTCCGCCGCACTGGGTACGACGTTTCCTGAGGGGTGGTTATGCGCAAGGAACATCGCATCGGCGCGAACGTGCAACGCTGCCTGCATGATTGTTCGTGCACGAAGGCTGACTACAGCGAGCGTTCCTTCAGCCAGACATTGGGCTGAGACCAATGTCCCACTGCGCAAAAAGGCCGCCGCAAAACGCTCAATCCCATCGTCGGGCAACAACTCCTTCAGGACATTTTGAGGTTGTGCTGTGTCGCTGGAATTGCCGCCGAATCCCGGCGCCAAGCACGCGAATGCCCGAATTGGACCGTCCGACGGCGATGGGCCCTGATCCCGAAGTATAGGGTGAGAATGAGAAGGTAAGACGGCATTATCGCCATCACCGCGTAGGGGGTCGGAGCTGCAGTTTTCAGTCCTGCGGCAAAATGCCCCATTACTGCGATACCCTGAATGCTCGAAAGCCAGAGTGGATAGCATCGGTTAGCTTTCAATGCGATCGCGAGAAAAGCAGCCAACGTCGCCAGGTCATACACAAGGTGCCCGGTTTCAAGCGAGGTGAACGTGGCACCGCGCCCGACGATAAAGTGCAGCAGCTTGTCCGCGATCGATGCAACGACGAGGACGGATGCGGAATAGCGCTCCGGTCCGGCCCCGTATCGCCAGCACATAACAGCAACGATGACTACGAGGGCGTCTTGAAGGACAAACTTCCAGGCCATAAACAGATTGAGCATGGCCGCCCCTTTCAGTCATCGTGCCATTGCGTCAAGCCGCTTGTGTTGTCGCTTCAAACGCGGCGATTTCGGATTCAGAAATGCCGTGCGGCGGCGTCGAATTGTACTCGTCGGGCATCATCTTGGTCTGGATAGAAACCAGCTCTTCGTGAACCCTGAACATGTCGTTCTGCGCTGCGATGATTGTTTGCGTCACCTTGGCCATGCGCATAATCGCCCGTTGGCCAGTATGCGGATCGACCGAAGCCAGGCGACGTGCAGCGACCATATCTTTGAGCAGAGCGGCGCTGTCTTCGAGCATTTGGTCCCCACTCGCTTCAGCGGCTCGAATTCTGTCGCGAAGTGTGGTGGCGAGCTTGCCAAGGCGAACATCAGCCAACTGTTCGATGTTGGTCGATTGCGTGTTCCCGGTCATAAGTGTTTTCCCATCGCACCCAGCTCCTGGGGATGCGATCAATTGCGCTGCGAGGCATGGGTGCTGCCCTGAAGAATTTCGGCGATGCTATCGAGAGTTGCCACCCCTAGAACTGGCATTGCCAGCATCAGGATGAGCAGACCGACGATTGCGCCGAGACGCGCCAAGACAAAGTGATCCCCATCGAGCCACCTCGGAACGATTTGAGGCTCGAACACATTCGCCCATGGCTGTTCGGCAAATGCACCGGCATCGGCGAAGTGAAGCAAGCCTGCCTCGTTCGGGACGGTGACTGGCCGAATCGGGTGTGCCGAGGGAAGGTGAGAAAACCTATCGGCAGTTTTTGTGCCGTGATCCAAGCCTGTAAGCCGATGGTAATTTACTATGATCTCTCGGTGGCTGCGCGCGTTGAGCAGAGTCTTCAAGTTGCTGATTTGCTTGTTGACATTTGACTGAGACATGCCAGTTAGGTGTGCGATTTCCTTGAGCGAGTGGTGCTCTTCGAGCCCCTCGATAATCTTCACCTGACGCTCAGTTAGATCACAATCGCTACGCATCACTGGCCCCGTGCGGCATTCGTACGGGTAAACTAACGGAGCAGCGAAAAGATCGCAACGTCCCTTTCAGGTAGGCGTGATGGCTTTTTGCGCCTGGATCACGGCATCGTCCAATGCGGCCGCAGTGCGGTGTTGGCCCAACTCTGATGCCAACTGCAAAGCGCGCTCAATAAGCTCAACCAAGTCTGTTTGTCGTTGAGTGTTATCGGATTCGCCTAACGGACTCGCACGCTTTATCATCCCAAGGTCCCTCAAGTTCGCGCGCTTCTGCACAAGGACTTCAATCGTTTCAACAACAAACTGCTGAAATCAGCCTCTCAAATCCGAACCAACGCCCTGCATATGCTGTTCTGACATAGGCCAAACATAGGAGTTGAAAAATAAGATTGTAATCGCCCCGCCCTGCCAGCACAGCGGCACCAGCATGACCACGCCCGAAGAGCCCCGGACCCTGTACGACACGCCGCCCGAATTCGTGTTCGATCCCGCACGTGCGGCCAAGATGATGACCCGCCATGGCCACGGCGGCTGGCTCGACCTCAAGTACCATGCCCACGGTGAAGGCTGGTTCGAGCTGGAATTGCCCTGGCGCGAGGAGCTGGTTGGCGTGGCGGAAACCGGCGTGCTCGCATCGGGTCCGATCATCAGTCTGATGGACAACGCCACGTCGATGTCTGTGTGGACGCGCACGGGCCGGTTCGTGCCCCATGCAACGCTGGACCTGCGCGTGGATTACATGCGCGCGGCCGTTCCAGGGCGCAGCGTGATCGGCCGGGGGGAATGCTACAAGCTGACCCGGACGATCAGCTTCATCCGCGGCATAGCGCACGATGGCGATCCTGCCGATCCGGTGGCGCACGTCATTGGCACCTTCATGGCAACGCACGGAACTTACCTGTGAGCGCGCTTGATCTTCCTCCCTATGCGCATGCCCTGGGCATCGCCGCCGATCATGACGAGGACGGCGTGCCCGTGCTGTACGTTGATTTTTCGGAACGCATGCAGGGCCGCCCCGGTTTCCTCCACGGCGGAGCGATGAGCGGGTTGATGGAAATGGCGGGAATGGCCGCGCTTCAGG
>JBJTLX010000254.1:0-2505 GCA_046063245.1 Novosphingobium sp.
TGGCAGCGGGATCGCGCAGTGTCAGGTCGAGCGGCGGCGGCTTGGCCAGTCCGGCGGCGATCGCGGCGGCGCGTTCGCCCCAGCGTTCGCGCACCGCATCCGGCAGCGTCGGCGCGGCCGGCAGCGCCGCCCCGCGCTTGACCAGCGCCGAGAACACCCCGTGTGCTAGCCGCCGCGGTCCGCCGGCGAGCAGCGGCAGTCCGGTCGCGATCACCGCGTGGGGCGGGGTATCGAGCCGCAGCCAGCCGGCCAGCATGATCTGCAGCACGCCGCGCGCCTTGGCATCGCCGGGCAGGACCTGGCGCGTCGCGCTGTCGATCATGGCATCGAGATCGGTCAGCCAGCGAAGCACCTCGCCTGCCAGCGCCCGGGCCAGCGCCTTGTCCGGCCCGCTGCGCAGCGCGGACAGCGCTGCCGATCCCGCCTGGTCGAGCGTCTCGCCCCGGCGCAGCACCGCATCGAGCAGCCGCAGCGCCGCCTTGCGCGCAGGGAAACCGGGAATGTCCATCGGCCGCCCCTAGAGGCAATTGCCAGCAAGGGCCAGCGCGCGGTATGAGGCGCAATGACCAAGCGCGCGACCCAGCGGCCCAAACCGTTCGAAAAGCCCAGCTACTGGAGCAATGCCCCCGCGCCCAAGCCCGCCCCGGCCAAGCCGGAACCCGATCCCGACGGCCTCTCCCCGACGCGCTACGGCGACTGGGTCAGAGCCGGCATCGCGGTGGATTTCTAAACCGGCGTGAAGGTGACTGTCAGCCCGTCGCTGGGCTTGGGGATCGGCCATGGCTGCCACTTGGGGGCATAGCCCGGTTCGATTTCGATCCGGTAGCGGGTCAGCAATTGCGCCATCAGGATCTTCACCTGCATATAGGCAAAGTGCAGTCCCAGGCACATGTGCGCGCCGCCGCCGAAGGGGATCCACGCATATTTGTGGCGCTTGGCGACTTCCTCCGGGGTGAAGCGCAGCGGATCGAAGCGGTCGGGGTCGGGCCAGTATTCGTCCATCTTGTGGACCATCGAGGCGCTGATGCCGACCTGGGTGCCGGCCGGAATGCGGTAGCCGCCGAAGGTGAACTCCTTCAGCGCGCGGCGCGGGGTGCTGGGCACCGGCGGGATCAGCCGCAGCGCTTCCTTGAAGGCCATTTCGGTCAGTTCCAGCTTGCCCAGATCGTCATAGGACACCGGTCGGCCCGGACCGCCGGTGACCGTCAGCGCCTCGGCGCGCAGCTTGTCCTGCCATTCAGGGTTCTTCGCCAGCAGCCAGACCAGCGATGTCGCGCTGGAGGTGATGGTATCGTGCGCGGCCATCATCAGGAAGATCATGTGATCGACCACTTCATCGACCGGCAGCATCGAGCCGTCGTCCCGCGTCGCGGTGGCGAACTGGCTGAACATGTCCTGCCCGCCGCCTTCGGCGCGGCGCTTGATCGTCTCGGCAGTGAACCATTCGACCAGGAACTTGCGCCCCGCCGCGCCGCGGCCCATCGCGGTGAAGGGCAGCGGTTTGCGCACCACGCCGACCGCGGCCTGGACCATGTCGACGAAAGCCTTGTTGATCGCATCGGCTTCGGGCCCCAGCGGCACGCCAAGGAAGCTGTCGGCCGCCAGATCGAGCGTCAGCTTCTTGATCGCCGGATAGAACTGCATCGTCCGGCCCGACCATGTGGCGACCTCCCCGGCGATCCCGCGGTTCAGCGCGTCGGCATAGTGCCGCATCGGCCCCGGCTTGAACGCGATCGACAGCGCGCGGCGATCGATCCGGTGATGGTCGAAATCCATCAGCATCAGCCCGCGCGGGAATAGCAGGTCGAGCACCGGACCCCAGCCCTGTTCGCTTGAGAAGATCTTCTCCCGGTCGAACAGCACCAGTTCGTTCGCGTCGGCCCCGACCAGCGAGACCTGGCGGCTGCCGAAGCTGTTCGAGCGCCAGACGTTCCCATAAGTCTCGCGCATGCGCTTGCCGTAACCGACCGGATCGGCCAGTATTTTTAGCGTGGTGCCCAGCACCGGCCAGCCATCCTCGCCCGGAATGTGATCGAGCGAATGCGGCTTCTGGCGCTGGGACCAGTGAGCGAATGCGGGTTTTTCAGATGCGAGCGTGGCCATGTCCGTCCTCTTACTGACAGACATGTAACTTAATCGTTGCGTTAAATCCATCCCGCCAATTCCCGCCGCACCAGTTCTTCGAGCATGGCCATTCCGGCGTCCGAGGTGTTGAGGCAATCGAGCGCGGCAAACTGCGTGCCGCCGGCCTCGACAAACTGCTCCTTGCCGCGGATCGCCAGCTCCTCGCGGGTTTCGAGGCAATCGGCGGAAAAGCCCGGGGCGGCGATGGCCAGCCGGCGGGTGCTTTTGGCGGCTTCGGCGGCGAGCACCGCGTCGGTCGCCGGTTCGAGCCACTTGGCCCGGCCGAAGCGCGACTGGAAACTGGTCTCGATCCGCAGCTCCGGGAACTCAGGGGCCAGCGCCGCGCCCAGCAGCCGCGCGGTCTTGCGGCAATGGCAGTGG
>JBJTLX010000255.1:0-9851 GCA_046063245.1 Novosphingobium sp.
TCCGGGGCGACGAAGATGATCCCGCGTTCGGCGCAGGCAGCGCGAAACTCGCCTTTCTCGGTGACATTGGCGTGAGTGCAGGTCAGCCCTGAAAGATACCACAGCACCGGCACCGCGATGACCTTTTCGGTCTTCGTGCCAGACCATCCGCCTGGGGCAAAGCTGCCGGTGCTGTGGTATCTTTCAGGGCTGACCTGCACTCACGCCAATGTCACCGAGAAAGGCGAGTTTCGCGCTGCCTGCGCCGAACGCGGGATCATCTTCGTCGCCCCGGACACCTCGCCGCGCGGCGATGACGTGCCCGACGACGAAGGATACGATTTCGGCAAGGGCGCGGGCTTCTATGTCAACGCTACGCAGGCGCCATGGGCGACGCATTTTCACATGCGCGACTACATCGAAAGCGAACTGCCCGCGCTGATCGCGGCGGAGTTTCCGGCCGACATGGCGCGCCAGGGGATCACCGGACATTCGATGGGCGGGCATGGCGCGCTGACCATCGCCCTGCGCAATCCTGGCCGCTTCCGTTCGGTCAGCGCCTTCGCCCCGATCGTCAGCCCGATGCATTGCGAATGGGGCGAAAAGGCGCTGACCGGCTACCTTGGTGCAGACGAAAATGCCTGGCGCGAATACGATGCTTGCGCGCTGATCGAGGGCGGCGCGCGGCTGCCCGACCTGCTGGTCGACCAGGGCGAGGCGGACAATTTTCTGCATGAACAGCTCAAGACTGGGCTGCTGGTCATGGCCTGCCGCAAGGCCGGCATTCCGGCGACCATCCGGATGCAGCCGGGCTACGATCATTCGTACTACTTCATCAGCAGCTTCATGGCCGAGCACGTGGCCTGGCATGCGGAGCGGCTGAAGGCGTGAGCGATGCCGCGCGCCTCGACGAAATCATCGCCGCCCATGCCGGACGCGAAGGGCCGCTGCTGCCGATCCTGCACGACGTCCAGCACGCCTTTGGCTGTGTCGATGTCGCGGCCGAGGCGCACCTGGCCCATGCGCTGAACCTCAGCCGGGCCGAGGTCCACGGCGTGGTCAGCTTCTACCACGATTTCACCGCAGAACCGGACCGCCGCCCCTGCATCGAACTGTGCCGGGCCGAGGCCTGCCAGGCACGCGGCGTGGAAGCGCTGGTCGGTGCCGCCGAGGCCGCGGCCGGTAGCCGGGTCAAGCTCAAGACGGTCTATTGCCTGGGCCTGTGCAGCGCCGGCCCCGCGGCACGGATCGGCGACCAGCTCCACGCGCGGCTCGATCAGGCGGCGCTGCTCGCGCTGGTGCAATCGGCATGACCGTGGTGCGGATCTCCGACGATGCGCTGGCTCTCGCCTGCGGCGCCGATGCGGTTGCGGATGCCTTCGCCGCCGCTGGCTGCACGGTCGAGCGCGTCTCGAGCTGGGGCATGCACTGGCTTGAGCCGCTGGTCGAAATTGACGGCACCGGGTTCGGGCCGGTCTGTGCCGGCGATGTCGCCGCAATCCTCGCAGGGTCGAGCGACAAGAGCATCGGCAAGATCGCCCAGCACCCGTTCATCGCGGTCCAACAGCGCCGGACCTTTGCCCGCGCGGGCAAGACCCGGCCGCTCAGCCTGGACGACTATACCGCAACCGGCGGGTGGGCCGGGCTCGATCGGGCGAGGTCGCTCTCTGCGGAGGCGCTGGTTGCCGAAGTGACCGGCTCCGGCCTGCGCGGACGCGGCGGTGCGGGCTTTCCGGCCGGGATCAAGTGGGAGACCGTGCGCAAGGCACCCGGCGCGCGCAAATACGTGGTCTGCAACGCTGACGAAGGCGACAGCGGGACCTTTGCCGATCGCATGGTGATGGAAGGCGATCCGTTCCAGCTGATCGAAGGCATGACAATCGCCGCGCACGCCGTCGGTGCCAGCCGCGGCTACATCTATGTCCGCAGTGAATATCCGCACGCGATTGCCAAGCTCAATACCGCCATCGCGCTTGCGGCGCAGATCGTCGCGCCCATCGTCGTCGAGGTCCGGGTCGGCGCCGGTGCCTATGTCTGCGGCGAGGAAACCTCGCTGCTCAACTCGATCGAGGGCAAGCGCGGCGAGGTTCGGGCCAAGCCGCCGCTGCCCGCACTCGAAGGGTTGTTCGGCTGTCCGACCGTGGTCAACAACGTGCTGACCCTGGCCGCGATCCCGCATATCCTGAGTGAGGGCGGAGCCGCACTCTACAACAGCCTGGGCATCGACCGGTCCAAGGGCACCATGCCGATCCAGCTCGCCGGCAACATCAGGCACGGCGGCCTGTACGAGACTGCATTCGGCATCACCTTGCGCGAACTGATCCACGACATCGGCGGCGGCACCGCATCGGGCCGCCCGGTCAAGGCGGTCCAGGTCGGCGGGCCGCTGGGCGCCTATATCCACCCCGACCAGTTCGACCTTCCCATCGATTACGAGGCCTATGCCAATGCCGATGCGCTGATCGGCCACGGCGGGATCGTGGTATTCGATGACAGCGCCGACATGGGCCACATGGCGCGCTTCGCCATGCAATTCTGCGCCGCGGAAAGCTGCGGCAAATGCACCCCGTGCCGGATCGGATCGACCCGCGGGGTCGAATTAATCGACCGGATCCGCAATGCCGCGCCCTCTCCTGCCGATCCTGTCGCCGCCCTGCCCCAGATGCACAATGCGCCAAAGCAGCCGCCCAGCCGCGCGGCCGATCTGCAGCTGCTTGAGGACCTGTGCGAGACGATGAAATTCGGCTCGCTCTGCGCACTGGGCGGGTTCACCCCCTACCCGGTACTCAGCGCGCTGAAGCATTGGCCGGAGGATTTCGCGTGAACGGCGCGCGTGGTATGATCGCCGCGTCCGTCAGGGCCGACGCACAGGAGCACCGCGATGGGCTATGAACGCCAGAGCGATTTCGGCACCCCCGAGGTCGATGCCGATACCAGCGTTACGCTGACCATCGACGGCCGCGCGGTGACCGTGCCCGCCGGAACCAGCGTGATGCGCGCGGCTGCCGAATGCGGCGGTTCGATCCCGAAGCTGTGCGCAACCGACAACGTCAAGGCGTTCGGATCGTGCCGCCTGTGCCTGGTCGAGGTTGACGGCATGCGCGGCACCCCGGCCAGCTGCACCACGCCAGCAGCCGAAGGCATGGTGGTCCACACCCAGACCCCGCGGCTGCAAAAGCTGCGCAAGGGGGTGATGGAACTCTATATTTCCGACCATCCGCTCGATTGCCTGACCTGCAGCGCCAACAACGATTGCGAATTGCAGGATCAGGCCGCCGCAGTGGGCCTGCGCGACGTGCGCTATGGCTATGCGGGGGAGAACCACCTCGGCCTCGCCGCCGATACCTCGAACCCCTATTTCGACTTCGATCCGAGCAAGTGCATCGCCTGTTCGCGCTGCGTGCGCGCCTGCGACGAAGTGCAAGGCACTCTCGCCCTGACCATCGACGGCCGCGGTTTTGCCAGCAAGGTCAGAGCGGGCCAGAGCGGCGACGACTTCCTCTCGTCCGAATGCGTCAGCTGCGGCGCCTGCGTCCAGGCCTGCCCCACCGCGACGCTGCAGGAAAAGGCAGTCAAGGAGATCGGCAAGCCCGAGCGCGCGGTGATCACCACCTGCGCCTATTGCGGGGTCGGCTGCACCTTCCGCGCCGAAATGCGCGGCGAACAGCTGGTGCGGATGGTGCCGTGGAAGGACGGCAAGGCCAACCACGGCCATTCCTGCGTCAAGGGCCGCTTCGCCTGGGGCTATGCCAATCACCAGGACCGGATCACCAGCCCGATGATCCGCGACAGCATCGACCAGCCGTGGCGCGAAGTTTCGTGGGACGAGGCACTGGCCTTCACCGCCGCGCGCCTGCAATCGATCAAGGCGCAATACGGCGCGCGGGCATTGGGCGGGATCACCTCGAGCCGCTGCACCAACGAGGAAACCTTCCTGGTCCAGAAGCTAGTCCGCGCCGGGTTCGGATCCAACAATGTCGATACCTGCGCGCGGGTGTGCCACTCGCCGACCGGATACGGGCTCAAGACCACCTTCGGGACCAGCGCCGGCACCCAGGATTTCGACTCGGTCGATCAGAGCGACGTGATCCTGGTGATCGGCGCCAACCCGACCGACGCCCACCCGGTCTTCGCCAGCCGGATGAAGCGGCGCCTGCGCCAGGGCGCCAAGCTGATCGTGATCGACCCGCGCCGCATCGATCTGGTGCGCATGCCGCATGTGGAGGCAGCGCATCACTTGCCGCTCCAGCCCGGAACCAATGTCGCGGTGCTGACCGCGATGGCGCACGTCATCGTCAGCGAAGGCCTGGCCGACGAGGCGTTCATTCGCGAGCGCTGCGACTGGGACGAATACCAGGACTGGGCGCGGTTCGTTTCGGATCCGCGCCACAGCCCCGAAGTGCTTGAAGCGGTGACTCGCGTCCCGGCGGACGAACTGCGCGCTGCGGCGCGGCTGTTCGCAACCGGCGGCAACGGTGCGATCTACTATGGGCTGGGTGTGACCGAGCACAGCCAGGGCAGCTCGACCGTGATGGCGATCGCCAATCTGGCGATGGTCACCGGCAACATCGGGCGGCGCGGCGTGGGGGTCAATCCGCTGCGCGGCCAGAACAATGTCCAGGGCGCCTGCGAAATGGGCAGCTTCCCGCACGAACTGTCGGGTTACCGGCATATCTCGGACGGCGACGCCCGGGCACTGTTCGAGGCGGACTGGCAAGTTGCGCTCGATCCGGAACCGGGTCTGCGCATCCCCAACATGCTCGACGCGGCGATGGATGGCAGCTTCCGTGCACTTTACGTCCAGGGCGAGGATATCCTGCAGTCCGATCCCAATACCAAGCACGTCGCGGCGGGGCTGAAGGCGATGGACTGCGTCATCGTCCACGACCTGTTCCTCAACGAAACCGCCGACTACGCGCATGTCTTCCTGCCGGGATCGACCTTCCTGGAAAAGACCGGCACCTTCACCAACGCCGAACGCCGCATCCAGATGGTGCGCAAGGTGATGGAACCGGCCAACGGCATGGAAGACTGGCAAGTCACCCAGGCGCTGGCCAATGCCATGGGCCTGGACTGGACCTATACCAATTCAAGCCAAATCATGGACGAGATCGCCCGCCTGACCCCCAGCTTTGCCGGGGTCAGCCACCAGCGGCTCGACGAAACCGGATCGCTGCAATGGCCGGTCAACGCCGCCGCGCCCGATGGCAGCCCGATCATGCATGTCGACGGCTTTGTTCGCGGCAAGGGCAAGTTCGTCGTCACCGACTATGTCCCGACCGACGAAAAGACCGGCCCGCGCTTTCCGCTGCTGCTCACCACCGGGCGGATCCTCAGCCAGTACAATGTCGGCGCGCAAACCCGGCGGACCGGCAACACCGTCTGGCACCCCGAAGATCTGCTGGAGATGCACCCGACCGATGCCGAGAATCGCGGGCTCAAGGATGGCGACTGGACCCGCCTGGCCAGCCGCACCGGTGAGACCACGCTGCGGGTGCTGGTCACCGACCGGGTCGCGCCGGGCGTGGTCTATACCACCTTCCACCACCCCGCGACCCAGGCCAATGTGGTCACCACCGAATACTCCGACTGGGCGACCAATTGCCCCGAATACAAGGTGACCGCGGTCCAGGTCACGCCATCGAACGGCCCGACCGACTGGCAGGAAGACTATGCCGCGTGGTCAGCGCGCAGCCGCCGCATCGTCGCAGCGGTCGAACCTGCCGAGTAGCGCAATGGACGCCGATCACCTGATCTACATGGCCAACCAGATTGCGCGCAATCTGGCAGCCGGCGGCGAAGCGGCGGCGGTGGCCGCCACGGCGCAGCACATCACCGACTTCTGGGATCCGCGGATGACCGCCGCGATCCTGGACAGTGACCGCGCCGCGCTGAGTCCGATCGCGCGGGCTGCGGTGGAGCTGCTGGCCCCGAACCTGCCCTGACACGAAAGGACCCGTACTTGACCCGCTCCGACGCCATCGCGCTGCTCGACCGCTATTACGACGCCTTCAACCGGGGCGACAACCAGGCCATGCTCGACTGCCTGGCGGACGATGTCGCGCATGACATCAACCAGGGCGCGCGCCAATCGGGCAAGGCGGTCTTCGCCGCGTTCCTGGCGCATATGGACCGCTGCTACAGCGAACGGCTGACCGACATCGTCACCATGGCCAACGACGAAGGAACCCGCGCCAGCGCCGAGTTCGTCGTTCACGGCAAATACCTCGCCACCGACGAAGGGCTGCCCGAAGCTGCCGGGCAGACCTATGAACTGCCCGCTGGCGCCTTCTTCGATCTGTCGGGCGGCGCGATCACCCGGGTCAGCGTGCACTACAACCTGGCCGACTGGACCGCGCAGGTCGGCGGATGAGCCTGACCGTCCGGCCGCTGACCGGCGGTGAGATCGACGCCGCGATCGACGACCTGGCTCGGCTGCGGATCGAAGTCTTCGCCGCCTATCCCTATCTCTACGACGGTGATGCGGCCTACGAAGCGGACTATCTGCGCGAATTCGTCGCGGCGCGCGATGCCGTGCTGGTTGCCGCATTCGACGGCGCGGCAATCGTCGGCGCGGCCACGGCATCGCCGATGGACGCCAGCAAGGCCGAATTCCGCGCCCCGTTCGAAGCGCGCGGGATCGATACGGCCACGCTGTTCTATTTCGGCGAAAGCGTCCTGCTGCCCGGCTATCGCGGTCAGGGCATCGGCCACGCATTCTTCGATCACCGCGAGGCGCATGCAGCCGCCTGGGGCGCGGCTGCAACCTATTTCGCGGCCGTTGTCCGGCCTGACGATCACCCGACCAGGCCCGCCGGCTATGTCCCGCTCGACGGGTTCTGGCGCAAGCGTGGTTATGCGCCGCTGCCCGGTGTCGTGACCGAACTGGCCTGGAAGGAGCACGGCGAAGCCGCCGAAAGCCCGAAACCGATGCAGTACTGGATTCGCCGGGCATGACCTTCATCGTCGCCGCCGCGCAGTATCCGGTGGAGCGCCTGGCCGACTGGGCGCAATACGCCGCCAAACTCGAACGCTGGCTTGCCGAGGCGGCCGATCGCGGCGCCAGGCTGGCGGTGTTTCCCGAATACGGCGCAATGGAGCTCGCCGCGCTCGATCCCGGGACGATGGGCGATCTGGCCCGGTCGATGGCCTTCGTCGCCGGGCTGATGCCGCAGGTCGATCGCCTGCACAGCGAATTGGCAGCGCGTCACGGCATGCACATTCTCGCCGCCAGCTGCCCCTGCCGCCAAGACGACGGCTGCTTCGTCAACCGCGCCCGGCTGTTCGCGCCGAATGGCAAGGTCGGCGTGCAGGACAAGCTGATCATGACCCGCTTCGAACGCGAGATCTGGGGCGTTTCGGCCGGCGCTCCGCTGCGCCTGTTCGACACCGCGCTGGGGCGGATCGGGGTGCTGATTTGCTATGACAGCGAGTTTCCGCTGCTGGCCCGCGCGCAGGTCGAAGCCGGGGCGCAGGTCTTGCTGATGCCGTCGTGCACCGACAGTTTGCACGGCTATTGGCGCGTCCGCCTGGCGGCGCAGGCGCGGGCGATGGAAGGGCAGTGCTACACCGTCCAGGCGCCCTTGGTGGGCAATGCCGAATGGTCCCCGGCGATCGACGTCAACCGCGGGGCCGCGGGCGTGTTCGGCCCGCCCGATGGCCCCTTCCCCGATGACGGCATCGTCGCCGTGGGGCAGGTCGACGCCGGGCAGTGGCTCTATGCAGAGATCGATCCGGGCCGGGTCGGCGCACTGCAGGCGGACGGCGCGGTGCTCAACATGCGCCATTGGTCCGAACAGCCCGGCTCAGCGGCCTTGCCGGGGGTTGCCCTGGTCGATCTGCGCTGATCGCCCCGGGCGAACGCCCTCAAAGCCGCCCGCTTTTCCACACCACCCGGCCGATCACCTGGACCTCGTCGGGGGCCAATTCGATCGCACGGTAGGCTGGATTGTCGCTGACCAGCACGACCTTGCCCGGCTGCGCGGTATCGAGCCGCTTGACCAGCAAGGCGTCACCGGCGCGGACCACATGGATGCCGTCGCGCAAGGGGCGCGGAGCACGATCGACCAGGATCTCGTCACCGTCGCGCAGCGTCCCTTCCATCGAATCGCCTTCGACCCGGATCGCCGAGAGCTGCGCCGGATCGAGTCCCTGTTCGCGCAGCCAGCGGCTGGAAAAGCGGAAGGCGCCGATCGCCCCCTCTTCCCCCGCCAGCAGTCCCGGCCCGGCCGAAGCGCCCAGCGCCAGACGCGGCACATCGACCCAATCGCCGCGCCGCACCGACCCTGCGCCGCCGGTAGGCCGTTCTTCGGGCCCGCCCAGCTCGGCCTCGTCCACGCCGAAGAACCGCGCCAGCGCGCGCCGATCGGTCTCCTCCAGCTTGCGCGGACTGCCGCGCCCGACGAATTGCTGCAGGTAGGTCGTGTTGCGACCGATCATCTCGGACAATTGCGCCAGGCTGACCCGGCGCTGCCGCGACAGGGCGAGCAGCCGCGCCCGCGGGCGCATTTCGGCTTCGGTGAGCTTTACCATAATTCCTGCATAGACGATGTATTTTTCCTAGACAAGTAGGATTTCGCAGGGAAGTTACAGGATTATTCCTTCGTCGATTCGCCAGGCAAAAAGGGGGCAGAGCAATGTTGATAACCCGGATCGAGCGCTTCCTGCGCGAAACCGGAATGCCATGGACCAGGTTCGGCCGGCTCGCCGCGCACGATCCGCGCTTCGTCGAAGACCTGCGCAATGGCCGAACCCCCCGCCCCGCCACGGAAAAGCGCGTGGAACATTTCATGAACATTTATCGAAAGAACAGCCATGCAGCTTGATCCCGCCGCCGACCTTGCCATGCTCTCCGCCGTCCGCCGTCCGGCACGCAGCCGGCCGTGGATGCCGCTGCTGGCAGAGGTGCTGAAACTCGGCGAGGGCGAAGCCGAACTGCTCAGCCATGCCGAGCGCGCCTGGGCCAGCGTGACCTTTTCCGGAAGCCGCCACACCGTGCGGCTGGCCTTCACCGGCGCCGGATCGATCGCGGCGGGCGAACGTCTGATCGATGCCCTGCCCGAACACGAGTTCGCGATTCCGCGTCAGCTGGTCGCCGATGCCGCGGTCGTCGCAGTCATCCACAGCGCCTTGCCCGAGCCCCGGCTGGAGGTGGAAGTGGAGCTGCTGCTGCTGGACGAGTTCTAATACCCCAGCGCCAGGTCGACCTGCGGCGCCACCGGCTCGCCAGCTTGCCAGCGCGTCAGGTTGCCCAGAAACCGTTCCGCCGCCCGCGCGAACATCCGGTCCATCGGTCCGCGCCCCGACAGGTGCATCGTCACCTGGACATTGTCGAGCGCCCACAGCGGGTGATCCTCGGGCAGCGGTTCGGGCGTGGTGACGTCGAGCAGGGCCCCGCCGATCTGCCCGGCATCGAGCGCGGCGACCAGCGCGTCCTGATCGATCACGCTGCCCCGCGCGACGTTGACCAGCACCGCATCGCGCTTCATCGCCGCCAGCTCGGCCGGGCCGATCAGGTGCTCGGTCTCGGCGGTGGCCGGAACCGCGATGACGATCCAGTCGAACTGGTCCAGCCGCGCGCGCCATTCGTTTGGCCCCAGCACGCCCGGCCCCGGAGTGCGGCGGACCTTGGTCACCGCGACCCCGAAGGCGGCCAGCCGCGCTTCGACCTCCTGCCCGATCCCGCCATAGCCCAGGATCAGCGCACTGCTGCCGTGCAGCTCGCGCACCCCGGGTATGCCCTTCAGCCATTCGCGCCGTTCCTGCGCGCGGAACACTTCGCGGTAATTCTTGGCATGGCCGAGCATCAGCATCACGACATATTCGGCGATCGGCACCGCGTTGATCCCGGCACCGTTGGTCAGCACGACACG
>JBJTLX010000256.1:0-6284 GCA_046063245.1 Novosphingobium sp.
CCTCGATCGTCTCGATCCTCTTCTATCTCGGGATCATGCAGCTGATCGTCCGCTGGCTGGGCGGCGCGATCCAGTGGATCACCGGCATCTCGAAAGTTGAATCGCTGGCGGCTGCGGCGAACATCTTCGTCGGGCAGAGCGAGGCCCCGCTGGTCGTCCGTCCCTATCTGGCGGCGATGCGTCCCGCCCAGATCTTCACGATCATGTCGGTCGGCATGGCCGGGGTCGCGGGGACGATCCTGCTGGCCTATGCCGCGATGTTCGGTCCGCAGAAGGAGTTCTATCTGCCGTTCCTGCTGGCGGCGAGCTTCATGTCGGCCCCTGGCGGGATCCTGATGGCCAAGATCATCATGCCCGACGAACCGGGCGAACTCGGAATCGATCCGCCCATCGAAGGCGAGGTCACCTTTGGCGAGGAAAAGCCCGCCAACGTGATCATGGCTGCGGCCGAAGGCGCGCAGACCGGGGTCAAGCTGGCGGTCGCGGTCGGGGCGATGGTGCTGGCCTTCGTTGCGCTGGTCGCGCTGGCCAACGGCATCCTTGGCGGGATCGGCGGCTGGTTCGGCCACCCCGAGCTGTCGTTCCAGCTGATCCTGGGCTATGTCTTTGCGCCGGTGTTCTACCTGCTCGGCGCACCCGACTGGGCCGAATCGATGCGCGCCGGCGGCCTTTTCGGCACCAAAGTGGTGCTCAACGAATTCGTCGGCTTCATCGACCTGGGCCAGGCCAAGGACCTGTCCGAACACACCAAGGCGCTGGTCACCTTCGCGCTGTGCGGCTTTGCCAATTTCAGTTCGATCGCAATCCAGATGGCGGTTACCGGGGGGCTGGCACCCAACCAGCGCCCGGTCATCGCCCGGCTGGGGCTGAAGGCGCTGGCCGCGGGCAGCCTTTCCAACCTGATGAGCGCGGCGCTGGCCGGCCTGTTCCTGTCGCTCGCAGCGGCTTGAATCCGGGCTTTGAAGCTCCGTAACGGAGCGAAACTGCGTAGTTTTGCGGATAGTGCCCAGCCCCATCCCGCGGCCAGTTCGCGGGCATGGACTTGCTTACCCTGGCGGCCGCCGCCTTTGCCCTGTGCCCTGCCGGACCGCGCGATACCTGCGTGGTCGACGGCGATACCTTCTGGCTGCACGGCGAGAAGATCCGCATCGCCGACATCAACGCGCCCGAGACCCATGGCGCCGCCTGCCCGGCCGAGCAGGCGCTGGGCGAACGCGCCGCCAGCCGCCTCGCCGCGCTGCTCAGCGCCGGGCAGTTCGTGCTGGTCACCCGGGGCCGCGCGACCGACCGCTATGGCCGGCAATTGCGCGTGGTGACGCGCGGCGGCACATCGCTGGGCGCGCAGCTGGTCAGCGAGGGGCTGGCCGAACCCTGGCGCGGGCGCCGCTCGGACTGGTGCACGCTGCTTGCCTCAAGGGAGTAAATGGGCCTAGCGGTGCGGCATGGGTGACCTGCTTCCCTTCCGCCGCCGCCGCAAGTGGACCCGCCCCGGCGATTACGGCCAGGTCCTGCCGACCAGCCAGTGGCAGGGCGGCAAGCGGCGGCGCGACTGGCGCCGTCTGGCGCGGACCTGGCTGCCCCTGGCGGCGATCGTCGCGATCAGCATCTGGCTTGGCGTGCGCGATGCCGCGGTGCCCGCGCCCGACGCCGCCAGCGAGACCGTTGCGCCCTCCTTCACCGTCTGCGGCAAGGACCGCGCCACCAACTGCGTGGTCGATGGCGATACGATCAAGCTGGGCCAGCGTTCGATCCGCATCATCGGCATCGACGCGCCCGAGCTGCATCCGCCGCGCTGCCTGGACGAGGCGAAGAAGGGGCTGGAAGCCCAGGCCGCGCTGCTGGCCGAGCTCAATCGCGGTTCGTTCGCGCTAACCGGCCCCGCGGGTCTCGACCAGCACAAGCGCGAGCTGTTCCATCTGGTCCGGCGGCAACCGGACGGCAAAGTGCAATCGATCGCCGACGCGATGGTGGCCAGCGGCACTGTCCGGCGCTACGACGGCGGCGCGCGCCAGCCGTGGTGCTAGTGCAATCAGGGAGAAAGACATGCTGCTGATCGAAGGCTGGCTGAAGCTGGCAACGGGCGAGTTCGACAAGGTTGCCGACCAGGCCCGCGCGATGGTCGCCGCGACCAGGCAGGAAGACGGCTGCCTGCACTATGCCTTTGCCCGCGACATTGCCGATCCCGACCTGATCCGCATTTCGGAACGCTGGGACAGCCAGGAGGCGCTGGCCGCGCATTCCACCAGCGCGCACATGGCCGAATTCAACAAGGCGATGGGCGGCATCAAGCGCGAAGGCGCGGATCTGTGGCTCTATTCGGCCGAACAGGTGCGCAAGCTGATTTGATCAGATCCCGGCGTACCACTGGTAGCCAAGCGCGTCTTCCCAGCGCCCGCCCTTGCCGCCGTGGAGCCCGGCGAGGGTATCGCGCAGTTCGATCCGCATGATGTATTTGGCCTGCTTGTAGCCCAGCTGGCGTTCGACCCGCAGCCGGATCGGCGCACCGTGCGGCTCGCTCAGCGGCTGGTCGTTCATCCGCCAGGCCAGGATCGTCTGGGGGTGGAAGGCATCGACCAGGTCGATCGATTCGTAATAGGGCGCGCCGCGCAGCATGTCGGCGCAGTGGAACACGACGTAGCGGGCCGAGGGCAGCAGCCCGGCCTGGGCCAGCACCGCGGCGAGCGGCGGGCCTTGCCACTTGCCGATCGCGCTCCACCCTTCGACGCAGTCGTGGCGGGTGATCTGGGTGCGCTGCGGCAAGGCCTTGAGCGCGCTGAGCGGCAGGGCGAGGCGCTGCTTGACCAGCCCGTCGACCTGCAATGCCCACTGCGCAAACCCCTGGTCGAAGTGCTGGCGATAGACCGGATCGGCCACCCCCAGGCTGCCGTTGGCCTTGAACACCGGCGACATGTCGGCCTCGGAAAACTCGCGCGCCAGGGCATCGCCCATCAGCAGGCGCTGGCTGCGCATGGTCAGCTCGGTCGCGCCGCCCAGCCCGTCGCGGAAGGCCGCCGACGAATTGAGCCGGTCGCACCCGCTCAGCAGCAGTCCGCCCGCGCCGGCCGCGCCCATTCCGATCAGATTGCGGCGTGAAACGATCATGACTGTTCCTCCGGCTTGCCGGGCAAACGGTACCAGCCCGTGATCATCGAGCGCACTTCGTTGATCGGCCCGGCCAGCACGACCATCGCGATATGGACCAGGAAAAAGGCGAACAGACCGCCGGCGCAGAGGAAATGCAGCGAGCGTGCCGATTGCCGCCCGCCCAGCAGATCGAGCAGGAACGGGGCAATCGCGTTGAAGCCCGGCGACATCGTCAGCCCGGTGATGACAACCCCGGGTAGCAGGACCACCAGCACGCTGCCATAGGCCAGCTTCTGCAGGATGTTGTAGCGAAGTGCCGCCGCGCCGGTGGGGAAGCGCAGCCGGGCATGTTCCTGAATGTCGTGCCACAGATGGCGCGGCGCGAGCTCGCCCTTGGCGGGCGCGATGTCGCGTTTGAGGTGGCCGCCGATCAGCGACCAGGCGAGATAACCGGTCAGGATGGTAACCAGCAGCCAGGCAAAGGCGAAATGCCACAGCCGCGCATCGGCCAGGCTGTAATTCGACGGGATCGTTGCCCAGCCGGGGAAGGGAATGCCGTGGTTGACATGGCTGAGATCGAGCCAGGCATAGTCGCGGTGGCCGATCGCATTGGCCCCGTATTGCCCCCAGTAGAGCCGCGGATGGGCGTTGAAGATCATCAGCCCGCTCATCAGCATGACCGTGACCGTGACCACATTGGTCCAGTGCCACAGCCGGGTGACGATGTGATGCCGGCGGACCAGATCGCCGCCCTGCAGCGCGGGCGACGCTTCCGCTTGCGGTGAGTCCATGCCCCGTCTCCTTGCCTCGCACGATACGCCTGCAGACTATTCGTGGCAATCGGCCGAACGGTTACAGCGCCGGCAAAAGAATCTCGCGGTGGCGTTCCACCGCCTCGGCCAGCCACGCCTTGCCCGCCCGCACCCGCGCCAGGTTGTGAGTGTCCTTGTGCGTCACCAGCCAGAACGAGCGGACGATGCGGCGCTGCGGCAGGACCGGGACCAGCGCCGGATCGGCATCGCCGATGAAACACGGCAGCACGCCCAGCCCGGCACCCGCCGCGATCAGGCGGTGCTGGGCATTGATGCTCGACGAGCGCAGCCTGGCGACCAGTCCGGGATGGATCTCGTCGAGATAGCGCAGCACCGGATCGAACAGCAGGTCGGGGATATAGCCGATCAGGCAGTGCCCCTGGGCCAGGTCGGCGGGCCGCCCCGGCGCCCCGACCTTGTCGAGATAGTCGGCGCTGGCATAGAGCCGCAGGACATAGTCGGACAGCTTGCGGGCGATCACCGGGCCGGCCTTGGGCCGCGACAGGGTTACCGCGATGTCGGCTTCGCGCTTCGACAGGCTGAGCAGCCCCGAATTGGCGACAAGGTCGAGCGTCAGGCGCGGGTGCGCGGCGGCAAAGGCCAAGACATGGCGCGGCAGGAACCACCCGCCCAGCCCTTCGGGCACCGAGACGCGCAGCGTTCCGGCCAGCGCCCCGGCCTCGCCCCCGCCCTCGGCGATGCTCCCCGCCGCCTGGGCCATCGCCTCGACCTGGACCAGCAGCGCTTCGCCGGCTTCGGTCAGGACCTGGCCTTCGCGGGTCTGCTCGAACAGGCTGGCCCCGACGCGCAGTTCGAGTCGGCGCAGGCGCCGGCCCATGGTCGTGGCATCGACGCCCAGCGCCTGACCGGCACGGGCCAGCTGGCCGGCGCGCGCAATTGCCAGAAAAGCCTGATAATCGCTCCAGTCGAGTACCTGCATATTTGCAGGTTATAGCCGCGAAATTGCCGCTTGTCTGCACCCCAGTCCGGGTGCAGGGCAGGCCGCGGACCAACTTTCAGGGAAACCGGCAGATGCGCACGATCGATCATTTCATCCTTGGCGGAACCGGCGGCCTGGCCGTCGCGCGCACGGCCCCGGTGATGGACCCCAACAACGGCGGCCAGCAGGCCGAGGTCGCGCTGGGCAGCGCCGACGCGCTCGATCGCGCGGTGGCCGCGGCGCAGGCCGCGCAGCCGGCCTGGGCGGCGATGAACCCGCAGCGCCGCGCCCGCGTGATGTTCAACTACAAGGCGCTGGTCGAAAAGCACATGGACGAGCTGGCGGCGATGCTGTCGGCGGAACACGGCAAGGTCATCGCCGACAGCAAGGGCGACATCCAGCGCGGGCTGGAAGTGGTCGAGTTCTGCTGCGGCCTGCCCCACGTGCTCAAGGGCGACTATACCCAGAGCGCCGGCCCCGGGATCGACGTCTATTCGATGCGCCAGCCGCTCGGCATCGGTGCCGGCATCACCCCGTTCAACTTCCCGGCGATGATCCCGCTGTGGATGGGGGCGATGGCGGTCAGCGTCGGCAATGCCTTCATCCTCAAGCCGAGCGAGCGCGATCCGTCTGTCCCGGTGCGGCTGGCCGAGCTGTTCCTTGAAGCCGGCCTACCCGAGGGCATCTTCCAGGTGGTCCACGGCGACAAGGAAATGGTCGACCTGATCCTCGATCATCCGGCGATCGGCGCGGTCAGCTTTGTCGGATCCTCCGACATCGCCCAGTACGTCTATTCGCGCGGGGTCGCCGCGGGCAAGCGGGTCCAGGCGATGGGCGGGGCCAAGAACCACGGCATTGTTATGCCCGACGCCGATCTCGACATGGTGGTCAACGACCTGTGCGGCGCGGCCTTCGGTTCGGCGGGCGAGCGCTGCATGGCGCTGCCCGTGGTAGTGCCGGTGGGCGAGGATACCGCCGAGCGGCTGCGGGCCAAGCTGATCCCGGCGATCCACGCGCTCAAGATCGGCGTGTCGAGCGATCCCGAGGCGCAGTACGGCCCGGTGGTGACCGCGCAGCACAAGGCCAGCATCGAACGCTGGATCCAGACCGCAGTCGACGAAGGCAGCGAACTGGTGATCGACGGCCGCGGCTTCACCCTGCAGGGCCACGAGGAGGGTTACTTCGTCGGCCCGACGCTGCTCGACCGGGTGACCCCGGCGATGTCGAGCTACCAGAACGAGATCTTCGGGCCGGTGCTGCAGATCGTCCGCGCCAAGGATTTCGAAGAGGCGCTGGCCCTGCCGAGCAAGCACCAGTACGGCAACGGCGTCGCTATCTTCACCCGCAACTGTCATGCCGCGCGCGAATTTGCCTCGCGCGTCAATGTCGGCATGGTCGGGATCAACGTGCCGATCCCGGTCCCGGTCGCCTATCACAGCTTCGGCGGG
>JBJTLX010000257.1:0-2720 GCA_046063245.1 Novosphingobium sp.
CCGCCGCCACGATCGCTTCAAGTTCCTGCTGGTCGGCGATGAGGAGCGGATCAAGTCCGCGCTCGAAGCGCACCCGAATCTGCGCGCCGCTTCCGAAATTCTCCACGCCGCCGATGTCGTCGCCGGCGATGAAAAGCCCACCCAGGCGCTGCGCCGGGCCAAGACCACTTCGATGGGTCTGGCGATCAACGCGGTCAAACTGGGCGATGCCGGGGCGGCGGTCAGCGGCGGCAACACCGGCGCGCTGATGGCGATGAGCAAGCTGGCGCTGCGCACCATGCCGGGGATCGACCGCCCGGCGCTGTCGGCGCTGCTGCCGACGCTGGGCGACAACGACATGGTCATGCTCGACCTTGGCGCCAATACCGAATGCGATGCCCGCAACCTGGTCCAGTTCGCGATCATGGGTGCGGCCTATTCGCGGATCGTCACCGGGCGCGACAACCCGCGGGTGCGCCTGCTCAACATCGGCACCGAAGAGACCAAGGGCACCGAGGACCTGCAAATCGCCGCGGCCCAGCTCAAGGAAGCGTCGGGCAGCATCGGCATGTCGTTCGACGGCTTTGTCGAAGCCGACAAGATCAACCGCGGCGAAGTCGACGTGGTGGTGACCGACGGCTTTTCGGGCAATATCGCGCTGAAAGCGGTCGAAGGGACGGCGCGGTTCGTGGCCGATCTGCTGCGCCGCAGCTTTGCCTCGTCGCTGCGCTCGAAGTTCGGCTTCCTGGTTTCGCGCCCGGCGACCGAGCTGCTCAAGCACCATCTCGATCCCAACAACCACAACGGCGCGGTCTTTCTCGGCCTCAACGGCGTGGTGGTGAAAAGCCATGGTTCGGCCTCTGCCGTCGGCGTCGCCAATGCCGTCGCGGTGACCGCGCGCCTGCTGGAACACGACCTGACCCAGCGCATCGCCGCCGATCTCGAGCGGCTGGGCGGAAACCACCTGCGCCGCACGGCCAAGGCCGCCGAGTGACCCGCCGTTCGGTTCTGATCGGCACGGGCTCGGCCCTGCCGCGCCGCGCCGTCAGCAATGCCGAGCTGACGCGACAAGTCGACACCAGCGACGAATGGATCGTCGAGCGCACCGGGATCCGCAATCGCTACCTGTGCAGCGAGGATGAAAACACCGGGACCCTGGCGATCGCCGCCGCGCAGGCCGCGATCGCCGCGGCGGGCATCGAGGCGAAGAGCATCGACCTGATCGTGCTGGCCACGGCGACCCCCAACCAGACCTTTCCCGCCACAGCGACGATCGTGCAGGACGCGCTGGGCTGCAACGGCGGGATCGCCTTCGATGTCGCCGCGGTCTGCTCGGGCTTTCTCTATGCGCTCAGCGTCGCCGATTCGATGCTGCGTACCGGGATGGCACAGCGCGCGCTGGTGATCGGGGCGGAAACCTTCAGCCGCATCCTCGATTGGGACGATCGCACCACCTGCGTGCTGTTCGGTGACGGGGCCGGGGCAATCGTGCTGGAAGCGCGCGAAGTTGCCGATGACGGTCCGGGCATCCTTGCCAACCGGCTCCATGCCGACGGCGCGCACAACGAATTGCTCTATGTCGACGGCGGCCCGGCGACCACCGCGACGGTCGGCCATTTGCGCATGAAGGGCCGCGAAGTGTTCCGCCACGCCGTGGTCAACCTGGCCGAAGTGTTGGGCGAAGTGCTTGAGGACGTTGGACTTTCGTCAAAGGACATCGATTGGGTCGTGCCCCATCAGGCCAACCGCCGGATTCTCGATGCGACCGCCAAGAAGCTTGGCCTGCCGCCCGAAAAGGTGGTGATGACGGTCGACCGCCATGCCAACACCTCGGCCGCCTCGGTCCCGCTGGCGCTCGACGTTGCGGTGCGCGACGGGCGGATCAAGCCGGGCGACCTCGTCGTGCTCGAAGCGATGGGCGGCGGTTTCACCTGGGGTGCCAGCCTCATCCGCATCTGAAGAAATTTGCGCTAACCCACAGGTTTCGTGCACTTCCGTTGCAATTGCGCATCCTTTGGTTATGGTCCGACTCGTAGGTCGCGCTCACCAAACTGGGAAGGGGCTTGATGCGCTCCATGTCTACACTGACCCGGGCCGATCTGGCCGAAGCCCTGAATCGCAAACTCGGCCTGTCACGGGCCGAATCGCTCGGCATGGTCGAGGCGATTCTGGAACACATGTGCGAGGCGCTGGCCCAGGGGGAAAACGTCAAGATTTCCGGGTTCGGCACCTTCCTGCTGCGCGACAAGGGGGAGCGGATCGGACGCAATCCCAAGACCGGGGTCGAAGTGCCGATCACCCCGCGCCGGGTGCTGACCTTCAGGTCGAGCCAGATGCTGAAAGACCGGATCGCCAAGGGATGAGCGCCGAGGCCCAGTTCTCTGACGGCAAGGACCCCGAGGCGCTGCGCACCATCGGGGAAGTGGCCAAGGCACTGGGCATCCGCCAGCACGTCCTGCGCTATTGGGAAGAGCAGTTTCCCATGCTCAGTCCGCTCAAGCGCAGCGGCGGGCGGCGCTATTACCGGCCCGCAGACGTCCGTCTGGTCGAGACGATCCACCGCCTGGTGCACCGCCAGGGCTATACGCTGAAGGGCGCGAAGAACGCGCTGGGCAGCGATGGAAATGGCGATGGCGGGGCGTCGGCGGCACCCGTCCAGCCGGCCGCCGCCGCACCGACCCCGGCTGATACCGGCCATTCAGGGGGCAACCATGCCGCCTTTGCCTTGCGCGCCCGGCTGA
>JBJTLX010000258.1:0-9693 GCA_046063245.1 Novosphingobium sp.
GGGGGTGCGCGCGCCGCATCTGCTGATCGGCGGATACGGCATGGGCTTCACCCTGCGCGCCGCGCTGAAGCGGCTGGGCATGGACGGCCGCGCCACCGTGGCCGAACTGGTCCCCGAAATCATCCAGTGGGCGAAAGGGCCGATGGCCGGGGTGGCCGAAGGCTGCCTCGACGATCCGCGGGTCATGCTCAAGCTGGGCGACGTCGCCGAAGTGATGCTGCTCGCCCCGACGCCTTACGATGCGATCCTGCTCGACGTCGACAACGGCCCCGACGGCCTGGTCCGCGCCGACAACAACCAGCTCTACCGCAAGGCCGGCCTCCACAACGCCCGCCGCGCGCTGGCCCCCGGCGGGGTGCTGGCGATCTGGTCGGCCTATCCCGACCCCGCCTTCACCCGCCGGCTGGAAAGCGTCGGTTTCGACGTCGAAGTGGTCGAAGTCCGCGCGCGGGTCGGCAAGGACGGCAAGGGCAAGGGGCCCCGCCACACGATCTGGTTTGCGCGTCCGCAGTAATCACGTCGCAACAAGGGGTAACGCGGGCCGGGAAGCTGCCTGGCTACGAGCCCTTGCTCTGGCCATCTGACGATGCCGGCGCAAGCTCGCCGGCACCGCCAAAACGGCAGCAATCAACCGACGCGTTCGACCGTAGAGACTTCACCCTTGGCGTTGGTGGTGGTCCACTTGCCTGCTTCGACCTTCTCGACGTTGCACTCCTGCTTCGCGTCCTTGGCATCCTTGGTGAAGCAGAAGGTGCCGGGACCTTTCTGTTCCCACTTGCCGGTATCGATGACTTTGCCGTCAAGGGTGGTGACATAGGTCCCGTCGGCCTTGTCTTCTTCCATGTAAACCTTGCCGTCGTGCGAGTTGATCTTGAATTTGCCGGCCGAAGGCTTGCCGTCGGCAGCGGTGTTTTCAGCAGGCGAAGTGTCGGGCGTTGCGTCCGCAGCTTCGGTGACCGCTTCGGTTGGCGCTGGGGCCGGCTTGGAACATGCGGTCACGCTCGCCAAAGCGGCGAAGATCATAAGCTTTTTCATCGTTGATACCTCGTGCGTTCGAGCAGCAGATCATTCTGCGAACTCGATTCGCGACCCCTGCTGGCGATGCTAGGCTCCTTGGTTGGGCGAGTCCAATTGCGCTGTCGGTAGCTCAATCCCGTGGTTGGCATGGCATTCAGGCCAATTCAGGATTTGGCCTTGTAAGCGAAGAAGAGGTTCCTCTTGCCATGATCGATCGGGCATCCCGTCAACGATTTGTTCGATCGGCCATTCACGGCACCAGCACTGTCGATCCCGTTGTCTGCCGCGCCTCCAGATCGCGGTGCGCCTGGGCTGCTTCTCGCAGCGGGTAGGTCTGGCCGATCTCGATCTTCACCTTGCCGCTGGTCACCATCGCCCACAGCTTTTCGACCCCCGGCCCGGCCTCGGCGCGGTTGCGGTAATAGTCGAACAGGGTCGGGCGGGTGACGTAGAGCGAGCCGTGCTGGGCGAGGGTGGCAAGGTTGACCCCGGTGACCGGGCCGCTGGCGTTGCCGAAGCTCACCAAAGTGCCGCGCTTGGCCAGGCTCTTCAACGAAGCATCCCAGGTCGCCGCCCCGACCCCGTCGTAGCTGACTGCCACCCCGGTGCCGCCGGTCGCGGCGCGGACCTGTTCGGCGAGGTCCGCCGCGCCGCTCAGCAGGACCAGTTCGGCCCCGGCATCCTGCGCCAGCTTGACCTTCTCCGCGCTGCCGACGGTGCCGATCACCCGGACCCCGCGCGCCGTCAGCCATTGCACCAGCAGCAGGCCGACCCCGCCGGCTGCAGCCGGGACCAGCGCCCAGCCGCCCGGTGCTACCGGCGCGCAGCGTTCCGCGAGGAACTCGGTGGTCGCGCCCTTGAGCAGGATCGCCGCGGCGGTGGCGCCGTCAACCCCGGCGGGCACCGGGATCACCTCATCGGCGCGCATGATCCGCGCGCTGGCATAGGCGCCGAGCCCGCTGCCGAAGTAGCCCACCCGGTCACCGGCTTGCCAGGCGGTGACGCCGTCGCCCACCGCCTCGACAATGCCCGCCGCTTCCATGCCGATGCCGCTGGGCAGCGCGGCGGGATAGAGCCCGCTGCGGAAATAGGTGTCGATGTAGTTGAGGCCGACCGCCTCGTGCCGGACCAGGATCTCGCCCGCGCCGGGGGCGGGCAGATCGACCTCGCGCCACTGGATCACTTCGGGGCCGCCGGTCGCTTCGAAATAGGCCTGGGTTGCGCGCATCGCTTCTCTCCTGTGGGCAAGCAGGATAGCCGCGCGCCTGCCCTTAACAAGCGTAACAAAACTGCTAGCGTGCGAACCAATCGTTTCATGGGAGTTTTCGATGCGTCCGACCCTGCTTGCCGGTCTTGCCCTGTCCGCTGTCCTTGCCGCCCCGCTGGCTGCGCAGAACGCGCCCACGCTTGATCCGATGACCAACGATCAGGTCAAGAGCTATGACTGGGTCCGGCCCGAGGCCGACTATGTCCGGCGCGAGGTGATGATCCCGATGCGCGACGGCAAGAAGCTGTTCACGGTGATCGTGTTCCGCAAGGGCACCGCGGACGGGCCGATGCTGCTCAGCCGCAGCCCCTACAATGCCACCGGCCACACCAGCCGCAACCGCAGCCAGAAGATCGAGGAGATCCTGCCGGTGATGGACGCGCCGTTCGTCAACGATGGCTATATCCGGGTCTATCAGGACGTGCGCGGGCTGGCGAAGTCCGAAGGCGACTATGTGATGGCCCGGCCGCTGCGCGGGCCGCTCAACCAGACCAGGGTCGATCACGCCACCGATGCCTATGACACGATCGACTGGCTGGTGAAGAACGTCAAGGAAAGCAACGGCAAGGTCGGGATCATCGGCTCTAGCTATCTTGGCTACACTTCGCTGATGGCGCTGATCGATCCGCATCCCGCGCTCAAGGCCGCAGTGCCGCAGTCGCCGATGGTCGATGGCTGGATCGGCGACGACTGGTTCCACAACGGCGCGTTCCGGGCCTTCGGCTTCGACTATATGCTGGGCCAGACGGTGAAAGAGGGCGGGGGTGAAGTGCCCAAAGGGACGGGCGACGAATACCTGGCGTACCTGAACGGCGGCTCTGCGGGTGCATATGCCACAAAGTGGGGCGTCGACCAGTTGCCTTCGGTCAGGAAGGCGCTCGAGCATCCCGCCTACGATAGCTATTGGCAGGGCCAGGCGGTCGACAAGCTGCTGGCGGCGCGCAAGCTGACCGTGCCGACGCTGGTCATGCTGGGGCAGTGGGACCAGGAAGACAGCTATGGCGCGCCAGCGGTGTTCAAGGCGGTCAAGGCGGCCCAGCCCGATGCGCCGATCATGCTGGGGATCGGGCCGTGGCGCCATTCGGGGGCCAATTATGAAGGCTCGTCGCTCGGCCCGCTCAAGTTCGAAGGCGATACCGCGCTGCAATTCCGGCTGAACTGGATCAAGCCGTTCCTCGACTGCCGGGTGAAAAGCAACCCCCAGCCCTGCGCGGCGATGCCTGCAGCGGTAACCTATGCCACCGGGACCAACCGCTGGGAGACCGACGCCAAGTGGCCGGCGGGAAGCGAGATGCCGCTCTACCTCGCCGGGAATGGCGGGCTGAGCTGGACCAGGCCGGCAGCGGGCAGCGACGACTATGTCTCCGATCCGGCCAAGCCGGTGCCGTTCCTGCCGCGCCCGGTGCACATGAACGGCGATGCCTGGCGCACCTGGCTGGTCCAGGACCAGCGCTTTGTCGACGGGCGGCCCGACGTGCTGAGCTATACCAGCGACGTCCTGACCAAGCCGGTCCATATCAAGGGGGCGCCGCGGGTCGATCTGCACGCGGCGACGAGCGGCCAGGACAGCGACTGGGTGGTCAAGCTGATCGACGTCTACCCCGAAGAAAACAGCGCCAATGCCACCATGGCCGGGTACGAACTGGGGATCGGGATCGAGATTTTCCGCGGCCGCTATGTCCACGGCTTTGCCGCGCCCGCGCCGCTGGAGCCGGGCAAGACCTACAGTTTCGGCTGGTCGCTGCCCAATGTGAACCACGTCTTCCTGCCCGGGCACAAGATCATGGTCCAGGTCCAGTCGAGCCTGTTCCCGCTCTATGACCGCAACCCGCAGACCTGGGTGCCCTCGATCATGTGGGCCAAGCCGGGGGACTACAGGAAGGCGACCCAGACGGTGCGCTGGGGCGGCAGCGAGGCCAGCGCGGTCTATCTGCCGGTCGTCGCCGACTGATTGCATCTGGCCCGGCGGGCGCCGGGCACAAAGCGCTACTTCGCGGGTTATCCATCGCGGTCCGGATTCCGATCCGGGCCGCGATTGCGTTCAGGCTGACTGTCTACTTGACTATTATATGCATAGTTATATATAACGCAGCATATGGAAAACCTCGGATCGATTCTCGCCGATACCTCGCGACTGATGCGGCGCTCGTTCGACGCCCGCGCCCGCGTGATCGGGGTGACCCGCCCACAGTGGCAGGTGCTGGTCACGCTCAAGCGCCACGAAGGCATCAATCAGGGCGGCCTGGCCGAACAGCTGGACGTTGAACCGATCACCGTGTGCCGCATGGTCGACCGCCTGCAGGAAGCGGGCCTGGTCGAACGCCGCGCCGATGCCTCCGACCGGCGCTCGTGGCGGCTCCACCTCACGGCGCGCGCGCACGATCTGCTCGATCAGTTGCGCCCGATGGCCGAAGTGATGATCGAAGAGGCGCTGGACGGCATTGTCGAAGCCGATCGTGCGAAACTGACCGTGCTGCTCGAACAGGTCCGCCAGAACCTGTCGCGCAAGCTGGTGGAACAGGTGGCAGCCAATGGCTGATCGCGATCCCCAAATCGTTGCCGAAGGTGCGGAGCCGTTCGAACAGGCGCTGGCGCAGAACGACAGCGCTGCGGCCCGTCCGGCCAAGGCCCCGCGCAACTGGCGCCGCCTGGCGCTGATGCTGGTAGTCCCGCTGCTGATCATCGGCGGCGCGGTCGGTTACTGGCAAAGCCTGCAGGGCAAGGTTTCGACCGACAACGCCTATGTCCAGCAGGACAAGGTTTCGGTCAGCGCCGAAGTCGGCGGCAAGATCGTTTCGGTCGCAGTGCACGAGGGCCAGCAGGTCAAGGCTGGCGACGTGCTGTTCGTGGTCGATCAGGCGCCGTACCAGATCCAGCTGGCCCAGGCCGACGCGGCGATCGCCAGCGCCCAGGCCAATGCCACCGCGCTGTCCAGCTCGGCGGCAATGTCGGGCGCGGACATCTCGGCGGCGCGTGAGGACATCGGTTTCGCCCAGTCGAATTACGAGCGCCAGCGCGCGCTGTGGGAACGCGGCTTCACCACCAAGGCGGCCTATCAGGCGGCGCAGCACCAGGTCGCCCAGGCGCGCGAGACCCTGAAGCTGGCCGTAGCCAAGCAGACCGAAGCGCAGGCCAAGCTTTCGACCGGATCGCAGGTGCCCGGCGTCCTTCCCGCCATTGCCGCGGCCCAGGCCCAGCGCCAGTCGGCCCAGCTCAACCTGACCCGCACCGTGGTCCGCGCGCCGATCGCCGGGCGGATCACCCAGGCCGACCGGCTGCTGGCCGGGCAGGAAATCGTCACCGGGCTGCCGGTGGTGACGATCGTCGCAAATGCCCAGAGCTATGTCGAGGCGAACTTCAAGGAAACCGACCTGGCCGAAATGCAGGTCGGGCAGGCCGCCACGATCGAGCTCGATGCCTATCCCGGGGTCAAGTTGAAGAGCCACGTCGCCTCGATCGGCGCGGGCACCGGCAGCGAGTTTTCGGTCCTGCCCGCGCAGAACGCGACCGGCAACTGGGTCAAGGTGACGCAGCGCGTCCCGGTGCGGATCGCCATCGATCAGGCCAGCCCGCGCCCGCTGATCGCCGGCCTGTCGAGCCACGTGACCGTCCGCACCGACGGCAAGCCGCGCTAAGGTAGCCGGCATGGCAAGCACGCCCGCTGCACTGGGCCGGGTCGGCAGGGCCAGAGCACCCGCGCCGCCGCTGCCCGCTCCGGTCGAGGATGTCGCCTCGCTGCCGGTGGCCAATCCGCTGCTGGTGGTGATCGGGGTGATGACCGCGTCGCTGCTGCAGATCCTTGATACGACCATCGCCAATGTCGCGATCCCGCATATGCAATCCTCGCTGGGGGCGACCCCGGACGAGGTCAGCTGGGTGCTGACCAGCTATATCGTCGCCAGCGCGGTGGCGATCCCGACCACCGGCTGGCTGGCCGACCGGATCGGTTCGCGGCGGCTGTTCATCCTCTCGACCGCTGCCTTCGTGCTTTCATCGATGCTCTGCGGGATGGCGCAGAACATCACCCAGATGGTGCTGTTCCGAACCCTGCAGGGGCTGTCCGGGGCGTTCATTGCGCCGCTCAGCCAGTCGGCCATGCTCGACGTCAACCGGCCCTCGAAACAGGGGCAGATGATGGCGATCTGGGGGATGGGGCTGATGGCCGGGCCGATCCTGGGGCCGATCATCGGCGGCTGGCTGACCGAGAACTGGAACTGGCGCTGGGTGTTCTATGTCAACGTCCCGCTGGGCGTGATCGCGCTGGCGATCATGATCGCCGAGCTGCCTTCGCGCCCGATCACCCGCCGCCGCTTCGATTTCTTCGGCTTCGCCATGATCGCCATCGCGATCTCCGCGCTGCAGCTGATGCTCGATCGCGGCAACCACGTCGACTGGTTCGAATCGATCGAGATCTGGATCTACGCGATCGCGATCGGCTGCTCGGTGTGGATGGGCGGGGTCCATTTCCTGACCACCAAGAAGCAGACCCTGTTCAACGGGGCACTGTTCGCCAACCGCTCGTTCGTTACCGCGTTCCTGTTCATGTTCGCGCTGGGCATGGTGATGTTCGCCTCGATGGCGCTGCTGCCCTCGATGCTCCAGCGACTGCTGGGTTATTCGGTGATCGACACCGGCTGGTCGATGATGCCGCGCGGGGTCGGCACATTGGTCAGCATGCAGCTGTCGGGGATCCTGGTGCGCCGCGGGGTCGATCCGCGCATGGTCCTGCTGGTCGGCTTCTCGCTGGCCGCCGCGTCGTTCTGGCAGATGTCGCACTGGTCGCTGTACATCGACCAATGGCCGGTCATCGTCAGCGGCTTCGTCCAGGGGCTGGGGATCGGGCTGCTGTTCATCCCGCTTAACAACAGCGCCTTCGCCACTCTGCCAGGGCCCCTGCGCACCGAGGGGTCGAGCCTGATGAACCTGTCGCGCTCGCTCGGCGCGTCGGTCGGGATCGCGATCACCACAGCCTTGCTCGGGCGAAACCTGCAGACCAGCCATTCCGACCTGTCATCGCACGTCACCGCATCGATGACCGCGCTGATCGACTTTTCGACGATCGACCGCTTTCAGCAGCTTGGCACCACGGCGCTGTCGATGGTCGATGCCGAGGTCAACCGCCAGGCGGCGATGGTCGCCTATATCGACAATTTCTACCTGATGATGTGGCTCAGCCTGGCGGTGACACCCTTCGTGCTGTTGCTGCGCAAGCAGTGAGGGGCGGTCCTGGCTGGGGCGGCAGGATTCGAACCTGCGAATGCCGGTACCAAAAACCGGTGCCTTACCACTTGGCGACGCCCCATCAGGAGCGCGGCCTATAGTGAGGCCGCGCGCCGATGAAAAGAGGGCGCGTTACTCAGCCGCAAGCGCGTCGAAATCGGCCGCGCTGTGGCGCTCGAGCAGCCCGGTCAGGGTGTTGACCTTCTGCCCGCGCTTGACCGCCGGGCGCGCCCCGATCTCTTCAACCCAGCGCCCGACATGGGTATATTCGTGCATCGACAGGAACGTCCCGGCGTCGTTGTAGGCCAGCCCCTTGTAGAGCAGCCCGAACCACGCATAGGTCGCCATATCGGCGATGGTATAGTCGTCCCCGGCCAGAAACCGGCTTTCGCCCAGGCGGTTGTTGGCGACATCGAACAAGCGCTTGGTTTCCATCGAATAGCGGTCGATCGCATATTCGATCTTGATCGGCGCATAGGCATAGAAATGGCCGAACCCGCCGCCGATGAACGGCGCGCTGCCCATCTGCCACATCAGCCAGCTCAGCGTTTCGGCGCGGCCCCTGGCATCGCTGGGGATGAAGGCACCGAACTTTTCCGCCAGGTGCAGCAGCATCGCCCCGCTTTCGAACAGCCGGATCGGTTCCGGGCCGCTGCGGTCGAGCAGCGCGGGGATCTTCGAATTGGGATTGATCGCGACAAAGCCCGATCCGAACTGGTCGCCTTCGCGGATGTTGATCAGCCAGGCATCGTATTCGGCGCCGCTGTGCCCCGCCGCCAGCAGTTCCTCGAACAGGATCGTCACCTTCTGGCCGTTGGGCGTGCCCAGCGAATAGAGCTGGAACGGATGCTCGCCCACCGGCAGCACCTTGTCATGCTGCGCGCCGGCCGTGGGCCGGTTGATCGCCGCAAACTGTCCGCCGTTTTCCTTGTTCCAGGTCCAGACCTTGGGCGGGGTATATTCGGCATCGGACATGGACAGGCCTTTCGTGCGGGATGGGTTGCGCCAAGCAACGTAAGGCGCGGCAGGCGGTTTGCAAGCGGCGGCGCGCACCGCCGAATTCAGTTCGCCAATCCGGCTCGGGCCAGCAGTCCTGTGCGCTCTGCTGCCTTGCGGTAGAGAAAGTTGCTCGGCAAGCCCAACCGCACACTCGCCTGGGCCGGCGGGGAGGCCGGATCATGCTTGCGCTCGGCCAGTTGCGCCACCAGCCGCACCGCGATCCGGTCGCGCAGGCCCAGGTCGAAATCGCGGCCCAGTTCAAGCCGGTCGCGGATCAGCGGCGGCAGGATCGAAACCGCCGCCCGCGCCAGCGCGCGGTGGAGGAAGCGCGGCACGGTCGGCGCGGCCTGGCCCGACTGGATGATCGCCAGGAACTCGCGGTTGATCGGATGCGGCTCGAACCGCGGGGCGAGGCGCTCCATCATCGCCATGAAATCGGCGCGGGACCCCGGCTTGTTTTGCACACCATAGAGCTCGGCCACCGGCGCGCCTTCGCGGAAGAAGCGGGTCTGATCCGCCTCGCTGAGCGGGCGGACAAAGTGGTGGTAGGCGGTCAGGAAGCCGTACCCGGCGGTCGCGCTGACCCAGTCGAGCAGTTCGGGATCGGTCGCCGTGTAGGCCGTGCCGTCGGGGGTTTCGCCTGCGACCTTGGCATGCATCCGGTTGACCCCGGCGATCACCCGCCGCGCGGCATCCTGCGGGCCATAGACCCCGATCATCGCGGCATAGCCGGTGCGCTGCGAACGCCCGATCGGATCGAAGCGATAGATCGAATGATCCCACACGCCGGAGCGGATCCGCGGATCGGCAAACTCCATCAGCACTGCCGCCACGCCGCCGATCGCCAGCGCGATCTGGTTCTTGTAGACTTGCCAGGCGACCGAGCCGGGATCGAGCAGCGCCGGCGTGCCAGCCGGCTGGCTGTAATCGAACGGGGGGAGCGGGCGGGCCTTGGGTTGTTCCATCGCCCTGTACCTTGGCGCAAGGCGGCCCGCGCGTAAATCCTTGCCGGTCAGTCGATCCGCACCACCCAGCCGTGCGTGTCCGGGGCCTCGCCGCGCTGGATCGCCACCAGCCGCGCCTTGAGCTTGCCGGTCAGCTGACCAGGGCCGCCCGAACCGATGACGAACGCGCCGTTGCGGTCCGCGACCGTGCCGACCGGGGTGACCACGGCGGCGGTGCCGCAGGCG
>JBJTLX010000259.1:0-4587 GCA_046063245.1 Novosphingobium sp.
GGCGAGATCACTAGCGTGGTCAGCACCCGCCGGTCGAGCAGCACCACGCGCAGTTCCTTCAGCGCCATCGCCGCGATGCGGATCAGCGCGCCGCTCATGCAATGCGCCGTTTGATCGCGCGAGTGACGCGCAGGAAGAAGAACGCCCCGAAGCCGAACAGGATCACCACGTTGGGCAGGAACAGCCGCCACACATCGCCGACCAGGAACACGCTTTGCAGCGGCGGGATCAGATAGCGCGCCGGGACGATATAGGTCAGCCACTGGATCGCGGGCGGCATCGAATCGATCTCGAACAGGAAGCCCGACAGCAGCAGCGAGGGCAAAAAGCCCGAGAGCAGCGCAAACTGGGTCGAAACGAACTGGTTCTTGGTCCCCGCCGAGATCAGTAGCCCCTGCCCCAGCACCGCCGCCAGGAACGCCGAAGCGATCAGGAACAGCGCGAAGATCGAGCCGCGGAACGGCAGGCCATAGCCGTAGACCGCAACCAGCACGCAGATCCCGGTCGAGGCGAGCCCGAGCACGTAATAAGGAATGAGCTTGGACAGCACGAGCGACGGGATCGAAATTGGTGTCGAAAGCAGCCCCTCCATTGTCCCGCGCTCGTACTCGCGCGCCATGATCAGCGCGGTCAGCAGGCTGCCGATCATCGCCATGACGATGCCGATCGCGCCCGGCACCAGCATGTAGCGGCTCTGCAGTCCCGGGTTGTAGCTGTAGCGCGGGACGATCTCGATCACGCCGGTCGCCGCGGCGCCCTGTTCCGCGGCGCGGGCCTGGGCCCATGTCCGCAGCGCACCGCGCAAGTGTCCGGTCAGGAAGGTCGCGGTGTTGACCTGCGCGCCGTCGGTGATCAGCTGCACGTCCTTGGGCTCACCCAGCGTCAGGCCTTGCTCGAACCCTTCGGGAATGGTCGCGATGCCGCGCAAGGTGCCGCTGCGCAGTCCGTCTTCGAGCTGGCCAAGCGCCGGACCTTCGACCACCGCAAAGCTGGGGTTGCGGCGCAGCACCTGGACCAGTTCGCGCGAGGCGGCGGTATGATCGCGGTCGATCAGCCCGAGCCGCGAGGCCTTGACGTCAAGGCTGACCGCATTGCCGAACAGGATCATCAGGATCAGCGGCATCAGCACGACCAGCCCGAAGGTCGAGGGATCGAGCCAGACCTGGGCCCATTCCTTGGCCCGGATCGCGCCGGCGCGGCGGGCGGCGTGGGGATCGCGCCTGCTCACGCCGCTTCACTTTCGGCGCGGCCCTGGGCTTCGATCAAGGTGATGAAGGCCTGTTCCAGCGTCGGATCGGGATTGTTCAGCACCGCGCGCTTGAGGTCGTCGGGCGTGCCGCTGGCGATCGCCTGCGAACGGTTGATCAGCAACAGCCGGTCGCAGTTCTCGGCCTCGTCCATGAAATGGGTGGTGACCAGCACCGCCGTCCCGCGCGCGGCGATCGCGTTGATATGGTGCCAGAAGGCGCGCCGGGTCAGCGGATCGACCCCCGAGGTCGGCTCGTCGAGGAACAGCACCGGCGGGGTGTGCAGCACCGCCGCACCCAGGGCGAGGCGCTGCTTGATCCCGAGCGGGAGCAGTCCGGCCATGGCCCCGGTATAGGGCGCCAGGTCGAGCGCGTCGATCACCCGCTCGATCGCCTGACGCGCCGCCGCGCCCTTCAGCCCGTAAGCCCCGGCGACGAAGCGCAGGTTGGCCAGCACGGCAAGATCGCCATAGAGCGAGAACTTCTGCGGCATGTAACCCATCGCTTCGCGCGCCTGGGCACCGGCGCTGGTCAGCTCGCGCCCGGCGACCGTGCCATAGCCGCCGCTGGGCGTGATCAGCCCGCACAGCATGCGGAAGGTGGTCGATTTACCCGCGCCGTTGGGGCCGAGCAGCCCGAATATCTCGCCGGGAAAGACGGTGAAGGTAATGTCCTGCGCCGCGGTGAAATCGCCGTAGCGCCGGGTCAACCCGAGCGCGGCGATGGCCGGGCGCGCCGGATCGGCGGTGCGCAGCGGAAAGGCCGCGGCAAGCGCGCTGGGCTGCAAGGCCGCACCGTCGTCGAGGATCGCGGAAAAGCCATCTTCGGCGCTAGGCTGCGCGCTGCGCCATGCACTACCCGGCGCTGCGCTGCCCCGGCAGACCGCGCGCAGCGTCCGCCCCGACATGGTGGCGCTGATCACGTCGGGCCGCTCAAGCACCGTCTGCAGCGCCGCGCGCCGTCCGCTGGGCAGCAGCGGCATGGCAAAGGTCCGGCCCGCGGCCCGCTGCGCCAGCCCGCCGGGCGGCCCGTCGTAAAGGATGCGCCCCTGGTGGAGCAGGATCACGTCGTCGCACTTGCCGGCATCGTCGAGGATGCTGGTGGTCCAGACGATCGCGCTGCCGGGGCCGGCCAGTTCCTGCGCCAGATCCCAGATTTCGCGGCGCGAGACCGGATCGACCCCGACCGAAGGTTCGTCAAGCAGCATCAGCGGCGGGGCGGCGACCACGGCGCAGGCCAGCGCCAGCTTTTGCCGCATCCCGCCCGACAGGCGGTTGGCGGCGCGGTCCTTGAACGGGCCAAGCCCGGTGGCGCGATAGAGCGTGGCCATGCGCTCCGGGTTGTCGTCGGGTTCCAGTCCGCGCAGCCGGGCGTACAGTTCCAGATTCTGGCGCACCGTCAGTTCGCCATAGAGCGCCCCGCCTTGCGGCATGTAGCCGATCAGGCCGCGGTCGAGCTCGGCGACCGGGCGGCGCATCACGTCGACCGCGCCGCTATCGGCCTCGACCAGTCCCGCGAGGATCCGCATCAGCGTGGTCTTGCCGCCGGCATCGGGCCCGACCAGCCCGAGCGAGCGGCCGGGCAGCAGGCTGAACGAAATCCCGTCGAGTGCCTGGGTTCCCGCCGCGCCGCGCCGCGCCCCCTTGAAGCGCTTCGCCACGTCGACCAGCCGGAGGAGCGGAGCCTCCGTCACGGCAGATCAATCCTTGCCCGCGCTGCCGGGCAGCAGCACCGTCACCGGCGCGCCCTGGCGCAGATCGCCGTTCGGGTCGTTGACCGTCAGCCGCACGCGATAGACCAGATCGGTGCGCAGCTGCTCGGTCTGCACCGTCTTTGGGGTGAACTCGGCGACCGGCGAGATGAAGCCGATCGTCGCCGGCCATTCCTTGCCGGTGCCGTCGGTCCGGACCCTGACCGCCATGCCAGGCCTGATCCGGTGCAGGTCGGGTTCGGCGACATAGGCGCGGACCCGCACCGGCTGGGTCAGCGCGACGGTCAGCACGGTCTGCCCGGCCGCGACGATCGCGCCGGTCTCGCGGGCGCGGGTCAAGACCTGGCCCGGTTCGGCCGCGCGGATCACGGTATCGTCGATGTCGGTCTGCACCGCGCGCCGTTCGGCCAGGGTCACGTCGCGGTTGGCCTGGCTGTTGGCCTGGTCCTCCGCCCTGGTGCCGTCGACCGCCAGCGAGAGTGCAGCCTGCGCCTGGGCCAGCCGGGCCCGAGCGCTGCGCAGCGCGGCATCGGCGGTCTGCAGGTCGGCCCTGCTGATGAAGCCCTTGTCGACCAGCGCCTGACGCCGCTCGAACTGGCGGCGTGCTTCAAGCACCGCGGCATCGGCCGCGGCGACCTCGGCCCGCGCCTCGCCAATCTGCTGCGGGCGCGATCCGTTTGCATCGCGCGCCGCCGTGGCGCTCGCCGCCTCGACCCGGGCGTCGGCCCCGGCCAGTCGGTCCTGGAACGGCCGGGTGTCGAGCTCGGCGAGAACCTGTCCCGGCGTGACCCGGTCCCCCTCGTCGACCAGCAGCCGCGCGATCCGTCCCGGGACGCGAAAGCCAAGCTGGACCTCGCGAATCTCGACATTGCCGTAGAGCCGCAGCTGGCCGTCGCCCTGCACGCCCCACCAGCCCATTGCGCGACCGCCGAACCACACGGCAGCAGCCAGTACCGCGACCAAAAGAACGCCGCGCAATCGCTTGTTTTTCGGTGATGAAACGTCCGGCGACCCCATGAATTCTCCCCCGCACCGTTTCAGGTGTCTGGGCGATAGCTAGCCCAACTGCAAGCGGGGTCAAGAACAAGTCAGGCGGTCAGGCCCAAAGTCGCCATCGAACGGTCGAGCATCAGCAATTGCCACAGCAGGCGGCCATGATCGGAGCGTCCGGCGATGTGCGCTTCGGCCACCCCGCTGAGCGCGCGTGGGTCGAACCAGCCGGTCCGGGCCAGCGCACTGCTGCTGCCGATCGTCCGCGCGGCATCGGCCAGCGGGCCGCGGAACCACTGGGCGATCGGGGTGACGAAGCCTTGCTTGGGGCGGTAGAGGATTTCGTCGGGCAGATAGCGCTGCATGGTCTTCTTGAGCAGCCACTTGCCCTCTGCCCGGCGCACCCGCAGCCCTTCGGGCAAGGTTGCGGCGAACTCAATCAGGCGATGATCGAGCAGCGGCTCTCGCGCTTCCAGGCTCACCGCCATGCTGGTCCGGTCGACCTTGGTGAGGATATCGCCGGGGAGCCTGAACTTGAGATCGGCGTACTGCGCCTTGTCGAGGCCTGAGCGCGCCGGCGCACCCCGCATCAGATCCACCAGCGGCTGTTCAGCGCGGTAATCGCCGCGCTGCGCCCGA
>JBJTLX010000260.1:0-7957 GCA_046063245.1 Novosphingobium sp.
CCAAGGGCGCGGGTCGCGTGTCGGAAGTGTCGGCGCGCTTCACGCTCGATGCCCTGCCGGGCAAGCAGATGGCGATCGACGCCGACCTCGCCGCAGGGTTGCTTAGCGCCGACGAGGCCAAGGCCCGCCGTCGCGAAGTGGCAACCGAGGCCGATTTCTATGGCTCGATGGACGGTGCCAGCAAGTTCGTCAAAGGCGACGCGATCGCCGCGGTGCTGATCCTGGCGGTCAACATCCTGGCGGGGTTCTGCCTCGGCATGATCAGCCACGGGCTGAGTGCGGGCGACGCCGCGCAGAAATACGTCACCCTGGCGGTCGGCGACGCGCTGGTTGCGCAGGTCCCCTCGCTGCTGCTGTCGATCGCCGCGGCGGTCATCGTCACGCGCGTATCCGACAACCGCGACCTCACCGGACAGATCGGCGGGCAGCTCGCCAATCCGGCGATCTGGCTGCCGGTGGCGGTGATCCTCGGCGCGATCGGGGTGATCCCGGCGATGCCGCAGACGATCTTCCTGCCCGCCGCCGGGCTGGCCGGGTGGCTGTGGCACACCCTGCGCCAGCGCGCCGCGCAGCCGCCGCCGGTTGTCGACGCCGCCCCGCCGGCCGATCCCGGGCGGATCGTGCTGGGCGATGTCTCCGATCATACCCTGGTGACGATCGAGCTCGGCTACGGCCTGATCCACCTGGTCGACGAACGCCGCGGCTCGCCGCTGGTGGCGCGGATCACCGGGGTGCGCAAGCAGATCAGCCAGGCCTGCGGGTTTGTCGTTCCGCAATTCCGCGTGCGCGACAGCCTCGAGATCGCGCCCGACGCCTACCGCATCCTGCTCGGCGGGGTGCCGCTGGGCGGCGGCACCGCGCGCGCCGACAAGGTGCTGGCGATCGACGCCGGCGAAGTACGCGAACAGCACCGCATCACCGGTGAGGCGACCACCGATCCCAGCTTCGGGTGCCCGGCGCTGTGGATCGACCCCGCGGCGCGCGATCACGCCGTGGCCGAGGGCTTTCTGACGGTCGATGCCAGTACGGTCATCGCGACCCAGCTCAACCAGCTGCTGGCCGAGCGGCCGCAGCTGCTGCTTGGCCCGGATGAGGTCCGCGCGATCCTTGACGCGGTGAAAGAACATTCGGCCAGCCTGGTCGAAGCGGTCCATCCCCAGCCGCTCTCGCTGGCTGCGCTGACGCGGCTGCTGCGCGCGCTGCTCGAAGACGGCATCCCGATCGCGCACCCTGTGCCGATCCTTTCGTCGCTGGCGGCGGCCTTGCAGCAGACCCAGGACTTCGACCGGCTGGTCGATCTGCTCCGCGCCGATCTGGGCGGGCTGATCGTCGGGCGGATCTGTCCGCCGGGTCAGCGGTTGCCGGTGATCACCCTCGACGCCCAGCTCGAAGGGGCGATCGTCCAGGGGCTGAGCGATCCCGTCACCGGCCAGCCGGTGATCGAACCCGACCTGGCCCGCAGCATCGGCGAACACGTTGCCGCGCTGGTGGCCGAACGGAGCCCCGGCGCGCCGCTGCCAGTGCTGGTGGTCCAGCCGCGCGCGCGCCGCGCGCTGGCCGCCTTGCTGCGGCTGCGCGCGCCGCAATGCACGGTGCTGTCGATTGCCGAGCTGCCCGCCGCCCAGCCGATCGAAGTGATCGCGGTGGTCGGCGGACCGCCGCCCGCGCCGCCGGCGCTGGCCGCACCGCAAACCCAAGCCGATGAAAGTCTTGCCGCATGAAACACGATCACTCGGGCTTTTCCGCGCCGCGCTCGGCCTATGGCGGCGGCACCGTGGCCGACCGGGTCCAGCGCTTTGTCCCGATGGTGCGGCGGCTGGCCTGGCATGTCCACGGCAGCGGCCGGCCGGGGATCGAGCTGGAAGACCTGATGCAGGCCGGGATGGTCGCGCTGACCGAGGCCGCCCAGCGCCACGCCGGGCCGGGCGAAGACGGCTTTGCCGCCTATGCCAAGCTGCGGGTCCGCGGCGCGATGGTCGACCTGATCCGCCGCCAGGTACCGCTGTCGCGCGGCGCGGCCGAACGCCGCCGGCAACTGGCGGCAAGCGAGAGCGCCCTGCGCCTAGAGCTGGGCCGCCAACCCCGCAGCGAGGAACTGGCCGCCGCGCTTGGCATCGGCGCAGAGGAACTGGCCCAGCTGCGCAGCAATGCCGCGCCGCTACAGTTCGAGCCGATCGACGAAGCCTATAGTGACAGCGACATGGCCTATGCCGACGATCGGCCCGACAGCTTTGTCCTGCTCGCCGATGCCGAGCTGCGCACGCACCTCGCCGCGGCGATCGGCGAACTGCCCGAACGGCTGCAACTGATCGTCCAGCTGCACTTCGTCGAGGAGCTCAACCTGACCGAGATTGCCGCGGCGCTGCAGGTTTCGGTCCCGCGCGTACACCAGCTCAAGGCCCAGGCGCTCGACCGGCTGCGCGCCGCGCTGGGCGACCTGGCGACCTTGCTCTAACAACAAGCCCTGCGCCGCCGCCTTGACCATGTTCCAATCGGCCTGTTAATCGCATGATTAAGATTGGGAGGTCACGCATATGGGCGGCAGGCTGGACGGACGCATTGCACTGATAACCGGCGCCTCGTCGGGCTTCGGCGCGCATTTCGCGCGGCTGCTGGTCAAGGAAGGCGCGCGCGTCGTGATCGGCGCACGGCGGACCGAGCGGATTGCCGCATTGGCCGCCGAACTGGGCGACAGCGCGCTGGCCGCGGCGATGGACGTCACCGACGAGGCGTCGCTGATCGCCGCCTACGATGCGGCCGAAGCGCATTTCGGCACGGTCGATACGGTGATCGCCAATGCCGGCGTGGTCATCGGCGGGCGGTCGATCGATCTGTCGCTGGCCGAGGTGGCCAGCGTGGTCGAGACCAATTTCACCGGGGTCTACCTGACCGCGCGCGAAGGGGCACGGCGGATGATCGCCGCCGGGTTCAAGGCTCACGGCCGCGGACGGGTGGTACTGATCGGTTCGATCACCGCGGAAATGACCGGGCAGGGCGATGCCGCCTATGCCGCGACCAAGGCCGGGGTGGCGCATCTTGGCCGCCAGTTCGCGCGCGAATGGGTGCGCCAGGGGATCAGTGTCAACACCATCCAGCCGGGCTATATCCGCACCGAAATCGGCGGCGACTGGTTCGACGGCGAGGGCGGCAAGGCGCAGGTCGCCGGGTTCCATCGCCAGCGGATGTGTCCGATCGAGGCGCTCGACGAACCATTGCTGCTGTTCGCTTCCGATGCCTCGGCGCATATCACCGGATCTACGCTGACGGTCGATGACGGGCAGATGCTGTGATGGCGGGGGATGACAACACGCCCGTCATCATTGGCGTCGGTCAGGTTTCCGAGCGGGTCGGCGAGCCCGGCTATCTCGAACGCTCGCCGATGGACCTGGCGGGCGATGCGCTGAAGGCGGCCTTTGCCGATGCCCAGGCCAGGCGCAAGCTGGGGCCGGCGCTCGATACGATTGCGGCGATCCGCCAGTTCGAGATTTCGGCGACGCGCTATTCGGCGCCGTTCGGTCATTCGAACAACACCCCGCGCTCGGTCGCGCGGCGCGCCGGGGCCAATCCGGCCCGCGCGATTCTGGAGGTCGTCGGGGGGCAGGGCCCGCAGCGACTGGTCGGCGAACTGGCGGCAGAGATTGCCGACGGCCGCTCGAAGATGGCGGCAATCGCTGGCTCCGAAGCAATTTCGACGATGCGCGCGCTGCTGGCGCGCGGCGAGAAGCGCAACTGGGCCGAGCGGCGGCGCGGCACGCTGGAGGACCGCGGCACCGGCTACGACGGCGTGCTCGACATGACCGCGCTGCGCCACGGCGTGGCTGCGCCGATCGCGGCCTATCCGCTGGCCGAAAACGTCCGGCGCGAGCGGCTGGGCCTCTCGCTTGCCGACTATCGCACCGAGATCGGCAAGCTGTTCGCGCCGTTCACCCAGGTCGCCGCGCGCAATCCGCACAGCGCCGCGCCGACCGCGCGGACGCCAGAGGAGCTGGCGACCCTGACCGAGCGCAACCGCCTGGTCGCCGAGCCCTATGGGCGGCTGGTGGTGGCGCGCGATCAGGTCAACCAGGGCGCCGCGATCGTGCTGGCCAGCGTCGCCGAAGCGCGGCGTCTGGGCGTGCCCGAAGCGCGCTGGGTCCATATCCACGCCGTGGCTGACTGCGCCGAACCCTCGATGCTGTCGCGCGCCGATCTGGAGAAGAGTCCGGCTGCGGTTGCTGCAATCTCAACCGCGCTTGAGGTTGCAGCAATTGACTGGGAAAAGCTGAGTCACATAGACTTTTATTCGTGCTTTGCGATTCCCGTCTTCAACCTGCTCGACGCCTTCGGGCTAAACCGTGACGACCCGCGCGGCTGGACCCTGACCGGGGGGCTGCCGTTCTTCGGCGGGGCCGGGAACAACTATTCGAGCCACGCCATCGCCGAGGCGGTGGCGCGCTGCCGCGCCGATCCGGGCAGCTTCGCGCTGGTCGGCGCCAACGGCGGCAACATGAGCAAATATGCCGCCGGGATCTATTCGACCACGCCGGCACAATGGCCAAAGAGCCGCTGGAAAAGCCTACCCAAGATCAAGCCGGCCTTCGCTGTGCTGGACAGCTACGATGGCGAGGCGGTGGCCGAGAGTTTCACCATCCAGCCGGGCAAGCAGGGCGAAGTCGCGACGCTGGTCGCGCGCATCGGGGACTCGCGCGTTCTGGGCAACAGCAGCGATCCCGGTGTGATCGCCGCGCTGCGTAGCGGAATGGTGGCGGGGCGAGCGGTGCGGATCGAGGACGCGGAAGACGGCACCAACCGCTTCTGGTTTACCTGACCAGATCGGTCAGCTTCGCCACGCTCAGCACCTGGGGCAATTGCCGCGGCGCGGCGGCCCCGGCCGGATACCACATGTACAGCGGCACCCCGGCCGCGCCCTGCGCGGTCAGATAGCGGGTGATCGCCGGATCGCGCCGGGTCCAGTCGCCGCGCAGCACCACCACCCCGGCCTTCTCGAAGGCAGCGCGGGTCTCCTCGCGCTCGATCGCGGCGGCCTCGTTGACCTTGCAGGTCAGGCACCAGTCGGCGGTGAAGTAGAGGAACACCGGCTTGCCTTGTGCCCGCGCAGCGGCCAGCGCGGTTTCGCTGTAGGGCCGTGTCGGAAGCAGGCTTTCGGTCGCTTCGGCAGGCGGCGCAACCTTAGTGGGCAGGAACAACGCGAAATTCAATGCGATAAGCAGGAGTGAAGCGATAACCATTCGCGAAGCTGCTGGCTTGCCAGATCGCTGTGCATCACCCGCCAGTGTGAGCGCCAAGACCAAAATCGCTGCCATCGCCGTAAGAGCCAACACAAATGTCGTGCCGGCCACCCGCCATGCCAGCCACAGCAGCGCCAGCGCCGTCAATCCCATCGGGATGGCCATTGCAGTCCTGAAGCGATTCATCCAGGCGCCGGGACGGGGCAGGAGGCGGCGAAGCGCAGGGACAAACGCCAATGCAAGGAACGGCAGGGCCAGCCCGAGCCCGAGCGCCGCGAACAGCACCAGCGCCTGCGGCACGGGCAGCAGCAGCGCCGCACCCATCGCTGCGGCCATGAACGGACCAGTGCACGGCGTAGCGACGAAAGCGGCAAGCAGGCCGGTGGCAAAGGCACCCTGCGGCGACCCGGAGCGAGCGAAGCCGGGGACGGAAAATTCGAACAGCCCGGCCAGGTTGGCGGTGATTGTCACCGCGACCAGCAGCAGCGCGGCGACCACGAGCGGCTCCTGCAGCTGGAAGGCCCAGCCGACCTGCTCACCCGCGGCGCGCAGCGCCAGCAGCAGCACCCCCAGCGCCACGCAGGCCAGCACGACCCCGGCGGTATAGGCCAGCCCCTCGCTGCGCGCCTGCGCCGCGCTTTCGCCCGAGCGGGCGAGGCTGAGCGCCTTGAGGCTGAGGATCGGGAACACGCACGGCATGACGTTGAGCAGCAGCCCGCCGAGCAGCGCCGAGAGCAGCAGGCTCCACAGCGGCGGCCCGCGCGGCGCGCTCTGCAACGGGACGCCGACCGTGGGTACGACGCCCGGCGCGGCGCTGATCGCCAGACCGTCGCCGTTCGGGTTCATCCGCAGCACGGCATCAATCGCGGTGGGCGTCAGCGGCTCGAAGGTGGCGCGGGGCAGTTCGATCAGCAGTAGGTCGCCGTCGCGGGCAAAGGTCTGCACCCCGGCATAGTCGGCGCTGCGCTCGGTCGCGACGAACAGGTGCGGATCGTCGAGCACGACGCTTTGCGGCAGCGGCACGGCCAGGCGCAGCCGCGCGCCCATCACCGCGAACCGTGCCGGGCTGCCCAGCGGGGCGGGCAGCGCGGCACGCCAGCCGTCGAAACGCGGATCGCGCTGTGCCGCAGCGCCCACGGTCACCGTGGTGGCTAGCGTGCCTTGTTCGGGCACGCAGATCTTGTCGGTGCAGGCCAGCCACTGCGCCTTGCCGGTGACCTGCAGCACCGTGCCGGGGCGCGCCGAAGCGGGCACCGCCAGATCGACCAGCACGGCATAGTCATGCTCGAACACATGGTTCATCAGGCCGCCGATCAGCAAGGTATCGGGCACCGGATAGCGCAGCGCTCCGGCCTTGACCCCCGGCGGCAGCGCCCAGTCGATGGTCATGCCCAGCCCGGCATCGCCGGGGTTCGACCAATAGCCGTGCCAGCCCGGCTCGGGCCGCATCAGCACCGCCAGGGTCACGGTCCGGCCCGGGGCGGCGGCGGATTCGGCAATCAGTTCGGCAGTGATGTGATTGGGCGCGGCGCGGGCGATCGCCGGCCCGAACGCCAGCAGGGCAAGCAGGGTCCAGACGATGGCCAGCACGCGGCAATAATTGCCCGGCACCCGCTTGCGGGAGAGAAGGGCGAGGGGCATAAGAGCGGTCATCTGAGCCACGCCTATTGCCCACCCCTGGCCCTTCCCGCAAGCAGGAGGGCGACGAGGACCGCACTTTCCATGTTTCTCTCCTTAAAGCGTCACTTCGCCGCCCCCGTTGCCCTTGTCTTGACCGCAGTCGTGACGGCCTGCTCAGCCAACGGCGACGCCCCGCGCAGCGCGGCGAGCGAACCGGCACCCAAGGGACCGCCCAAGCTGATCGTGGCGATTTCGGTCGACCAGTTCTCGGCCGATCTGTTCGCCCAGTACCGCCCGCACTACACCGCCGGCCTCGCGCGGTTGCAGCAGGGCGCGGTGTTTCCCTCGGGCTTTCAGTCGCATGCCGCGACCGAGACCTGCCCGGGCCATGCCACCTTGCTGACCGGGGTTCACCCCGCGCGCAGCGGGATCATCGCCAACAACTGGTACGATCTGTCGGCCGCCCGTGCCGAAAAGAAGATTTACTGCGCCGAGGATGAGACCGATCCGGCCAGCAGCAGCAAGGATCCGGTGGTCTCGGCGGTCCACCTCAAGGTGCCGACCCTGGGCGATCTGATGAAAGCCGCCAACCCGGCCTCGCGCAATGTCGCGGTTTCGGCCAAGGACCGCGCGGTGATGATGATGGGCGGGCACCGGATCGATGCCGCCTATTGGTACCTCAAGGGCCAGTTCGTGACGCTCAAGGGGCGCGAGCTGTCGCCTGCCGCGGTGGCGCAGAACGCCGATCTGGCCGCGCTGCTCAAGAAGGGCGCACCCGCGCTGCCCGCTCCGGCGTGGTGCGGCGCGGTCGACCGCCCCGTGACCGCCGGCAAGGGCCAGGTCGGAAGCGGCCGCTTCGCGCTTGAGCCGGGCAAGCCCGATGCGCTGCGCATCTCGCCGCGCATGGACCACGCCACGGTCGATCTGGCCAATCGGCTGGTTGACGAGATGGACCTGGGTAAGGGGGCAGCGCCGGACATCCTTTCCGTCAGCCTTTCGGCAACCGACTATGTCGGCCATGCCACCGGCACCGAGGGCGGGGAAATGTGTATCCAGATGGCGGAGCTAGACAAGGCGGTAGGGCGGTTGCTCGATCACCTCGACGCGCG
>JBJTLX010000261.1:0-6726 GCA_046063245.1 Novosphingobium sp.
GGGGTGGGCAAGCCCGGCAAGGGCGCGCTTTCGCACCTCCACCCGCAGCATCTGGCGGCAACCGTGCTGGGCGCGCTGAAAGAGCGCAACCACCTCGACACCACGACCGTCGACGACATCGTCTGGTCGACCAGTTCGCAGGTCGGCAAGCAGGGCGGCGATCTGGGCCGGATGGCGGCGCTGTCGGCGGGCTATGACATCTCGGCCAGCGGGACCACGCTCGACCGGTTCTGCGGCGGCGGGATCACCTCGGTCAACATGGCCGCAGCCTCGGTCATGTCGGGGATGGAAGACTGCGTCATCGCCGGCGGGACCGAGATGATGAGCTATGTCGCCGCGCACGGGGCCGAGCAAGCCAATGCCGGCCTGCCGCCGCGGCTGATGGGCTCGGGCAACGAGGAGCTCGATGCGCTCCACCCGCAAAGCCACCAGGGCGTTTGCGGCGATGCGATCGCGACGATGGAAGGGATCAGCCGCGAGGCGCTCGATGCGCTGGCGCTGGTCAGCCAGCAGCGCGCCGACGTGGCGATCAAGGAAGGCCGCTTCGACAAGTCGGTCGTGCCGGTCAAGAACCCGGACGGCAGCGTCGCGCTCGACCGTGAGGAGTTTCCCCGGCCCGAAACCACCGCCGAGGGCCTCGCCGCGCTCAAGCCCAGCTTCACCGGCATCGCCGATTTCGACATCGGCGGGACCACCTTCCGCAAGCAGATCAACCGCCGCTATCCCGATCTCGAAATCCAGCACTTCCACCACGCCGGCAACAGCTCGGGCGTGGTCGACGGGGCCGCGGCGATCCTGATCACCTCGCCGGCCTATGCCGAAGAGCACGGGCTCAAGCCGCGTGCGCGGATCGTTGCCTATGCCAACCAGGGCGATGATCCGACGCTGATGCTCAACGCCCCGGTGCCGGCAGCGAAAAAGGTGCTGGAAAAGGCCGGGCTGACCAAGGACGACATCGACGTCTGGGAAATCAACGAGGCCTTCGCCGTGGTCGCCGAAAAATTCATCCGCGACCTCGATCTCGATCGCGCCAAGGTTAACCCCAACGGCGGGGCGATGGCGCTGGGCCACCCGATCGGCGCGACCGGATCGATCCTGATCGGCACCGCGCTGGACGAGCTCGAGCGCACCGGCGGGCGCTATGGCCTGGTCACCATGTGCGCCGCGGGCGGCATGGCCCCGGCGATCGTGATCGAGCGGATCTGAGGCCGGATCGACCGCGGCGCCGCCCCCGGCGGGGCGGGCGCTGCGGCTTTACAGCATCGCCTCGATCAGGCGTGGGCCCTTCGCGGCCAGCGCCCGGGCCAGTTCGGCGCGGAAATCCTCTGCCGTTTCGACCCGCACCGCGGGCACGCCCATGCCCTGGCTGATCTGCGTCCACTGGATCGCCGGGTTGGTCAGGTCGAGCATCGACAGCGCCTTGGGCCCGGCATTCTGCACGCCGACGCGCATCAGCTCGATGTTGAGGATCGCGTAAGAGCCGTTGTTGAGGATCACGGTCACGACATCGAGCTGCTCGCGCGCCATCGTCCACAGCGCCTGGCAGGTGTACATCCCGCCGCCGTCGGCCTGCAGCGCGATCACCTTGCGCTGCGGACAGGCGACCGCCGCGCCGACCGCCAGCGGCAGCCCCTGGCCGATCGCCCCGCCGGTCAGCTGCAACCAGTCGTGCGGCTTGGCCCCGCCGCACATGGCATAGGCCGCGCCGCCGTTGGTGGCGCTTTCGTCGGAAACAATCGCCTGGTCGGGCAGCAGCTCGGCCAGCACCGCGCCCAGGCTGGCGCTGGTCAGCTTGCCCGGTTCGGCGGGGAAGCTGGTCGGGGCCTGGACCAGTGCCGGCTCGGCCGGCGCATCCAGCGCATCGGCCAGTCCGGTCAGCGCGGCCAGCGCATCCTCACGCAAGGAGGCCAGCCGCACCAGCTGCGCGTCCGGCGGGGAGAGGAAGCTGGGCTTGCCGGGATAGGCGAAGAACGAGACCGGCGGCTCGGTCCCGCAGAACACGATCGCCGCGAAATCCTTGAGCGCCGCCTCGGCCATTTCGCCGAAATAGGGCAATTTCTCCACCGCGACCCGGCCCGCACCGCGTTGGTGGCGGGTGGCGAAGGTCTCGCAGACCAGCCGCGCCCCCGTCGCCGCGGCGATCCGCCCGGCCTGGACCAGCGCCTCCTCGCGCAGCGCCCGCCCACCCAGGAACAGGCATTTGGGCCCCGCAGCATCGCGCAGCGCGGTCGCGGCGGCTGCGATGGCGTCAGTGGGCGCGCGGGGCGGGGCGCAGGCCGCGGGCACCGCGACCGTTGCCGATCCCTCGCTCCAGGCGTGGTCGGCCGGGACCACCACGGTGGCGATCTTGCCTGGATAGCTTTGCGCCACCGCAAAGGCCTCGGCCCCGGCCTGGGCCAGGTCGCGTTCGTTGCGCGAGACGCGCACCCAGTCCGACATCGGCCGGGCAACGCCCGCCGCGTCCGAGGTCAACGGGGCGTCATAGTGCAGGTGATAGGTCGCGTGATCGCCGACCATGTTGATCACCGGGCTGCCGGCGCGGCGGGCATTGTGCAGGTTGGCCAGGCCGTTGCCGAGGCCGGGGCCAAGGTGCAGCAGGGTGACCGCCGGCTTGTCGGCCATCCGGCCATAGCCATCGGCCGCCCCGGTCACCACGCCTTCGAACAGGCCAAGCACTGCGCGCATTCCGTGGGTCCGGTCGACCGCGGCGACCAGCTGCATTTCCGAAGTGCCGGGGTTGGCGAAGCAGGTGTCGACCCCGCAATCCGTCAGGGTCTGGATAAAGGCTTCGGCCCCGTTCATCGCGCTGCTCCTCCTGCGCACGCACTGACGGCGCGCTTGGCCGGCGCAGCTTATGGAAGGCCTAAGGCCGTGCCAAGCGCCAGTTGGGCCGCCGCACGCGATGAATGCACTTGCCGGGCGGGCCGGGACGGCTATTGCCGGGCTATCGGCGGGAGAACGGCACGGTCATGCAATACGATGTGGTGATTGTCGGGGCGGGGCAGGGCGGCGGCGCGGCGGCGATCCAGCTGCGCCAGCAGGGGTTCACGGGAACCGTGGCGATGATCGGACGCGAGAGCGAGCCGCCATACGAGCGCCCGCCGCTGTCCAAGGAATATCTGCTCGGCGAGAAGACCTTTGAGCGGCTGTACATCCGCCCGCCCGAGTTCTGGGCGGGCAAGCAGATCGATCTGCTGCTCGGCTGCGAAGTGACCGCGCTCGATCCCAAGGCGCAGTGCGTGACGCTGCACGATGGGCGGAGCGTGGGCTATGGCGACCTGATCTGGGCGACCGGGGGCGATCCGCGCCGGGTAATGATCCCGGGGGCCGAGCTGGCCGGGGTCCACGCGGTGCGCACCCGCGCCGATGCCGACGCGATCCTGGCCGAGCTGGCCGGGACCGAGCGGGTGGTGGTAATCGGCGGCGGCTATATCGGGCTGGAAGCCGCCGCGGTGCTGCGCAAGCTTGGCAAAGAGGTGACCCTGCTCGAAGTCCTGCCGCGCGTGCTGGCTCGTGTCGCCGGGCCGCAGCTTTCCGCGTTCTACGAGGCAGAGCACCGCGCCCACGGCGTCGATCTGCGCACCGAAACCGGGATCGAGGCGATCCTGGGCGAAGGCCAGGTCAGCGGCGTGCGGCTGGCGGACGGCGAGGAGATCGCCTGCCAGATGGTTATCGTCGGGATCGGGGTGATCCCCGCGGTCGGCCCGCTGCTCAGCGCCGGGGCGGCGGGGGGCAACGGGGTCGATGTCGATGAACTGTGCCGCACCAGCCTGCCCTACGTCTATGCGATCGGCGACTGCGCGGCGCACACCAATGCCTTTGCCGACGGCGCGGTGATCCGGCTCGAAAGTGTGCAGAACGCCAACGACCAGGCCAGCACCGCGGTCAAGGCGATCCTCGGCGGCAGCGATCCCTACAAGGCGACGCCGTGGTTCTGGTCGAACCAGTATGACCTCAAGTTGCAGACCGTCGGCCTGTCGACCGGCTACGATGCCGAGATCGTCCGCGGCGATCCCGCGACGCGCAGCTTCTCGGTGATTTACCTGCGGCAGGGGCGGATCATCGCGGTCGATGCGGTCAACATGGTCAAGGACTATGTCCAGGCACGCAAGCTGGTCGAGGAAGGCGCGGCGATCGCCGAGGCCGACCTGGCCGATGCCAGCCGGCCGCTCAAGGAGCTGGATAGGCTTTAGCGGGAGTGCAATCGCGGCTCTTGCGTCCGCTGTCTGCCATTTTGGTTTGGAAGCTGACGTTTCGGCTACGCCAATATTGCGGACATTCCAGACTGAGGTAGTCTAGCACAATGAAAATGAGGGCTATTCTAATCGTGGTAGCATCGTGCGCGTTGACCGAGCGGGCCGAAGCAACCTCGACCGTTTGTAGCAATCCAACCCGTGAGCGGGCGCTTGCGGCGGCATCGATAAGACTGCCGAACGACAACATTCATGCGCTTGAAAATCGGTTCGAAAAGGTGGGCGGCCGCATTGGGATGTCGACGTGGGGAACAGCCCTTTCAAACCGGTTCGGGAAGGTAGAGCGACAAACTCTAGGCCTTCAAAGCCCGAAGGTAAGCGTTAGCATCAGAGCAAAATGGCGGTCGGGCCAGAGAGCTGTAGATGTCCAGGTCTGGCGCACGTGCATCAACAATGATCTAGAGCCATGGCGCAGTTACTGGTGGGGTTTTGTCAAAGCGCTGGAGGACGCTGGGTACGCTGTCGTTCCAGCGAAACTCTGAGGTCCGCTTCCCCCGACATTGCTGACGTTTGATTCCCAACACTAATCCGACAAAACCGACTTTAGGAACTACCCCTCGCTGCGCTTGTAGCTCGGCAGGGCCAGTCCGCGGGTGATGGCCAGGCCGCGCAGGGCGAAGCCGGCCAGCGCAGCGGCGATCCACACCGGGGGGCGGGGCAGGTCGGCAAGGCTGCCGGCGACGACCAGCGCCGAGGTCAGCGCGGCGGCAGTCACGTAGATTTCGGGGCGCATGATGATCGAGGGGCGCGCCGCCAGCACGTCGCGGATCACCCCGCCGACGCAGCCGGTGATCACCCCCATCATCATCGCCGGGACAGGGGCGACGCCAAAGGCCAGCGCCTTGGCCGTGCCGAGCACGGCATAGGCCGCCAGCCCGACCGCGTCGGCCCATTCGAGCAGCTTGCCTTCCCACCAGCTGCGCGGCGTGAACCAGGCGAGCAGCGCCGTGCCCAGGCACACCGGGGCGACCCACGGATCGCGCACCCAGAACACCGGCGCGCCGATCAGCAGATCGCGCACCGTGCCGCCGCCAACCCCGGTGATCAGCGCGAAGAAGGTCATGGTGACGAAGGTCTGCTTGAGCCGCGCCGCGAGCAGCGCGCCGCTCAGCGCGAAGACCGCCGTCCCGGCCAGGTCGAGCAGCGGGGGCAGGGAGGGGAGGACCTCGCCCGGCAAGGTCAATCCTCGACCAGTTCTTCCAGCCGGGTCTTGAGTTTGAGGATGCGCTGCGCCGCTTCGGTGAAGGTCGCCACTTCCTCGCGGCGGTTGTTGCCGCGGGCTTCCTTGGCGGCCTCGTCATAGCCTTCCATGTCGGCGTCGAGCGCGTCGACCAGCATTTCGATTTCGTCGGTGGTCAGCTTGATGGTGATGGTGTCGGCCAACGTGGTCTTCCTTTCATCCAGATCGTCACCCCGGCGAAGGCCGGGGCCCAGTCCAACACAGGAATGTCGCTTCGCGGCATCTGTTTGCCTGTGCTGGGTCCCGGCCTGCGCCGGGATGACGAGATGCAATTCAAATATGGATCGGCTTGCCGGTCACGGCCATGGCCGCTTCCTTGATCGCTTCCGAATGGGTCGGGTGGGCGTGGCAGGTATAGGCGATGTCTTCGCTGGTCGCGCCGAATTCCATGCCCAGGCAAGCCTCGGCGATCATCGTTCCGGCGACAGAGGCGATCGCCCAGACGCCCAGTACGCGGTCGGTCCTGGCATCGGCGATGATCTTGACGAAGCCGTCGGGCTCGTGATTGGTCTTGGCCCGGCTGTTGGCGAGCATCGGGAACTTGCCGACCTTGATCTCGCCCGCTTCCTTGGCCTGGTCCTCGGTCAGGCCGACCCCGGCGATTTCGGGCCAGGTGTAGACCACCCCGGGGATCACCGCGTGGTTGATGATCCCGGTCAGCCCGGCGATGTTTTCGGCGACGGCGATACCTTCGTCCTCGGCCTTGTGGGCCAGCATCGGGCCGGGAATGACGTCGCCGATCGCCCAGATGCCCGGCACCTTGGTGCGCAGCTCGTGATCGGTTTCGATCTGGCCGCGCGCGTTGAGTTCAAGCCCGGCCTTGTCGAGCGCGAGGCCTTCGGTGTTGGGACGACGCCCGATCGAGACCAGCACGCAATCGGCCTCGAGCGTTTCGGCCGTGCCGCCAGCGGCGGGCTCGAGTGTCAGCGTCGCCTTGCTGCCCTTGACCGCAACCCCGGTCACCTTGGTGCCCAGCTTGATGGTCATGCCCTGCTTCTTGAAGATCTTGGCGGCTTCCTTGCGCACGTCCATGTCCATGCCGGGGAGCAGCTGGTCGAGGAATTCGACCACGATCACTTCGGCGCCCAGCCGCCGCCAGACCGAGCCAAGTTCCAGCCCGATCACCCCGCCGCCGATCACCACCAGCTTCTTCGGCACCTTGGGCAGTTCCAATGCGCCGGTGCTGTCGACCACGACCTTCTGGTCGATCGTCACGCCGGGCAGGGGGGTGAC
>JBJTLX010000262.1:0-7158 GCA_046063245.1 Novosphingobium sp.
CCGCCAGGATGTTGACCGCCAGGATCAGCACCGCGGCGATCGCGTCGCCTTTGACGAACTTGCTGGCACCATCCATCGAGCCATAGAAATCGGCCTCGGTCGCCACCTCGCGGCGGCGCGCCTTGGCTTCGTCGGCAGTGAGCAGTCCGGCGGCCAGATCGGCGTCGATCGCCATCTGCTTGCCCGGCAAGGCATCGAGGGTGAAGCGCGCCGACACTTCGGAAACGCGCCCCGCGCCCTTGGTCACCACGATCAGGTTGATGATCATCAGGATCAGGAAGACGAACAGCCCGACCGCGAAATTGCCGCCGATCAGGAAGGCGCCGAAGGCCTCGATAACATGGCCCGCGGCTGCCCCGCCCTGATGCCCGTTGACCAGCACCACCCGGGTCGAGGCGACATTGAGCGCGAGGCGCAGCAGCGTCGCGAAGAGCAGGACCGAGGGGAACGATGAGAAGTCGAGCGGCTTTTCGGCGTTCATCGCCGCCATCAGGATCGCCACCGACAGCGCGATGTTGAGCACGAAGAACAGATCGAGCAGCAGCGCCGGAACCGGCACTACCATCAGGCAGATCAGCGTCAGGATGCCAGCGGGCAGCGCAAAGGCGCGCAGGTTGATCGGGCCGAGCCGGTTCACAGACCGAACGCCTTGAGTTGATTGTAGGCCGTGCGGACGTGCGCCGGGACATTGGTGGGCCCGCCGAAGGTGGCGGCGAGAGTGTCAGCCATTGAGGGGCGGAGGGGACGGTCGGAAAGCCCTTCCCCGCTGGGGAAGGCCCTACGGTGCCAACCGTCACCTTCGGCGGATGGGGGTTCGGCGCTAGCGTTCATGCTCGGCTGCGCCTCGCTCCCCCAGCCCCTCCCCGCCGGGGAGAGGGGAAATGCCTCGAAGCCCATCGCTCCTTCAACCTTGCCGCGCAGCACCGCCATGACCTGGCCGAGCGAGCGCGGCTGATCGCCATCATAGAAGATCGCGCGATTGGCCGCGGCGGCCTTGGGCAGCAGCGCGGCGGCGCTTTGATCGGGCGCGGCGGCAAGCCCGCTGAGGAAGCGGCTCGCACCGTCGGCACCAAGGAAGTGCGCGAGATAGAGTTCGCTCGAATCCGGATCGCGCCCCAGCACCCCGCGTAGCGCGTCGGCATTGTCGCCGGCCAGCTCTGCCGCCATGGCCGCGCTGGCCTGCGGATCGAGCCGCAGCGCCAGCACCTGCGCGCGCAAGGCGGGATCGCCGGACTGCGCGGCCTGCTGCGCCCAGCCCAGCCCGTGTTCGTCGCCGTGGCGGGCGAGGGTCGCCAGCCAGGTCGATCCGGTGAACTGGTAAAGCCCGGCGGCACTCGACGTGGCGGCGCGCGCAGCCGGGTTGAGGCCGGATTCGATCCGGGCCTGGGCCAGCAGATAGGAAAAGTCGGTGCCCGTCGCCTGCGCGGCGCGGGCAATCGCCGCATGCACGTCGGGGCGGACGCGCGCGGCGGTTGCGGCAGTGATGGTCGGCTCGGTCAAGCGAGGCTCCCGGGGCAAGATGCAGTCGGAAGCCGGTCAGCAAGGGCCGTGCCAGATCAGCCGCGCACCCCGGCATAGGTATAGGCAGAGGCCCTGCCTTGCCCGCCGCGGTACAGCGCCGGGCTGCCGGTCAAGGCATCGAGCCGCGCCGCGATATTGGCGGCGATCAGGTTGCGAACCTGGCGGTTTACCTCGTTCAGGCGCCGGGCTGCGTCGAGCAGGCCGCGGCATTCCTCGTCGATGGTGAAGCCGCCCTCAAAGGGGGTTTCGACGTCGAGAGTGCCGCACAGCGCGATCTTGTCCTGCGCCGCGCCGATGATCGCGTCGAGATCGAGCCCGGCAAGCGCCTGCCGTTCGGCCTGCAGAACGGCAATCATCTGCCGCAGGTTTTCGCGCATCGCAGTGGCCTGGTTCATTTGCGGCTCCTCAGCAGCAATCCTGCTGCAATCATGGCGTCGGCGACGCGGGTCGGGATGACAGGATAGCTGCCCTGCTCGATCGCCTTGCGGATCTTGGCGACACGGTCGGTATCCACCGGGGGTTCGCCCGGATCGAGCACCGTGCTGCGCACGACCGCCGACTTGTCCGAGGCATGGGCCCGCGCAGTATCGTTGGCGACCGGGCCGCGCGTGGCGCGATCGCCCACCGCGCCAACGGCGCGCGGGGCAGACAGGCCTCCGGATCCGAACTCGATGGGGGGCATGGTGCCGCTCCTTTGCTGGTTACAAAGGACATGAACGGCACCGGTAAGATCACATTAAGGGCCCGCGGCAAGGTGCTGCCGCCTCAGGGCAGAAAAATGCCGACGACGCCCGGACGCAGCACCTGTGCGCGCAGCGGCGCGGCGGCGGCGGCCGCGCCAAGCGGGCGGACCTTGATCCAGGCCCCGGCGGCTCCGCCTTCCAGCGCCTCGCCCGGCTGCGACACGGCAAAGCCCTCGCCCCCGGCACTGATCGTCACGGCATCGCCGCGCTGGACCAAGGGGGGCTGCGCCGCGGCCTGGGCCTGGGCCGGCAAGGCCACGTACAGCGTCCAGCCGGCAGCGCCCGGGCAGGTCACCTGCACCCGGTCGGCGCGCGCGCCGTACCACGCCAGCGCCAGCGGAGAGGCGCAGGGATTGAGCCGCAGGCGGCGGTCGATCGGCGGTGCCGGGGTGCCGACGAAGCCGGCCACGGCGCGGTCGATCGCGGCAAGGTCGGCATAGGGTTCGGCCTGGGCGGGGATGGCGCAGAGTAGCAAAGGCAAAGCAAGCAAGCGGATCATCGCACTGTCTCCGGCAGAGTGTTCGAGCTGACAGCGGTCTGCAAATCCCGTGCCATGCCCTGATCGTAGGTCAGCGCGGCATAGGTCGTGGCGCCGGGCTGGGGATCGAGCACGATCCGCGCCGGGCGGCCCGCTGCGCGGCCCAGCGCCAGTGCCTGCGCAGCATCGCCCAAAGGCGCGTGGACGGTCAGCTGCAGGCGCGGATCGTGTCCGCTCTGGTCCAGCCAGGCGCGCAGCGCGGGGGCCCCCGCGCCGCCGCGCCACAGCGCCACCGGCGCGCCTTCTGCGGGCACCGCCGGCGCGGGCGGCTGCACGCTTGGCGGTGCCTCGCGCAGCGCCGCGGCGGTGATCATGAACAGGATCAGCGAGAGGTCGGTCATCACATATTGCCAGCCGGTGCCGGCGCGCACCTTCATGCCGCGCGCTCGGCGCGGCGCGGCGGCAGGGCATCGCCGATCTGGCCGGCCAGCCAGTCGATTACCTGCTGCCGCGCGTCTTCCTCGGCCTGGGCATTGCGCTCGACCACCCGGGCCAGCGGGGCGAAGACCAGGTTGGCAAGCAGCAGGCCATAGAGCGTGGTCGTCACCGCCATCGCGATCGCCCCGGTAAAGGCGCCGCGCGCCAGCCCGTCGGCGGGCAGCTGGCTGAGCGAGATCAGCGTTCCGGCCAGCCCGAACACCGGGGCCAGTTCGGCCGCCTGGGCCAGGGTCCGCATCGCGCGTTCGGCCTGGGCCAGCCGCCGCGCCTTGTGCGCCGCGTGGCGTTCGAGCAGCGCGCCAAGCGAGCGGCGTTCGAGCAGGGCTCCAGTCGCCTCCTCGAATTCGCTGTCGGCGAAATGATGCGGCGTAGCGCGATAGAGCCCGTCGCGGCGGATGTCCTGGACCTGGGCGGCCAGCTCGGCGCGGGTCGCCTCGGCATCGAAGCGCGACTGCTGCAAGCGGGCGAGCCGCAGCACGGTAACCCGGCAATCGCCAAGGCCGCAGCGCAGCACGGTGGCAAGCGCGGTGCCGCCCAGCACGATTGCCGCCGAAGGTCCGTCGATCAGGCTGATCCAGTTCATTGCCGCACTCCTTTTGCAGCACAGGACGGCGCTGACTGCCCAGTGTTCAGCCGGCGGCGCAGGTTTGCCGGATGCGGCAGGATCTTGCCGCCGCGCTTTCGGTAGAAGCGGCGCAATTCAGCCATTCCCGCAACTGGCACGGCCCTTGCGAAAGCTGCGGCAAGTCAACCACGGAGGCCCGCCATGGCCGAGAGCATTTTCGGGATTCACGCCGCCGCGCTCGAACTGAGGTCGCAGCGCATGGGCCTGATCACCGCCAACATCGCCAATGCCGCGACCCCGGGCTACAAGGCCCGCGACATCGACTTTGCCGCAGCGCTCAAGGCGCGCAGCGAGGGGCTGGGCCGCGATGCTGCGGTGGACCGCAACACGCTCTACCGCCTGCCGGTGATGCCCAGCCTTGACGGCAACACCGTCGAGATGGCGACCGAGCAGACCGAATTTGCCGAGAACGCGGTCGCCTATCAGGCGACGCTGGGCTTCATCCGCGGCCGGGTCGATACCCTGACCCGCGCGCTGAAGGGCGACTGACCGTGGGCAGCGTAAGTTCCTCTGGGCCAATGACCCTGTTCGGCCTCGCCCAGCGCGCCATGTCGGCGCAGCTGGTGCGGATGAACGCCGCCTCGTCCAACCTGGCCAATGCCGGGACGGTCACGGGGAGCGAGGCCGAGGCCTATCGCCCGGTCCGCGCGGTCTTCGCCCAGGATCTCGATCGCCACAGCGGCCTCTCCACCGTCCGTGTCAGCGGGGTGATGCAGGAAGCATCGGCGCCGGTGAAGGAGCACGACCCCAACCACCCCTTGGCCGACGCCGAGGGCAATGTCTGGACCGCCCCGGTCGATGAGAATGCCGAGATGGTCGAGATGCTCGACGCCTCGCGCCAGTACCAGAACCTGGTCGAGGCCCTGTCCACCGCCAAGCAGCTGATGCTCGACACCTTGAGGATGAAATGATGACGACGATTTCCGCGCTCTCTGCCACTTCGCCCGCCGCGCCCAGGCCGGCCGCCACCTCGCTCGGCCAGGCCGATTTCATCCGCCTGATGACCACCCAGATGAAGCTGCAGGACCCGACTGACCCGGTCGACAACAAGGAGATGATCGCCCAGATGGCGCAGTTCTCCCAGCTCTCCGGGATCGACAAGATCAACTCGACGCTCGAGGTGATCGCCTATCAGCTCGACCAGGTGATGTCCGCCCAGGCGGCAGCCTCCCCCACTCCCGAAACCCCCGCAGCCTAGGAGACAGCCATGTCGTTCTATACCTCGCTCAATGGCCTCAAGAACGCGCAGACCGAACTGTCGGTCATCGCCAACAACCTGGCCAATGCCGAAACCACCGGGTTCAAGAAAAGCCGGATCAACTTTGCCGACATCGTCTCAAGCTCGGCCTCGACCAACCCCAGGCTGGTCAAGGGGATCGGCTCGACCGTCAGCTCGATCGACCAGAATTTCTCGCTCGGCCCGATCCAGCAGACCGGCTCGGCGCTCGATCTGGCGATCGATGGCGAAGGGTTTTTCACCAAGGTCAGTCCGATCACCGGCAAGACCTTCTACACCCGCAACGGCAACTTCAGCCTCGATGGCGCGGGCTATATCACCGATGCCACCGGCAGCCGTTTCCAGGTGCTGCCGGTCGACGCCGCCGGGGTGGTCACCGCGCTGACCCCGCAGGATGCCCAGGCGCCGCTGACCAATACCGCCGGTTCCGATTTCGTCGGGATTACGGTCAAGTCCGACGGATCGATGATGGCCAGCTATGCCGACGGCAGCAACCAGTCGATCGGCAAGGTGGCCCTCGCCAGCTTCGTCGCGCCGACCGGGCTGCTGCAAGTCGGCAACCAGGACTGGCAAGCCACCGGGATTTCCGGCGCGGCGACCTATAACCAGCCCGGCGCGGCGCGGTTCGGCAATATCCTGTCGGGCAGCCTCGAGCAGTCGAACGTCGACATTGCCGAGGAAATGGTCGGGCTGATCACCGCCCAGCGCTATTTCCAGGCCAATGCCAAGGCGATCGATACCGCGACCCAGCTGTCGCAGACCATCGTCAACCTGCGCACCTGATCCTGGCCTAAGCAATGGACCGCATGATCTGGACCGCCGTCACCGGCATGAACGCGTCGATGGCGCGGCAGCGGATGATCGCCAGCAACCTGGCCAACGCCCAGACCACCGGCTTTCGCGCCGAGGTCATGGCGCAAAGCCCGCTGACGCTGGACGGGCCGAGCCTGGAAGTGCGGGCGATGAACCAGGCGCTGGTCAAGGGCGCGCGGATGGAAGCCGGCACGGTGACCCAGACCGGGCGCGCGCTCGACGTGGCGCTCAACGGCGGCGCGCTGCTCGCGGTCCAGGCGGCTGACGGCAGCGAGGCCTATACCCGCCGCGGCGATCTGACCCTGTCGCCCAACGGGGTGCTGGTCACCGGCGACGGCGCGACCGTGCTGGGTGAGGCCGGACCGGTCTCGGTCCCGCCAGGCAGCGACATTTCCGTTGCCCAGGACGGCGCGGTACTCGCCCGCAACCAGGCCGATCCCGCCGCCCCGCCGCAGCAGATCGCCAAACTCAAGCTGGTTTCGTGGCAAGGCAGCCGGATTGAGAAGGGCCTCGACGGGCTGTTCCGCGTGCCCGGTGGCGGCGTGCTGCCACAAGATGCCGAAGCCAGCCTGACCCCCGCCGCGCTCGAGGGATCGAACGTCAAGACCACCGAAGTGCTGGTCGAGATGGTCGAGGCCCAGCGGCTTTACGACATGCGCACCAAGCTGGTCGCCACCGCCAAGGAGCTCGACGAGCAGGGCGCCAGCCTGATGCGGATGAGCTGATCCAAGGAGACTTTCCATGCCCACTTCCGCCATGCACGTCGCCCGCACTGGGCTGGAGGCGCAGGACGCACGGATGCGCGTCATCGCCAACAACCTTGCCAATATCGGCACCACCGGGTTCAAGCGCGACCGCGCCAATTTCGCCACCCTGGCCTATCAGGACGCGCGGATCGCCGGGCAGCAGAGCTCGAACGAGACCGCCTATGCCACCGGGCTCAATCTCGGCACCGGGGTGTCGGTGCAATCGACCACCTCGATCACCACCCAGGGAACGCTGAACACCACCAGCAACGCGCTCGATCTTGCGCTTGATGGCGATGGTTATTTCCAGGTCCAGCTGCCCGGCGGCAAGCTGGGTTATACCCGCGCCGGCAATTTCACCCGATCAGCCGACGGGCAGCTGGTCACCGCGCAGGGCTATCCGGTCCAGCCGGCGATCACCATCCCTGAGGGGACGAGTTCCATCGCCATCGGCCCGGACGGGACAGTCTCGGCCACCACCTCGGCCAGCTCGGCTC
>JBJTLX010000263.1:0-16625 GCA_046063245.1 Novosphingobium sp.
GGAGGAGGGGGGGATGGTCACGGCGGCGCGCTCCAGCAGCGCCAGGGGGGCAGAATGGCGCATCCGGTCGATCGCATCGTTCACCGAGCTTTCCTTCTCGATGTAGGTGTCGCTGCGCGGGACGTAGGCCTCGGGCTGGTAATAATCGTAGTACGAGACGAAGTACTCGACCGCGTTTTCCGGAAAGAAGCTTTTCATCTCACCATAGAGCTGCGCGGCGAGGATCTTGTTCGGCGCGAGGATCAGCGCCGGGCGCTGGGTCGCCTCGATCACCTGGGCCATGGTGAAGGTCTTGCCGCTGCCGGTCACCCCCAGCAGCACCTGGGTGCGGTCGTCGGCGCCGATGCCCGCGACCAGATCGGCGATCGCGGTCGGCTGGTCGCCGGCCGGCTGATAGTCGGAGACGATTTTGAACGCCCGCCCGCCATCGCTCTTTTCGGGGCGCGCGGGCTTGTGCGGGACAAAGGCGCCGGAAGTATCGGGTTCTTCCAGTCCGCGGCGGATGATCAGTTCGGCCATTGCAGCGATATGAAGGTTTATGCTTTGTTCTGCAAGTTGACGAAAAGCGCCGCTTGCGGGGGGCAGCGCTGTCCCGGTTCGGCACCTCGCTGTGCGGTCGATGGTTAACCGACCTTGCCTTTGCTGCCGATTTGCCACATCCTTTGGTCCAAGGGTCGCCGAATCAGGCGCGCGTCAGCGCGTGCATATTACTATCGGCGCCGGCACTGCTCCCATTCTGGGCTGTCTCTGCGTGGCACATGCGGGGGTGAAATGAGCGGTCCGGACCTGTTTATATCCTACAATCGCGAGGATGCGGCGTTTGCGCGCCTCTATGCCGACGCCTTCACGGCGGCCGGGCTAAAGGTCTGGTGGGATGCCACGCTGCGTTCGGGCGAGGACTATGACGCGGTTACCGAACAGTCGCTGCGCACCGCCAAGGCGGTGGTCGTGCTGTGGTCGCCGCGCTCGGTCAACTCGCGCTGGGTCCGCGCCGAAGCGACGATCGCCGATCGCGGCCAGACGCTGATGCCGGTGATGATCGAGGCCTGCGACCGTCCGGTGATGTTCGAGCTCAAGCAGACCGCCGAGCTGTCGCACTGGCGCGGCGACATCGAAGATCCGGCCTGGCTGGCCTTCGTTTCCGACGTCAAGCGCAAGGTCGGCATCGCCGAAGAGGCCGCACTCCCGCCGCCGCCGCCGCCCGCGGCCAAGGGGCAGGAACCGGCCGCTGGTGCCGTCGGCAAACTTGGCCGGGCGGCGGTTGCGGTACTGCCGTTCGGTTGGCGCGGCAGCGATGCCGAGTTCGAGAACCTGGCCGAGGATCTGACCGAAGACCTGACCCGCGAACTTGCCTCGAACGGCTTCTTCAAGGTTGTCGCGGCGCGGGCCATGGCGGCCTGGCGCGGCAAGGCGATCGACCACAAGGAGCTCAGCCAGAAGCTCGAGGCGCGCTACCTGATCGAGGGCCGCCTGCAGCGCAGCGGCGGCGACAACCGCCTGACCGCGCAGCTGATCGACGGCGAATCGGGCAATGTGCTGTGGTCGATGCGGATGAACACCGCGGTCGGCGACGAGGACTTCTCCACCGACCGGCTCTCGGTCGCGGTCGCGGCGCAGTTTTCCGAACAGATCATCCAGCGCGAACAGACGCTGGCGATGGGCCGTTCGGCGCCGTTTTCGGCGTGGGATCATATCCTGCGCGCCGCCGCGCTGGTGCAGCGGGCCGATCAGGCCCGCGCGCGCCAGGCGGTGGATGAAGCGACGCTGGCGGTCAAGGCCGCGCCCGACGTCGGGCTGGCCCATGCCATGCTCGCCTCGGCCCTGGCCGCGGTGCCGGAAAGCCAGGGGCACAAGCCCGACGAGGAACAGATCCGCGAAATCCAGGCCCAGACCCGCCAGGCGATGCGGCTCGACGGTAACAATCCGACCGTGCTGATGGAGCTGGCCGGGGCCTATCAGGGGCTGGGCGAATACGAGATCTGCCTGCGCCTGGCCAAACGGACGGTCGATCTGGCCCCCAGTTCGCCCGCCTCGCACCGCATCCTGGGCGATTCCTACCGCATGCTCGGGCGCACCGCCGAAGCGGTCGAAGCCTATCGCAAGCAGGACAAGCTCTCGCCCTTCGACAGCGGCCGCAATGTCGCGCTCACCAATCTCGCCATGTGCCTCCTGCTCGAAGGTCAGGGCGAAGCTGCCGAAGACGCGCTGGACCGTGCCTTGATGCTCGATCCCGAATACCCGGTGGCGCTGGAATGGAAGGCGATCGTCGCCGAACATCTGGGCAAGCACCAGGTCGCGCTCGAAACGATGCGCCAGATCCGCATGGCCGAAGCGGCCGTGCCGCTGGATCGCCACGTCTGGGAGATCGAGCGCAACGCGATGCTGCTCGAGCGGACCGCGCCGCACATCGCCACGCTGCGTAGCCTGTGGCGCGCGGCCGGCACTGAACCGGCGGATGCGGCTGCCGACACGGCCGCCGCTGCGCCCGCGCGCAAGGTCACGGCCAAGGTCGCGGCCAAGGTTTCAGCAGGCGGGACCGACGATGTCGGCGTGCTCGACGAACCGGAGGCCAAGGCGCCCGCACCGTTGCCCGATCCGTTGCCCACCGAAACCGGGCGCGGCGGCGATTTTCCCAAGGTGCCCGATCAGGACACCGCTGCGGCGCCGCTGATGTTCAGCGCGGGGGCGCCGGCCGATCCGGTGGTTCCGGTGAGCGGCGACTATCTGACCGCTGCTGCGGTCCCGCAGGGCGAAGCGCCGCGCGCCGCCAAAGACGAGCGCACCGCGCCCGCGCCGCGCCGCGCCAGAGCCGGACGCATCGCCATGCTGGCTGGCGTGGTGGTGCTTGCCGGGGGCGGTATTGCGGCCTGGCAAGGCGGTCTGTTCGGCCCGTCCGAACCCAAGGGTCCGGCCTTTACCCTGGCCGGTGCGCCCGCCGCACCGGCGCCCGATGCTGCGCCGGTCGAAGGTCTGCCCGAAGGCCAGGTGGCAAGCACATTGCCCGCGCCGCAAGCGCTGGGCGGGGCGCTCGACGCGCTGATCGCGGTTTCGCGTTCGGCCCGGCGCCCGGCCGGCGAGCTGGCCGCGCTCGAGGCGGGACAAGGCGCGATGGCACCGCTGCTCGCCCAGCTCCAGTCCGCTCCGCAGGATCCGGCGCTGCTGGCCCAGCTCAAGACGCTGGCCGCGGGCCTGATCCAGCAGCAGGGCCCTGCGCTCAGCGCCGATGCCGACCGGGTGCTACGCACCCAGCAGCAGGCTGCCGCCGCGGGCAAGGGATTGTCCGGCGACGGCGCGGCCAAGGTCGAACGCGCGCTGGGCCGGGCCCGCGGCGCGCGGGCCGAGATCGCTGCGGCGCTCGGTACGGCGCAGCAGGCCCCCGATGCGATTTCCGCGCTTGTGGCGCAGCGCGGCGCGGTTGCCGCCTATGTCCGCCTGCAATCGGTCCCGGTCGCCGCGGCGGTGGCCAGCGCCAAGTCGAGCGCGGTCAATGTCGCCTCGGCTGCGGCCAGCGCCAGCGCCTCTGCCGCGGCCGACAGCGCCAGGATGCAGAACCGGCTGTCGCTGGCCCGGGTCGACATCGACACCGCGCGGACCGAAGTGGCGCGGCTCAGCAGCCAGATCGCCGGGCTGACCCAGGTCGAGAAGCCGGGGCTGTTCGCTTCGGGGGCCAAGCGCCAGTCGATGAAGCTGCGCAAGGACAACGCCGACCGGGCGCGGGCGCTGGCGGCCGAAGCCGAGCAGATCGCCGCGCAGGCCCACGCACTGCAGGATCCGGCCGGATTGAGCGCCAGCCTGGCGCGGGTCCGCGGGCTGCGCAGCCAGGCCAGCACCCTGCTGGCATCGTCGAATGCGGCGCTGAAGACCGCGGCCTTGCCGGACGAGAAGAAGACCGACGCGCCCAAAAAGTAGGTGCGGCGCTTACCAGGGATTGGTCCTGCCGCGCTTCACCGTACAAAATGAATGGCGCGGATCGGCTGTCCGATCCGCGCCAAGCAATTGGTACCCGGCTGCTGCGGATCAGGCCGCCAGGGTCAGCGCCTCGTAGCGATCGAGATGCGCGTCGGCGCTGCCGAACTGGTTCTCGATCATCGTCGCGCGCTTGAAATAGTGGCCGATCGCCAGTTCCATGGTGATGCCGATCCCGCCGTGGGTCTGGATCGCGGCCTGGCCGACGAACTTGATTGAGCGGGCGACCTTGGCCTTGGCCAGGCTGACCGCAGCCTTGCGTTCGGCGGCGGGCAGATCGAGCTTGAGCGTGCCCATCAGCGTCATCGAGGCGATCTGCTCGGCCTCGACCAGCATGTCGGCCATGCGGTGCTGCAACGCCTGGAACTTGCCGATCGGCTGGCCGAACTGCTTGCGCTGCTTGGTATATTCGACCGTCCCGTCGAGCAGCTTGCGGGCGATCCCGGTGCCTTCGGCGCAGACCCCCATCGCGGCCTGGTCGGCGATCCGCTCGATCAGGTCGATCCCGCCGGGCAGCAGCGCCTCGGCCGGCACTGCGACGTTCTCGAAATAGACTTCGCTGGCGCGGAAGCCGTCGACCGTGGGATAGTCGCGGCGGGTCACCCCGGCGCTTTTCGCGTCGATCAGGAACAGCTCGACCCCGGCGCGTTCGCGCTGCGATCCGCCGGTGCGCGCGGTGACCAGCAGGTGGGTGGCCCAGGGCGCGGCATAGACCACCGCCTTGTGGCCATTGAGCACATAGCCGGCGCCGTCCTGCTTCGCCGTGGTCGCGACATTGGCGAGGTCATAGCGACCGGTCGGTTCGGCATAGGCCCAGGCAATCACGCAGTCGCCCGCGATGATCTGGGGGATGACCTCAGCCGCCAGCGCCCCGCCAACCGCGCTCAGCGCGCCGCCGCCGATCACCACGGTCTGCAGCCACGGCTCGACCGCGATGACTTTACCCAGCTCCTCCATCATGATCAGGTTTTCCAGGTGGCCGCCGCCCATGCCGCCGTATTCCTCCGCGAATGGCGCGCTGGTCAGGCCCAGCTCGCGCGACAGCGCGCGCCAGATCCCCGGATCGCGCCCATCGGGGCTGGCCAGCATCTTCTTGCGGGTTTCGAAGTCATAGGTGTCGGCCAGGAACCGCGCGAGGGTATCGCGCAGCATGTCCTGCGTTTCGGTATAGCTCAGGTCCATCTCAATTCCCTTAAAACGCAGTCAGTGCCTCAAAGCCCCAGCACCATCTTGGCGATGATGTTGCGCTGGATCTCGTTCGACCCGCCATAGATCGTGGTCTTGCGCATGTTGTAATAGCTGGGCGCGGTGCGGTGGGCCCAGTCGGGGCCGATCGGATGCTCGTTGTCGCCCTCGCCGAAACCGCGGAAATAGGGCGCGCCGTAATGCCCCGCCGCTTCGAGCGCCAATTCGGTCAGGCGCTGCTGGATTTCGCTGCCCTTGATCTTGAGCACCGAGCTTTCCGGCCCCGGTCCCTTGCCCGCGGCTTCGCCGGCCAGGGTGCGCAGTTCGGTGAATTCCAGCGCGGTCAGGTCCATTTCGAGTTCGGCCACTTTGCGGCGGTAGAACGGGTTGGCCAGCAACGGCTTGTCTCCATCGATCTCGGTCGCGGCGATCTGGCGGATCTTTTCGATGCCGCGCTTGGACGAGGCAACCCCGGCGATCCCGACCCGCTCGTGCGCGAGCAGGAACTTGGCGCAGGTCCAGCCCTTGTTCTCTTCATAGATGCGGTTGGCGATCGGCACGCGGACGTTGTCGAGGAACACCTCGTTGACCTCGTGCTCGCCGCCCAGCGTGATGATCGGGCGCACTTCGATGCCCGGGCTCTTCATGTCGACCAGCAGGAACGAAATGCCTTCCTGCATCTTGGCCTCGGGATCGGTGCGGACCAGGAAGAAGCCCCAGTCGGCGTGCTGGGCCATGGTGGTCCAGGTCTTCTGCCCGTTGACCATATAGTGATCGCCGTCGCGTTCGGCCTTGGTCCGCAGGCTGGCAAGGTCCGAGCCCGAGCCGGGTTCGGAATAGCCCTGGCACCACCAATCCTCACCCGACAGAATGCGGGGCAGGAAGTGGGCCTTCTGCTCAGGCGTGCCGAAGGTGTAGATCACCGGGCCGACCATCGCCAGGCCGAACGGCATCAGGCGGATGCAGTCGGCGCGGGCGGTTTCTTCAGAGAAGATGAAGCGCTGGGTCACGGTCCAGCCGGTGCCGCCGTATTCGACCGGCCAAGCCGGGGCGACCCAGCCCTTCTTGTGCAGGACGCGGTGCCACGAGAGGAAATCCTCCTTGGTCAGCTCGTCGCCTTCGTCCTGCTTGCCGCGCAGCTCGGCCGGATAGTTTTCGGCGATGAAGGCGCGCACCTCGTCGCGAAAGGCGATCTCTTCGGGGCTGAATTCGAGGTCCATGGGCTCTCTCCGCTAAACTCTTGTGGCGCAGAGTGGCGCAGGTTCGCGGCGGCTGCAAGCAATCCGTTGCCCCGCGCGCCGCCCGTTCGGGCAGCAATCGCGGGCAGCGCAGGGTGCCGTAACGTCAGGTCCGCAGGCAAAACTAATCGACCGGTTAAGGGTGATGCCGCCTGGCCGCCCTCAACCTGTCCAGGATCGGGCGAATCGGCTGGCCGGGATGGGCATTGGCACGGTCCGGACGGCTTGATAGTCTGTGGGTTCAACCGGCGCCCGAAAGGACCGAACGATGCGTGGAACAACCCTCCTGCCGATGCTCGCCCTGGGCCTGGCGCTGACCGCTTGCGGCAAGTCGGCCGATACGCCCAAGACCGCCGAGGAGGTCAAGGCCGAGGTGGCCAAGCTCGACCGGCCCGAGCCGGGCAAGTACCGCACGACGATGAAGATCATCGATGTCACCATCCCCGGCATGCCGGCCGACCGCGCCGCGCAGATGAAGAACATGTTCGGTTCGACCGGCAAGGCGACCGAGTTCTGCCTGACCCAGGCCGACGCCGACAAGGGCTTCGAGGAGCTGAACAAGCGCGCCGCGCAGGGCGATTGCACCTATGACAGCTTCAGCGCCGGCAATGGCCGGATCGACGCCAAGATGACCTGCAAGACCGGGCGCGGGATGACCATGGCCTATGAGATGCATGGTACGTTCAGCTCGACCGGTTCAAGAATGACGATGAAATCCGATGCCTCGATGCCGGGCATGCCGATGAAGGGCATGCACATCGAGGCCGAGGTCAACAACGAGCGGATCGGGGACTGCTCCTGAGGAAGCGAAGCATGAATCTGTCGATGAATCTGGCATTCAACGGACCCCTGGCACGGCGGCTGCGGCTGGCAACGATGCCGGCGCCCAGCGGGGTACGCGGCCCGTCGCTGCGGCTGTGGCTGGGCGAGGGGCTGCGCGTGGTGCCGCCGCTGGCGCTGCGCCAGCAAAGCGTGGCGCCCGCTGCCCGGACCCGCACGGTCATGCTGCTGCCGGGCTTTGGCGCGCATCCCCGCGCTATGCGCCATTTGCGCCGCGCGCTCGGCGATGCCGGGCACGACGTGACCGACTGGGGCGAGGGCTTCAACCTTGGCCCCGATGCCGAAAGCCTGGCCCGGCTGAGCGCGCGGGTCGAGACCCTGCACGCCAAGACCGGGCGCAAGGTGATCCTGGTCGGCTGGAGCCTGGGCGGACTTTTCGCGCGCGAACTGGCGCACCGCGTGCCCGCTGCGGTGGGCGGGGTGATCACCATGGGCACGCCCTTTTCGGGTGACCGCCACGCCAACAATGCCTGGCGCGCCTATCATCTGATCACCGGCCACGACGTTGCCGACCCGCCGGTCAAGGCCGATTTCGCCGCCAAGCCGCCGGTCCCGACCGTGGCCTTGTGGAGCAGCCGCGACGGCATCGTCGCGCCGCGCTCGGCCCGGGGCAAGCCCGATGAACGCGACCGGGCGATCGGGCTGCGCTGCACCCACATCGGCTTCTCCGCCGATCCGCGCTCGATCGGCGTGGTGCTCGATCTGCTCGACGGCGGGCAGGACTGGGCCTAGCCGGACTTCGCTGCCGGCAGCTCCGTCAGGTTGGCACCAAGCCAGCTCAGCGCCTGGGCCATGTGTTCAGGCCGGCTGTCGCGAACCACGCTGCCGGCGATGTCAGCCAGCGTGACGGCGCGCAGGCTGCCGCGCCAGGCTTCCTCGGCCAGGGCGAAGGCAGCGGCGATCTGGCACGGGCGCAGACAGTCTGCGCGCCCCACCGCGCAGGGCCCGCGCTGGCGGATTTCGGAGCAGCGGAACAGCGGCGCGGGACCATCGACTGCCGCGGTGACATCCCACAGCGTGATCGCATTCGCCGGCCGGGCTAGGGCATAGCCGCCGGTCTTGCCGCGGCTGGTTCGCACCAACCCGGCCTTGCTGAGCAGCTGCATCTGCTTGGCCATATATGGCGCGGGGACACCGTGGTATTCGGCCAGCGCGGCCAGGCTCAGCCCGCGGCCGGGCGGAGCACCGATCAGCACGGTGCAGGCATGGACCGCCCATTCCACCCCCTGATTCAACCGCATCGCTTGCACCCTTTCATAAAAGCGGATAGTGAATATCCGAATTGAGTCGCAAAGGAAAGGACGATCATCATGTGGGGCAAACCGGACGCGCTCGACAGGTTGGCGCAAGTTCTTGTCGCACTTACCGCGCTGGTCGCGCTGGGCAACGGGTTGTTCATGCTCGCGGCTCCCTTCGGCTGGTACGAATGGCTCGGGACGGTCAAGGCGACCGGCCCGGCCAACGGCCACTTCATCCGCGACATCGGCCTGGCCTATCTGACCTGCGTCGTACTGCTCGGCTATGGCGCGCTCAACCTGCCGCTGCGCTGGGGGGCGGCGCTGGCCGGGGCGACCTGGCTGCTGCTCCACGGCATGCTCCACGTCTGGGAAGTGTCAAAGGGCCTGTGCAGTCCGGACATCTTCTGGGCCGAAGCGCCGGGCACGCTGGGCCCGCCGCTGATCGCACTGGCCGGGATCGCGCTGCACATGGCGCGGATGCGGATTTCCTCCGCGCCGCTGCCCAAGGCGCTGTTCCTGCGCCTTGCCGATACGATGACGCATGGCCTGTCGCCCTATTTCAAGGACCTGGGCGCGGCGCCGGGCTTCCTGACCGAGAAGTACCAGCACTTCATGGCGCTGTCGCAGCACCGCCATGCCGCGCCGCTCGATCTCATCTACATGGTCCGCTTCGGTGCCTTGCGCGGGCAGGATTGCGGGCCGTGCTCGCTGATCTGCGCTCACGGCGCGCTGCGCGAAGGACTGCCGCGGCCGCTGGTCGAGGCCGCGCTGCGCGGCGAGCTGGGCGATCCCGATCAGGCGCGCGCCTTTGCCTTTGGCCGGGCGGTGGCCGAGGGCACGGCCGAGGCCGACGCCCTGGGCGAAGCGATCGAAGCGGACCTTGGCCGCGCCGTGCGGACCGAACTGGCCGTGGCCGCCGCGTCATGCGGGGTCTTTCCGTCGATCAAGCGAGGGCTGGGCTATGCCAAAAGCTGCGCGGCGACCCCGCTGGTGCTGTGACGCCAGTCGATTTCTTCGCAGGTGCAGCAAGCGCTTGACTCCGCGCCGTCATCGGGCAGTCATGTGTTCCGCAATGAACGACGGATCCGCGCCAGTCCCCTGCTATGACGAGATGTACGGTTCCGACGGCGCCGTGCGGCCGGGCTATGCCGGATACAGCGAGTGGTATGCCCAGCAGGATCCCGCCACATTGCGGCGCAAGGGCCAGGAGGCCGAGCAGTTCTTTCGCAAGACCGGGATCACCTTCAACGTCTATGGCGACAACGCCGGGGAAGAGCGCCTGATCCCCTTCGACATGGTCCCGCGGATCATCACCGCGGCCGAATGGCGCAAGCTGTCACGCGGGATCGAGCAGCGGGTCCGCGCGCTCAACGCCTTTCTCCATGACATCTACCACCGCCAGGAAATCGTCCGCTCGGGCCGGCTGCCCGAACGGCTGATCGCCAGCAACGCCGCCTTCCTGCCGCAGATGGTCGGACTGGTCCCGCCAGGCGGGGTCTATACCCACATCGTCGGGATCGACCTGGTCCGCACCGGCCCGGACGAGTTCATGGTGCTCGAAGACAACGCCCGCACGCCCTCCGGCGTCTCCTACATGCTGGAGAACCGCGAGACGATGATGGCGATGTTCCCGGAACTGTTCAGCCGGCTGCAGGTCTGCCCGGTGCAGGACTATCCGCGCCGCCTGGCCAAGAGCTTGGCCGCCTGTGCGCCAAGCTGCGCGGGGCAAAATACCGATGGCCGCCCGGTGGTCGCAGTGCTGACCCCGGGGATCTACAATTCGGCCTATTTCGAACACGCCTTCCTGGCCGACCAGATGGGCGCCGAGCTGGTCGAGGGCAGCGACCTGCGCGTGGTCGACGGGCGGGTGGGGATGCGCACCACCCAGGGTTTCCAGCCGATCGACGTGCTCTATCGCCGGGTGGACGACGATTTCCTCGATCCGCTGACCTTCAATCCAACATCGGTGCTGGGCGTGCCGGGGATCATGGACATTTACCGCGCCGGGGGCATCACCATTGCCAATGCGCCGGGCACCGGGATTGCCGACGACAAGGCGATCTATTCTTTCATGCCCGAAATCGTCGAGTTCTACACCGGTGAGAAGCCTTTGCTGCAGAACGTCCCGACCTGGCGCTGCAGCGAGGCTGACAGCCTGGCCCATGTCCTCGACAATCTCGCCGATCTGGTGGTCAAGGAAGTCCACGGTTCGGGCGGCTATGGCATGCTGATCGGCCCGACCAGCTCGAAGAAGGAGATCGAGGCCTTCGCCGCCAAGCTGCGCGCCAAGCCCGACAATTACATCGCCCAGCCGACCCTGGCGCTGTCGACCGTGCCGATCCTGACCAAGGCCGGCCTCGCCCCGCGCCACGTCGACCTGCGCCCGTTCGTGCTGGTCTCGCCGCAAGGGATCGAGATCACCCCCGGCGGCCTGACCCGCGTCGCGCTAAAGCAGGGGTCGCTGGTGGTCAACTCGTCGCAGGGCGGGGGCACCAAGGATTCGTGGGTGCTGGAAGACTGATGGTGGGGCGTCTGACTCCAACCGACGAAGCCGTTCGGATGGGCTCCCCTCCCCTTCAGGGGAGGGGCCGGGGGTGGGGACTCTCGGCAGCGCGCTTGGCTGATCTCAAAGGCTTTGCCCGCGAAATGCGCCGCAACCAGACCGAACCGGAACGGCGATTATGGCAAAGCCTGCGCAATTCACAATTGTCCGGTTACAAGTTTCGGCGTCAGGCCGGAATTGGCCCATTCATCGCTGACTTCATGTGCCCGCAGAGGAGCTTTGTCGTCGAGGTCGATGGCGAAACGCACGACGAGGACACCGATCGCCGCCGAGATGCGGCGCTAGGCCGTCTGGGTTTCCAGGTGCTGCATGTGACCAATCAGGACGTTATGCGTAACCTCGATGGCGTGCTCACCGCGATCTTGCAGGCCCTGGACGCAGCGCCGCGCAGATGGGAGAGTCCCCACCCCAACCCCTCCCCTGAAGGTGAGAGGCTTTTCTGATGCTAGGCCGGACCGCCAACGGGGTCTTCTGGATGGCCCGCAACCTTGAGCGGGCGGAGAATACCGCGCGGCTGCTCGATGCCGGGCACCGCATGGCGCTGACCCGTGATGCCGCGACCAGCCAGGAGGAATGGCGTTCGGTGGTCGAAACGGTCGGGCAGACCGCGTCGTACCAGCGCAGCCACCCGAGCTATACCGGCGTCCAGGTGTGGAACTTCCTGCTGCGCGAAAAGGGCAATCCGCAATCGGTGCTGGCGATGATCGAGAACGCGCGGACCAACGCCCGTTCGGTCCGCACCGCCTTGACCCGCGAGGTGTGGGAAGCGGTCAACGAAAGCTGGATGAACCTCAAGGACATGCTGGCCAAGCCGGTGCGCGAGGTCTCGCTGGGTGAGGTCCTGGCAACGATCCGCCGCCAGTCGACGCTGGTCCGCGGCGCGGTCGAAGGATCGATGCTGCGCAACGAGAACTACAACTTCTTCCGTATCGGCACCCACATCGAACGCGCTGACAACACCGCGCGGATCCTCGACGTCAAATACTACGTCCTGCTGCCCTCGCTGGCCTGGGTCGGGTCGAGCCTCGACAACGTCCAGTGGGAATCGGTGCTGCGCTCGGTCTCGGGCGAGCGCGCCTATCGCTGGCTCAACGCCGGGGCGATGGACCCGCGCGGGATCGCGCAGTTCATGATCCTCGACCAGCGCTTCCCGCGCAGCCTGGCCTTCTGCATCGACAAGGTCCGTTCCAACCTGCGCGGCCTGGCGCATCAGTACGGCTGCGAATCGAGCGCGCACGAGCAGGTCCGCGATCTGGGTGCGCGGCTCCATCAGCTGACCATCGATGCGGTCTTCGAAGAGGGGCTGCACGAGTTCCTGACCCACTTCGTCTCGTGCAACCGCCAGGTCGCCCAGGCGATCGAGCGCGACTACCGGTTTTACGCCTGATGCAGCTGCGGATCGAACACCTCACCCGCTACAGCTTCGCGCAGCCGGTGCGGCACGGGCTGCAGCGACTGCGGCTGATCCCCAAGCATACCCAGGGGCAGCGCGTGCTCGACTGGCAGATGGAGCTGGCCGGCGCGCGCTGCGAGGTCGAATACGACGATCACCACCACAATCGCACCACCCTGGTCTCGGTCGAGCCCGGGGTGACCGAGGTCGAGATCCGCTGCACCGGGACCGTCGCCACCGCCGACAATCACGGCGTGATCGGGCAGATTTCCGGGCACATGCCGCAATGGGCCTTTCTCACGCAGACCGCGCTGACCCGCCCCGGGCCGCACGTGCGGGCGATCATCGGCGAGCTCGACGTGCCGCGCGGCGATACCCTGGCGGTGCTGCACCGGTTGTCCTCACTGGTGCTGTCGCACGTCGCCTATGCCACCGGCGAGACCGGGGTGCACACCTCGGGCGAGGAGGCGGCGGCGCTGGGCAAGGGGGTGTGCCAGGACCATGCCCATATCTTCATCGGCGCGGCGCGTGCGCTGGGTGTGCCGACGCGCTATGTCTCGGGCTACCTGATGCTGACCGACCGGATCGAGCAGCAGGCCGGGCACGCCTGGGTCGAGGCCCATGTCGACCACCTCGGCTGGGTCGGGTTCGATGTGTCGAACGGGATCAGCCCGGACGAACGCTATGTCCGCGTGGCAACGGGCCGCGACTACCGCGAGGCGGCGCCTGTGACCGGAATGTCCTACGGAGCTGGGGAAACCTCGCTCGAAGTCCGCCTGGCAGTTGAACAACAGCGCGCCGAACAGTAGGCCCAAGGCGAATCTGGGGGATTCGCCTGTGACGTATTGTGTCGGAATGCTGCTTGACCAGGGGCTCGTACTGATGAGCGACACCCGGACCAATTCGGGCGTCGACAACATTTCGGTGTTCCGCAAGATGCATTCGTGGACGGTGCCGGACGAGCGGATCATCACGGTGATGACCGCGGGCAACCTCGCCACCACCCAGGCCGTGATCGGCCTGCTGGAAGAGCGCAACAAGGCCCCCGAAGAGCGGCTCAACTCGCTGCTGACCGCGCCGACCATGTTCGAGGTCGCATCGATGGTGGGCAAGCTGCTGCGCGAGACCATCGCCCGCAGCAATTCCAGCAACGGCCAGCAGGCGGCCAGCACCTTCACCGCCTCGATCATCGTCGCCGGGCAGATCAAGGGGATGCAGCCGCGGCTGTTCCTGGTCTATCCCGAAGGCAATTTCATCGAGGCCAGCCCCGATACCCCGTTCTTCCAGATCGGCGAGACCAAGTACGGCCGCCCGATCATCCTGCGCGGTTACGATCCGGCGATGAGCTTCGAGGATGCGGTCAAGCTGCTGATGGTCAGCTTCGATTCGACGATCAAGGCCAATCTTTCGGTCGGGCCGCCGCTCGATCTGATGGTGATCGAGAAGGACCGCTTCGAACCGCTCCACCAGCGCCGGGTCGATGCCCATGATCCCTATTTCCTGGCGGTATCTGCGGGCTGGAGCGAAGCGCTGAGGAACGCCTTCCACGCGTTGCCGGACTACAGCCTTTACAGCCGATAGCGCGCGGGTTGCCGCCGCCGCGGCGACCTGCACCTTAAGACAGGTCGCGCAAATGTGCGGCAAAGCGCAGCATCAATAATGCCGCATTGGTGTTGTTGCGGCCCGCGCGCCGAGCCCATCCCCCTCCGCGGCGCGCGCCTGGTTGATCGAGGCCCGGTCTGCCTTTCGGGTCGTCTGCAGATCGCAGCTATTGCGTCGGGCCGGCCTCGATCGATCACCTTAGCGGCAATAGGCGCGGCCGCTCAGTTCAAGATGCAGATGGTCGCGGTGCGCGGCGTTATAGGCCGGGCCCAGCACGGTGCCGAAGCGCTTGCACGCGCTGGTGTGGATCGCGGTGAAGAACTGGCGGACGCGGGGCGACTGGTCGTGCCAGTTGCCCGATACGGTAATCCGCCGCCCGTCGGCCAGGACAAAGCCCGACACGTCGATCGCGCTGGCGGTGGCGTGGGCGCTGCGCCGCTCCGATCCGGCGACGTTGCGGCAATTGTAGCTGCCCATCGTTTCGATCCGCACCAGCGGGCTGCCCAGCACCTGCTGCGCGGCGCGGTCGACCCCGAAGCGGGCCCAGCCGGCAAAGGTTTCGGCCAGCGGGCAAGTGACCGGGCCGAGATTGGACAAGGCCAGGTTCATCTCGTCGCTGCGCAGGCTGGACAGGCGCACCGTGCCCAGGGTCGAACAGCCGGCGCCATAATACTGGTCGGGCAGCTGGGTGAAATTGGCATGCGAGGCGCCCAGCGTGGCGAGGCACTGACGCACTTCGGGGCGCGGGGTGAAGATCGCGGTCGAATGCTTGATCGGCGCGCGCACAGCCTCATCGCCCTGCGGAATCAGCGAATTGCAGGCGGTCAGCAGGGCCACAGGCGGCAGCAGGGCGAACGGCTTGATCACGTCCGGCAGGCTAAGCCCGATATGGTTAACGCAAAGTAACCGGCGCGGCGAAGCGCGGGGACAATGCGCCAGCATTCGCTTGACATGCGCCGGGCCGTCACTAGGTGCGGCTCCGGGCCACGCGGTCCCAACGCCGCGCGCGCTCTCTGTAAGGAGAGAATACATGACTGCACCCAAGCCGGCGCTGCCGGCGCGCCCGTACTTTTCCTCGGGCCCCTGCGCCAAGCCTCCGGGCTATGCCCCCGCCAAACTCGCCACCGAATCGCTCGGCCGCTCGCACCGCGCGCGTGTCGGCAAGGCGCGCCTGCAGTACTCCATCGACCTGATGCGCGAAGTGCTCCAGCTTCCCGAGACGCACCGCATCGGCATTGTCCCCGGATCGGATACCGGCGCTTTCGAAATGGCGATGTGGACCATGCTCGGCGCGCGCGGCGTGACCACGCTGGCCTGGGAGAGCTTCGGCGAGGGCTGGGTGACCGACGCCGCCAAGCAATTGAAGCTCGATCCCACGGTGACCCGCGCCGACTATGGCCAGTTGCCCGATCTGTCGCAGGTCAACTTCGCCGACGACGTGCTGTTCACCTGGAACGGCACCACCAGCGGCGTGCGCGTGCCCAACGCCGACTGGATTCCCGCCGACCGCGCAGGCCTGACCTTTGCCGACGCGACCAGCGCGGTGTTCGCCTATGACATCGACTGGGCCAAGATCGACGTCGCGACCTTCTCCTGGCAGAAGGTGCTGGGCGGCGAGGGCGGCCACGGCGTTCTCATCCTTGGCCCGCGCGCGGTCGAGCGGCTCTAGAGCTACACCCCTGCCTGGCCGCTGCCCAAGGTGTTCCGCCTCGTATCCAAGGGCGCGCTGGCCGAAGGCGTGTTCAAGGGCGAGACGATCAACACCCCCTCGATGCTCGCGGTCGAAGACGCGATCTTCGCGCTCGAATGGGCCAAGGGGCTGGGCGGGCTCAAGGGCCTGCAGGCGCGCAGCAATGCCAATGCTGCCGCGCTCGACGCGATCGTCCAGAGCCGCCCGTGGCTCGGCCACCTTGCCGCCGATCCGGCCAGCCGTTCCAAGACCTCGGTCTGCCTGACGGTCGAGGGCGCGGACGAGGCCTTCATCAAGGCCTTCGCCGGCGCGCTCGAAAAGGAAGGCGCGGCCTTCGACATCGCCGGGTACCGCGATGCCCCGCCGGGCCTCAGGATCTGGTGCGGCGCGACCGTCGACACCGCCGACATCGCAGCGCTCGGCCCGTGGCTCGACTGGGCCTGGGCAACGCTCCGCTCGTGATCGTCACCCCGGCGCAGGGCGTTCAGAGGCGCGTGACTCTGAACGCGGCCCAGCACAACCCGTAACGCCGCTCCGCGACTTTCATTTTCAGGGTCTGGGCCCCGGCCTTCGCCGGGGTGACGGACCTCAGGGAACCAAGACCATGACCAAGCCCCGCGTACTCATTTCCGACAAGATGGACCCCAATGCCGAGCGCCTGCTGCGCGAAGGCGGCTGCGACGTCGATGTCATTACTGGCGAGACTCCCGAACAGCTGATCGCCCGGATCGGCGACTATGACGGGCTGGCGATCCGTTCTTCGACCAAGGTGACCAAGGAGGTCATCGACGCCGCAACGAAGCTCAAGGTGATCGGCCGCGCCGGGATCGGGGTCGATAACGTCGACATTCCCGCTGCCAGCGCCAAGGGCGTGGTGGTGATGAACACCCCGTTCGGCAACTCGATCACC
>JBJTLX010000264.1:0-5915 GCA_046063245.1 Novosphingobium sp.
CCGCCGCGCCGCCGAAGCGTCGCTCTATGCAAACGGGTGATGGATTGCATCTTGCAATCTGTCGTTCCGGCTCCGACATAGTCCGGGTTAATCGTCCCTTTAAAATGGAGATTCGAGGATGCGCGAGCTGCTGCAACATTACATCGACGGCAAGTGGGTGGACAGCGAAGGCGGCGCCCGCCGTGAGGTGATCAATCCCGCCACCGAAGAGGCCTGCGCGGTCATTTCGGTCGGCACCAAGGCCGATGTCGACAAGGCCGTCGCCGCCGCGCGCCGCGCCTTCAAGTCGTACAGCCAGACCACGCGCGAGGAGCGCCTCGCCCTGCTCGAACGGATTGTCGAGGAATACAAGAAGCGCGGGCCCGACCTCGCCCAGTCGATGGCCGAGGAAATGGGCGCGCCGCTGTCCTTCGCGCTGGCCGCGCAGGTCGGTGCCGGGATCGGCGGGTTCATGTCGACGATCCAGGCGCTCAAGGACTTCAGCTTCATGGAAGACGGCCCGGGCTACAAGGTCGCTTACGAGCCGATCGGCGTGGTCGGGATGATCACCCCGTGGAACTGGCCGCTCAACCAGATCGCGCTCAAGGTCGCCCCGGCGCTGGCCGCGGGCGACACGATGGTGCTCAAGCCGTCGGAAGAATGCCCGACCAACGCCGCGATCTTCGCCGAGATCCTCGACGCGGCGGGCGTTCCCCCGGGGGTGTTCAACCTGGTCCAGGGCGACGGGCCGACCACCGGCAGCGCGATCTCCAGCCATCCCGATGTGGAAATGGTCAGCTTCACTGGATCGACCCGCGCCGGGATCCAGGTGGCGATCGCCGCCGCCCCGACGGTCAAGCGGGTCCACCAGGAACTGGGCGGCAAGTCGCCCAACCTGGTCCTGCCCGATGCCGATCTCGCCAGCCAGCTGCCGGCCGTCGCGATGGGTCCGCTGATCAACACCGGCCAGTCGTGCATTTCGCCGACCAAGGTGCTGGTCGCCAAGGACCGCGAGGCCGAGGTCGTCGGCTTCTACAAGGCGATGTATTCGGCCACGCCGGTGGGCGATCCGATGGCCGAAGGGCAGCACCTCGGCCCCCTGGTCAACAAGGCCCAGTACGACAAGGTCAAGAGCCTGATCCAGTCGGCAATCGACGAAGGCGCGCCGCTCGAAACCGGCGGGCCCGACCTGCCGGCAAACGTCAACCGCGGCTATTTCATCCAGCCCACGGTGTTCTCGGGCGTGACCCCGGACATGCGCATCGCGCAGGAGGAAATCTTCGGCCCGGTCGCCACGATCCTGACCTATGACACCCTCGAGGACGGGATCGAACTGGCCAACGCCACCGAATACGGCCTGTCCGCCGCGATCACCGGCGATCCGGCCAAGGCCGCCGCAGTCGCCCCGCACCTGCGCGCCGGCATGGTCGCGATCAACAACTGGGGCCCCAGCCCCGGCGCGCCGTTCGGCGGCTACAAGCAGTCCGGCAACGGCCGCGAAGGCGGTCTGGCGGGCCTCAAGGACTTCATGGAAATGAAAGCGATTTCGGGCCTCCCGGCCTGATCCAGCGCACTTAATCTAATGCAAGACCCCTTCCCGCCTGTGCGGGGAGGGGTTTTGCTTTGACCGGTCGGGCCGCGGATTGACGAATAGCCCTTAATTCGATATTTCGAGAATCATCGAATTAAGGACACCCACCGATGCAACCCGTTCAAGCCGTGCAATCCCTCAGCGCCTTGGCGCAGGAGCACCGCCTGGCGGCCTATCGCTTGCTGGTCCAGGCCGGGTCCGATGGCATGGCCGCGGGCGCGCTGGCCGAGGCATTGGGCATCCCCGCCTCCTCGCTCAGCTTTCACCTCGCCCAATTGAGCCACGCCGGGCTGCTGACCCAGCGCCGCGCCAGCCGCTCGATCATCTATGCCGCGGACTATGCCGCGATGAACGGGCTGCTCGCCTTCCTCACCGAAAACTGCTGCGCCGGGGCGAGCTGCGCGGCGACCAGCGAAAGGCATGTCGCATGAAGCGCTTTCACGTCCACGTCGGGGTCAGCGACCTTGATCAGTCGAGCGCGTTCTATTCGGGGCTGTTCGGCGCGCCGCCCAGCGTGACCAAGCCCGATTACGCCAAGTGGATGCTCGATGATCCGCGGGTCAATTTCGCGATCTCGCAGAAATGCGGCGCCGCCAAGGGCGTCGAGCATCTGGGCCTGCAGGTCGAGGATCAGGACGAGCTGGCGCAGGTTTATAGCGCGCTCGAAGCCGCCGGGCGGCCGGTGCTGGAAGAAGGCACGACGACCTGCTGTTATGCCAAGTCCGAGAAAAGCTGGATCGCCGATCCCGACGGCGTGGTCTGGGAAGCCTTCCTGACCAGCGGCGCGGCGACCGTCTATGGCGCCGGGCCAGAGCTGGAGCAGCTGGCCTCGGCCAATGCCGCGGCAGGGGCGTGCTGCGCCCCGCAGACGGCCGCGCCGGCGGTGACCGGGGGATGCTGCTGATGGCCGCGCGCCCCTTCAACGTGCTGTTCCTGTGCACCGGCAATTCGGCGCGCTCGATCCTGGCCGAAGCCGTCCTGGGCAAGGATGGCGGCGGGCGCTTTGCCGCGTTCAGCGCCGGCAGCCAGCCCAAGGGCGAACCGCACCCGATGGCGCTGGAGGTGCTGCGCGACTTCGGCTTTGCCCATGAGGGCTTCCGCTCGAAAAGCTGGGACGAATTTGCCCTTCCCGGTGCGCCCGAGATCGACCTGATCATCACCGTCTGCGACAGCGCGGCGGGGGAAACCTGCCCGGTCTGGCCGGGCAAGCCGATCACCGCGCATTGGGGGATCGAAGATCCAGCCGCGGTCGAAGGCCCCGGTCAGCGTCAGGCCTTCCTCGACGCGCTGCGCTATCTGCGGCGGCGGATCGACCTGCTGGTCGCGCTGCCGCTGTCGGCGCTCGATGAAATGAGCCTGCAGCGCCAGGTCCGCGCCATCGGCGCCGAAGCCGGTGCAACCGCGCAGGCCCAGGCGCAATGAGGCAGCGGCTGGCGGCCGAGGCGCTCGGCAGCTTCTTCCTGTTCGCCACCGTGGTCGGTTCGGGCATCATGGCCGAGCAGCTGGCGGGCGCAAACGTCGCGGTGGCGTTGCTGGGCAATACCCTGGCCACGGCGGCGATGCTGTTCGTGCTGATCGCCATGCTGGGGCCGGTGTCGGGCGCGCAGTTCAACCCGGCGGTGACGCTGGTGATGCGCCTGCGCGGCGAGGCGACCTGGTCCGGGTTCGCCGCGTACCTGGCCGCGCAGTTGACCGGCGGGATCCTGGGGGTGTGGATCGCCCATGCGATGTTCGACCTGCCGGTTCTGCAGGTGTCGCAGCACCTGCGCACCGGGCCGGGGCAATGGCTGGGCGAGGGCATCGCCACCTTCGGCCTTGTCACCACGATCCTGCTGACGTCGCGGCATCGCCCGCAGGCCGTACCGGCCAGCGTCGCGCTGTACATCGCCGCCGCCTACTGGTTCACCTCGTCGACCAGCTTCGCCAACCCGGCGATCACGATTGCGCGCAGCCTCAGCGACAGTTTCGCCGGGATCGCCCCGTCAAGCGTGCCAGGCTTCATCGCGGCGCAGCTGGCCGGGGCGCTGGCGGCGCACTGGTTCGACAGATACGTTATGGCAGGCGTGAAAGCCTAGACTTCAACCCGGTACTGGTCGTGCCCGCCGTGGGCACCGTCCTTGGTCAGACCGTCGAGCGGCAGGGCATCCTCGCGGCGCAGGCGCGCAGCGGCGGAAATCAGGCGGTCCTGCTCGTCCTCGCCGATCCGGCTCCAGCCATCGCGGCCCAGCCGTTCGAGCGGACGATAGCGGACCTTGTACTGCATCCTCACCGAACCATCGACCCAGTAGCCGAGGTAGACATAGGGCAGACCTTCATCGGCAGCGCGGCGGATGTGATCGAGGATGATGTAGTTGCCCAGCCCCTCGCGCGCCGTATTTTCAGGCTCGTAGAAACTGTAGATCATCGACAGTCCGTCGCCCTGGCGATCGGTCAGGCAGGCACCGACCAGCCGGCCAGGGGTGCCGTCGGCGGTCGGCTCGCGGTATTCGGTGATGCAGGTGTCGACCGGGGTATGCTCGACCATGTCGGCAAAATCGACCTCATCCATATTGGCCATGCCGCCGCCGGGGTGGCGGTGGGCGAGGTAGCGCTGGAGCAGCTCGAACTGTTCGACCGTCGACCACGGGCGGCACTGGGTGGCGACCAGGTCGGAATTGGCCTTGAGCGTGCGCTTCTGGGTCGACGAGGGGCGGAACTCACCCGCGACGACGCGGACCGAAACGCAGGCGCTGCAATCGAGGCAGGACGGTCGATAGGCCACGGTCTGGCTGCGGCGGAACCCGATCCGGCCCAGCGCATCGTTGAGCTGGTCGGCATGCGGGCCCTTGAGCTCAGTGAACACCTTGCGTTCGCTGCGCCCCGGCAGATAGGGGCACGGCGCCGCGCTCGTCACGAAAAATCTGGGGAAGCGAACGGGTGCCGTCACGAAAACGCAACATCCTTAAGGCTGGGTTACCGGTGCACTATGCCTCTGCGATTGCGTTGTTGAAAGTCTTTTAACCACGAAAGGTGGTAAACGGGCCGTGAATTTGCACAGCCCGGTCGGCAGCGGTGCCAGGGCCCGGCTTTGTTCTCGTTGCGGCGCCTCAACCCAGCTCCACCGAATCCACCTCGTAGCCCTTGGCCCGCAGCGCCGCGACCAGCTTGTCGAGCTGCTCCTTGTCGCGCGCTTCGCATTCGATGTCGGTGATCAGGCCCTTGGCGGGCAGGTGAGTGAAGATCCGCTGGTGGTAGATCTCGATGATGTTGACGTTGTGGCGGTCGAACTCTTCCATCACCTTGAACAGCGCGCCGGGGCGGTCCTGCAGGGTCAGCCGCAGCCGGGCGAGGCGGCCCGAGCGGGCAAGATCGCGCAGCAGCACGTTGGCGAGCAGACGGGTGTCGATATTGCCGCCGGTCAGCACGATCCCGACCTTGCGGCCCTTGAACACTTCGGGATGGGCCATCACCGCGGCAAGGCCGGCGGCGCCCGCGCCTTCGACCACGGTCTTTTCGATCTGCAGCAGCAGCGCCAGCGCGGTTTCGATCTGGGCTTCGCTGACCAGCAGGAAATCGTCGAGCACCTGGGCAAGAACCTTGCTGGTGAACTCGCCCGGTTCCTTGACCGCGATCCCTTCGGCCAGGGTATCGCCGCCGCTGGGATACTGGGTGCCCTTGAGCCGGTTGTACATCGAGGGAAACAGCTCGGCCTCGACCCCGATCAGCTTGATGCCGGGGCGCAGCGCCCGAGCCGCCGTGCCCATCCCCGCGGCGAGCCCGCCCCCGCCGACCGGGATCACCAGCGTATCGAGTTCGGGCACATCGGCGAGCATTTCCAGCGCCACGGTGCCCTGCCCGGCGGCGATCAGCGGATCGTCGAAGGGGTGGACAAAGGTCAGCCCCAGCTCGCCCTCGAGCTGGCGGGCATGGGCATAGGCATCGTCGAAGCTCTCACCGTGGAGCACCACCTTGCCGCCGACCGATTCGGTCTGCATCACCTTCACCGTCGGGGTCGGGCGCGGCATGACGATGGTCACCGGAATGCCCAGCCGGGTGCCGTGATAGCTCAGCCCCTGGGCGTGGTTGCCGGCCGATGCCGCGATCACCCCGCGGGCGCGCTGCTCGTCCGACAGGTGGAGCAGCGCATTGAGCGCGCCGCGTTCCTTGTAGGCCGCAGTGAACTGCAGGTTTTCGAACTTGAGCCAGATCTCCGCCCCGGTGATCTCGCTCAGCGTGCGGCTGTGATCGCAATCGGTGCGGACCACGGACCCGGCAATCCGCTGCGCCGCGGCGCGGACATCGTCGATGGTCAGGCTGGGCGCATCGAGCGATGCGGGCTGGGCAAGCTGGGTCATGGGCTGGGGCG
>JBJTLX010000265.1:0-3243 GCA_046063245.1 Novosphingobium sp.
CGGTGTTGCCGATCAGGATCAGCTTTTCGGTGAAGTTCACCGCGATCACCGTGTCGCTGCGGCAGCCGTGGCGTTCCGGATTCGCCTTGAAGCTGGGCAGGTTGATGATCGTGTATTCGGGCGTGAAGCCGGCCAGTTCGTCCGCCGTGGGGCGCATCAGCAGGGTCCGGACGAACAGGCTGTGCCACGCCATCTGGGTGATGACCCGCACGTTGACCCGGTACTCCGCCTGCGATCCACCGAACAGGTCGGCCACGTAAAGCTCTTCCTGGCCGGTCAGCGCGGCCATGAAATCGGCCTTGAGATTGGCCCAGTGCTCGCCGGTCATCGGCTGGTTGATCGCGCCCCAGTTGATCGTGCCTTCGGTCACCGCGTCGCGGACGATGTATTTGTCCTTGACGCTGCGCCCGGTGAACTTGCCGGTATCGACCAGCAGCGCGCCGTGGCGGGTCAGCTTGCCCTCGCCGCGCGCGATCGCATGCTCGACCAGCGCCGGGGTGCCAAGATTGGCATGGATCGTGGCGCTAGTGGCAATGCCCTGCTTGTCCAGCGGGTAGGAAAGCGATGCGGTCAAGGTCTTCTCCGTAAGCGTTTGCCCCGCCGCACAAAGCATCCGGCGGGTGTGGCCTGCATACCTATGCAGAGAGTCGGACCGGCGCATAGTGCAGCGCATCGATTCCGTCAAATGGCACGCCGGATGATACCGGCGGACAGGCACCCGGGCGCGCCCTGCCGATTGCCACCCGCGGCGCAAGCGGCTAGCCCGGTGCCCGGATGACCGAGCCCGCCGCCCCCTTTGCCCCGCCCGCCGCCCGGCAGACGATCGCGCTGGTCGACGACGATCGCAACATCCTGACCACGGTGTCGATCGCGCTGCAGGCCGAAGGCTTTGCGACGCGGGTCTATTCGGACGGTGAGACCGCGCTCAAGGCCCTGCTCGACAACCCGCCCGACCTGGCGGTGTTCGACATCAAGATGCCGCGCATGGACGGGCTGGAACTGCTCCAGCAGCTGCGCGCCAAAAGCGCGCTGCCGGTGATCTTCTTGACCAGCAAGGACGAGGAACCGGACGAGGCGCTGGGCCTGGCGCTGGGCGCCGACGATTATATCGCCAAGCCGTTCAGCCAGCGCCTGCTGATCGCCCGGATCCGCGCGATCCTGCGGCGCAGCGAATTGCCGCGGGCCGACGCAGGCACCGCCGATGCTGCGACGCCGAACGAAGCGATCCGCCGCGGCCGACTGGAAATGGACCAGCAGCGCCATCAGGTGCTGTGGGACGACCAGCCGGTGTCGCTGACCGTGACCGAGTTCCTGATCCTTGAGGCGCTGGCCAGCCGCCCCGGCGTGATCAAGAGCCGCAACCAGCTGATGGATGCCGCCTACAGCGACGATGTCTTCGTCGATGACCGGACCATCGACAGCCATATCAAGCGCCTGCGCCGCAAGTTCCGCAGCGTCGATCCCGGCTTTGGCGCGATCGAGACGCTGTACGGTGCGGGCTATTCCTTCACCGATGGCTGAGGCAGCACGAGATCCCGGCAGGCGGCGGCGGGTCTGGACCCGGCGGACCTCGCTGACGGTGCGGATCCTGGCGGTCAACATCATCGCGCTGGGGCTGCTCGCCGGCAGCCTGTTCTACCTCGATTCGTACCGCAAGCAGCTGCTCGAGGTGCGCTTCAAGCTGGCCCGGGCCGAGGCCGAAATCACCGCCGACGGGCTGGCCGAGACCCCGATTGCCGGGCGCAAGGCGCTGTTCGGGCGGGTCAGCGGCGATCAGGATCTGCGGCTGCGGCTGTACAATTCGCAAGGCGCGCTGATCCTCGATAGCGACCGGGTTTCCGGCCCGGCCTATGTCTTCGTCGATCCCGCCAGCGAGCCATTCCTGCTGCAGGCCGCGCGGCGGATCGACCGCGGAATGAACTTCATCCTGGGTACCACCCCGGTCCCCGCCTACCACGATCCCGCGGCCGACAATGTCGAGGCCTGGCCCGAACTGGCCGCGGCCAAGGCCACCGGGCGGACCTGGGTGCTACAGCGCGCCGCGCCTGACGAAACCCCGGTGATCAACGTCGCCGCGCCGGTCGGGGTGCGCGGGGAAATGCTGCTGACCACGCGCAATGCCCGCGACATCACCCAGGACATCCGCGACGCGCGCAGCACCCTGGCGATCGTCATCGCGGTGACCCTGATCATCTCGATCCAGCTCTCGCTCTATCTGGCGCGAACCATCGTCCAGCCGCTGCGTGCGCTGGTCCGCGCCGCGGTGCGGGTGCGGCTGGGCCGCGACCGCGAGGTTGTGGTGCCGCGGCTGCCCGAACGCGGCGACGAGATCGGCCTGCTCGCCCGCGCGCTGTCCGACATGACCCTGGCGCTGCGTCACCGGATCGACGCGGTCGAGACCTTCGCCGCCGATGTCGCGCACGAGATCAAGAACCCGCTCGCATCGTTGCGCAGCGCGATCGAGACGCTGGGCAAGGTTGACGATCCGGCGCTGCGCCAGCAGCTGACCGGGATCGCCGAGCACGACGTGCGCCGGATCGACCGGCTGGTGACCGAAATCGCCGAGGCCAGCCGGATCGATGCCGAGCTTAGCCGGACGCGCTTCGTCGCCGTAAATCTTGAGGCGCTGGCCGAGGCGCTGGTCGGGGCGCGCGCGGAACGCGGGCTCAACGCCGGGCGCAGCGTCCGGGTCACGCCGCTGGGGCCGGGGCCGTTCGTCGTCCCGGGCGACCCGGCTCGGCTGGAACGCGTGCTGCAGAACCTGGTCGACAACGCGGTATCCTTCTCGCCCCCCGGCGGCGCGGTCGACGTGACGCTGGAACGCATGGACGACCACGTCCGGCTGGCGGTGCAGGACCACGGCCCCGGGATTCCGGCCGAAGAGCGTGACATGGTGTTCGAACGCTTTCATTCGCTGCGGCCGTCCGACGAGGACTTCGGGAGTCATTCGGGGCTGGGCCTGGCGATCGCGCGGACCATCGTGGCGGCGCATGACGGCACGCTGATCGCCACCGGCCGCGACGATCGCACGCCCGGCGCATGCCTGCTGGTCGAACTGCCGCTCGACCAGGAGGAAGAGGTATGAGCGTGCTGCACCAGGCGACCGCAGTGGCGATTGGCGGCCGCGGCGTGCTGATCGAAGGCGCGCCGGGGTCCGGCAAGTCCAGCCTGGCCCTGGCCCTGATCGACCGCGGCGCCGCGCTGATCGGCGATGACGGCGTGGCGCTGGCAGCGGTGAATGGC
>JBJTLX010000020.1:0-4331 GCA_046063245.1 Novosphingobium sp.
TGCCTCGGGGCTGGACTGGGACGCCTTCGCCGCGGTCAGCGTGCGTTTGCCCGACATGCCCGGTGTGATGGCCCAGCGGGGGTTTTCGCGGTGGTACGAGACCGGCCCTTCGGTCGGCCACCTGATCGGCTATGTCGGCCCGGCTTCGGCCGACGACTATGAGAAGGACAAGAACCCGCTGCTGATCACCCCGGGCTTCAAGATCGGCAAGGACGGGCTGGAAAAGGACTTCGAGACGATGCTGCGCGGCGTCCCCGGCGCCCGCCGCGCCGAGGTGACCGCCAGCGGCAAGATCGTCCGCGATCTGGAGATGCGCGAGGACGTGCCCGGCGGCATCCTCAAGCTGACGGTCAACGCCCAGCTGCAGGACTATGCCGCGCGACGCATCGGGCTGGAATCCGCGGCGGTGGTGGTTATCGACGTCCAAACCGGCGAGATCCTCACCATGACCTCGATGCCCAGTTACGATCCCAACACCTTTTCCGACGGGATCGGCCGGATCGAGTGGAAGATGCTCAACGAGGATGACCATATCCCGCTGCTCAACAAGTCGGTGCGCGGGCTCTATCCCCCCGGATCGACGATGAAGCCGATGGCGACGCTGGCGCTGCAGACCCACGGGATCGACCCGGAAGAGCGGATTTCCTGCCCGGGTGGCTACCGCCTCGGCAACCGCTTTTTCCGCTGCGACGCGGTGCACGGCTCGGTCGACATGCGCACCGCGATCGAACGCAGCTGCAACACCTATTTCTGGTCGATGTCGCACCGCGTCGGTTACGATGCCATCGCGCCGATGGCCAAGATGCTGGGGCTGGGGCAGGAATTCGACCTGCCCGGCACCCGCCAGCGCTATGGCACCATTCCCGACGCGGCGTGGAAGATGCGCCGCTACAAACAGGAATGGACCGCGGCGGATTCGCTCAACGCCTCGATCGGCCAGGGCTATGTCTCGGTCTCGCCGCTCCAGCTGGCGGTGATGACCGCGCGCATCGCCAGCGGCAAGAACCTGGTCCCCTCGCTGCTGTTCGGCCAGATCAAGCCGCCGGGCCCGGCGCTGCCATTCACCGCGGAACAGTTGGCCGTCACCCATGACGGGATGTTCCGCGTGGTCAACGGGTCGGGCACGGCCGGCGCCAGCAAGCTCAAGGTCGGCAATATCACCATGTCGGGCAAGACCGGGACGGCCCAGGTCCGCCGTCTGACCGCGCGCGGCGGCGGCGGCGCGTGGAAATCGCGCGACCATTCGCTGTTCGTCTGCTTCGCCCCGTCCGAAGCGCCGAAATATGCCATGGCCGTGGTGGTCGAGCACGGCACCTTCGGGGCCCGCGCCGCTGCACCGATCGCGCGCGACGTGATGACCTTCCTGTTCGATCCGGCGGCCGCGCTCGACACGCTCCACACGCTGGAAAAGCAGTGGGGCGGCACCCCGACCCAGCGGATGCAGGCCAAGTACCGGGCCTATGCCGCGCAGTACGGCTCGTCTGCGCCCAAGGTCGGCAGCGACGAGACGGTGGCCAAGGCGATCACCGGGGCCGATGCCAGCCAGGCCGCGGTCGATACCGAGGCGATCAACACCGACGCCGAGCGCGGCGAGGCCGCTGCGGTCCCGGCGGTGCCTGAAACCGGCACAGCGCCGGCCCCTGCCGCCCCGGCGACGGGGTCACCCGCGCCCATCGCCGTCCCCAGCGCCGAGGCGACCCCCTGATGGCACGCAGTCTGGTCCCCGCCACAATCGCGCGCGAGCCCTGGGGGATCATCCTGCCCCTGTTCGCGCTCAACACCTTCGGCTCGGTCGTGCTCTATTCGGCGGCGGGCGGGCACCTCAAGCCGTGGGCGCTGCGCCACGAAATCCACTTCGCCGTCTTCCTGGTCATGGCCTTCGTCATCTCGCGGATGTCGAAGGAGTTCTTCAAGTGGGCCGCCTTCCCGGCCTACGGCGTGCTGATCGTCCTGCTGGTGCTGGTCGAGCTACTGGGCGCGGTACGCGGCGGCAGCCAACGCTGGCTCGACGTCGGCTTCATGCAGCTGCAACCCTCGGAACTGATGAAACCGGCGATCATCCTCGCCCTCGCCAAGTTCTTTGCCATGATGCCGCCGGGCATGACCCGGTCGTGGCGGGTGCTGGTGCCGCTGGGCGGGATCGTCGGGGTGCCGGCGCTGCTGGTCATCCTTCAGCCCGATCTTGGCACCGGGCTGTCGATTGTCGCCGGCGCGGCGGTGGTGGTATTCCTGGCCGGACTGCCGATGTGGTGGTTCCTGAGCGCGGGCGGCGCGATCGCGGTGGCGGCGCCGCTGGCCTTCTTCACCCTGCTCCACGGCTATCAGCGCGACCGCGTGCTGGTCTTCCTCGATCCCGAAAGCGATCCGCTGTGCAAGGGCTATCACATCACCCAGTCGAAGATCGCGATCGGTTCGGGCGGGTTCTGGGGCAAGGGTTTCGGCCACGGAAGCCAGAGCCACCTCGACTATCTGCCCGAGGCCCAGACCGACTTCGCCTTTGCCACCATGGCCGAGGAATGGGGCCTGATCGGCGGCATCTTCGTCCTCGCGGTGTTCCTGTGGACCTTTCGCTGGGGGATGAAAGTGGCGCAGAACGCGCCCGACCGTTTCTCCAGCCTGCTCGCCGCGGGGATGACCTTCACCATCTTCTTCTACATGGCGATCAACACCATGATGGTGCTGGGCCTGGCTCCGGTGGTCGGCATTCCGCTGCCGTGGATCAGCCACGGCGGATCGGCAATGATGACCAACATGATCTGCATCGGCGTGCTGATGGCGGTCAATCGCTGGAGCCGCCGCGACGGATCGCTCGGCAGCTAAAAAAGTGCGCCGTGCCCCCTTCCCAGCGCGCGGCAGATCGCTATAGGGGGCGCTCCCGACGATTCGGGCCTCGCGGAGTACCGCCCGTGTGGACGCATAGCTCAGTTGGTAGAGCAGCTGACTCTTAATCAGCGGGTCCTAGGTTCGAGCCCTAGTGCGTCCACCACCTTCCTGACCCGACCGCCGCATTCGCCAGACCGGCGCAGGAACGCCGGCACACCTTGCGGCGCGGCGTGAAGTCCTGCACACAAGCGGGCAATGCGACCCGCCAAAGTTCCTCCGCCGCCGCCTCCCCAAGTCCGCCTGGCACTGGGCGTGACCGGGCACCGGGCAGGCCACGCCGCCTTTGCCGCGAACGAGGCGGCGATCGCCGCGACGCTGACCCAGATCCTCGACCTGATCGATCACGCCCGCCAGAGCGCACCCAGCGCCGTGCATGTCGGCCCGTTTGCCGCCACCCGGCTGCACACACTGCTGGCCGACGGGACCGACCGCATGGCCAGCCTGATGGGGCTGGAGCGCGGCTATGAACTGGTCGCGCCGCTTCCCTTCGGACGCCGGCTCAACCGCGCGATCAATTCGCTGACCACCGATCCGGCCGATGCGCGCCGCCTGCTGGCGGGCGAGGATGCGACCGAAGGGCTAACCCAATCGCACGCCGCCGCGATCCGCGAGCTGTCCGATCAGGCGCAGGTCCTGGGCCTGGCCGATGCCGACGACGCCGTCACCGCGCTGTTCCTGCACAAGCTGGACAATCCTCACGACGGCGCGATGGCGTCGCTGTTTGCCGCAGAGTGTTCGCGCCGGGTGGCACTCGCCGGACGTATCCTGATCGAGCAATCGGATCTGCTGATCGCGGTGTGGGACGGCGCGACGACCGCGCATGTCGGCGGGACCGGCCATACCATTGCCGTCGCGCTCGAGCTTGGCTCGCCCGTGGTATGGATCAATCCGACCGCGCCCAACGACTGGCGCATCCTGCTGGCGCCAGAGGCGCTGGCCACGGTCGGCAATGCGCCCGACTGCGAAGGCCGCTTCGAGGCGCTGAACAGCCTGGTCCAGGACGCGCTCGACCCGGGCTCGGACGACGGCCAGCCAGGGTTCACCGCCTTGTCGCGCGAGCGCTGGCGCGATGCCAGCAACCCCTTGTCGCACGCCTATCGCCGGGTCGAGGCGCTGTTCGGCGGCACCACCCTGCGCCAGCGGTTTCGCCGGCTGCGCCAGCGCTATGAACAACCCTCCGACTTTCTTGCCGGCCAGGGAGCGGCATTCCTGAAGCAGGCCGACGCCCTGCCCGGCGCCGACCACGCGCTGATCGGCAAGGTCGGCAGCGAAGTGATGCAGCGCTTCGCCTGGAGCGACGGTGTCTCCGCCCACCTGTCGGACGCGTACCGCGGCGGGATGACCTTCAACTTCGTCCTGTCCAGCCTGTCGATTGTCGGGGGCATTTCTTACCTTCCCTTCGTAGGGGTGGAGCACAAGTGGGTCTTCGCCCTGACCGAACTGCTGCT
>JBJTLX010000266.1:0-11917 GCA_046063245.1 Novosphingobium sp.
GCAATCCACTAAGCGCTGCCTAAATTTTAGGCACAGTGACACCCATGCTTCCCGCTCCACCTCCTCTCAGGCCGATTTCGGTCGGTCCGGTCGCCGTCGATTGCCCGGTTATATTGGCGCCAATGACCGGCGTTACCGACATGCCGTTCCGCAAACTGGTGCGGCGGTTTGGGTCTGGGCTGAATGTCACTGAGATGATCGCTTCCCCGGCGATGATCCGCGAAACCCGCCAGTCGCTGCAAAAGGCGGCGTGGGATCCGGCGGAAGAGCCGGTATCGATGCAGCTGGTCGGCTGCGCGCCGGCGGAGATGGCCGAGGCGGCAAAGCTGGTCGAGGATCGCGGCGCAGCCATCGTCGACATCAACATGGGCTGCCCGGTGCGCAAGGTGACCAGCGGCGACGCCGGTTCGGCGCTGATGCGCGACCTGAAGCTCGCCGCCAGCCTGATCGAGGCGACGGTCAAGGCGGTCAAGGTTCCGGTCACGGTCAAGATGCGCATGGGCTGGTGCCACGACAGCCTCAACGCCCCCGAACTGGCGCGGATCGCGCAGGATCTCGGCGCGCAGATGATCACCGTCCACGGCCGCACCCGCAACCAGATGTACAAGGGCAGCGCCGACTGGGGCTTCGTCCGCAGGGTCAAGGACGCGGTGTCGATCCCGGTGATCGTCAACGGCGACATCTGCGGGATTGCGGATACGGCCACCGCGCTGGAACAGTCGGGGACCGACGGGGTGATGATCGGGCGCGGCGCTTATGGCCGGCCGTGGCTGCTCGCCCAGATCATGCACTGGCTCAGGACCGGCCAGCAAATGGCCGATCCGACGCTGCAACAGCAGCTCGATCTGATCCTGGAGCACTATGCCTGGATGCTCGACCTCTACGGCGAGGACACCGGGGTCAAGATGGCGCGCAAGCACCTGGCCTGGTACACCCGCGGGCTCCACGGCTCGGCCACGTTCCGCAACATGGTCAACTTCGTCGACGATCCGCGCGAAGTGATGCGCCAGTTGCAAGACTTCTACGCGCCGTTCCTCGACCGGCAGGCGGCCTGAGCGATGGATGCGCAGCGGCAATTGTCCAGCCTGCCGCTGGCCGTGGTCCTGCTCGCGCCGGGACAGGTCGTCGCGGGCGCCAATCCCGCCGCCGAGCAGCTGTTCGGGCAAAGCCTGCGGCGGCTCAAGGGCCGCCCGCTGGCGGCGCTGATGACCTTCGAGGAGCCGCTGCTGGCCGAACGCCTGCAGGAGACCGACGCCAATGTCTCGGCCCGGGCGAGCGACGTCACGATCGCCGGGCAAGGCACGCGGCGGATCGACGTGATCGCGGCGCCGCTGGTCGATCAGCCCGGCTGGCAGGTGCTGAGCCTGCACGACATCGGCGGGGCCGAGGCGATGCGCGACAATGCCGCGCGGGGCGAGGAAGGGGCGCTGCGCGCGCCGGCGATCCTGGCCCACGAGATCAAAAACCCGCTGGCCGGGATCCGCGGCGCAGCGCAGCTGCTCGGGCGCAAGCTCGACGGCAACGACCGCGCGATGACCACGCTGATCGCCGACGAGGTCGACCGGATCGCCAAGCTGATCGACCAGATGCAGACCCTGTCGCGCCGCTCCGCGCCCGACCTGGCCCCGTGCAACCTGCACGAGGCGATCCGCCGGGCCAAGGCGGTGATCGAGGCCGGCGGCAAGGCCCCGCCGATCGCCGAGGAGTTCGATCCCTCGCTGCCGTTGGTCAGCGGCAATGTCGACGCACTGGTCCAGGTCACGCTCAACCTGATTGCCAATGCCGCCGATGCCTGCCGCGATGCGCGCAGCCCCGCGATCACCGTGCGCACCCGCTTTGCCAGCGGGCTGCAGCTGCATCACGGCGCCGATGGCGCGCCGGTGCGCTTGCCGATCGAACTGCGGGTCAGCGACAACGGGCCCGGGATCGATCCGACCCTGCGCGAGCATGTGTTCGAACCCTTCGTGACTTCGAAGAAGAGTGGGCAGGGCCTGGGCCTGGCGTTGGTCCGGCGATTGGTGCGCGACATGAACGGGCGGATCACGCACGACCGCGACGAGCAGGCCGGAACGACTCACTTCCGCGTCCATTTGCCGATGGCCAATAGCGGCAAAAGCCGCGCGCGGGAGCAGGCGGCATGAGCGTCCTGCTGGTCGAAGACGACGCCTCGATCGCGATCGTCATCACCGCCGCGCTCGAGGCCGAGGGCTTTGCCGTGACCCGCTGCGACAGCGTGGCCGAGCGAGACCGGCTGCTCGGCCTGGATCGCTATGACGCGCTGGTCACCGACGTGATGCTGACCGACGGTGACGGGATCGAGACGATCGGAGCCGTGCGCCGCGCCGCGCCCGACATGCCGATCATCATCCTCTCGGCACAGAACACGCTCGATACCGCGGTGCGCGCCAGCGACACCGGGGCGTTCGAGTACTTTCCCAAGCCCTTCGACATCGACGAGCTGGCGCGGACCGTGCGCCAGGCGGTGGGCAGCAATGCCGCCCGCAGTATTCCAAGCGACGATGCACCGGTGGCGGGCTTGCCGCTGGTCGGGCGCAGCGCGCCGATGCAGGCGGTCTACCGCATGATCACGCGGGTGTTGCGCAACGATCTGACCGTGCTGGTGCTGGGCGAAAGCGGGACCGGCAAGGAACTGGTGGCCGAGGCGATCCACCAGCTCGGCCAGCGCAAGGCCGGGCCGTTCGTGGCGGTCAACACCGCGGCGATCCCCGGCGAGCTGATCGAAAGCGAGCTGTTCGGACACGAGAAGGGCGCCTTTACCGGCGCGGTCGCGCGCCATATCGGCAAGTTCGAACAGGCCGAGGGCGGGACGCTGTTCCTCGACGAGATCGGCGACATGCCGATGCAGGCCCAGACCCGGCTGCTGCGCGCGCTGCAATCGGGGGCGATTCGCCGGGTCGGCGGGCGCGAGGAGATCAAGGTCGACGTCCGCATCGTAGCGGCGACCAACCGCGATCTCGAACCGATGATCGCCGCCGGCACGTTCCGCGAAGACCTCTATTACCGCCTCAACGTCGTCCCAATCACCTTGCCGCCGCTGCGCGATCGCGCCGACGACATCGCCGCTCTGGCGCGGCATTTCCTGGCGCTTGCCGCGGGCGAGGGGCTGCCGCGGCATGGCCTGTCGGACGATGCCGCCGCCCTGATCGCGCAGCAGCCGTGGCGCGGCAATGTGCGCGAACTGCGCAATTTCATCTACCGCCTCGCCCTGCTGGCGCGCGAGGACACGATCGATGCCGCGGCGGTGCAGCCGCTGCTGGCGGCGACATCGCGCGACGAGGGTAACGCACCTTCGGCCTCTCTGGACAGCGTCGTGCCGGACTGGCTCGAACGGACCGCGCCGCCGCCGGGGCTGATCTATGACGCCGCGCTGGCGGCCTTCGAGAAGCCCTTGTTCGTCGCAGTCCTGCGCCGCACCGGCGGCAATCAGCTGCGCGCGGCGCAGGTCCTGGGGATCAATCGCAACACCCTGCGCAAGCGCCTCCACGAACTCGGAATCGATCCGCTCGACGTCGTTCGCCCGGGCTGAGCGCAACTCGTCGGAAAAGCCTTGCAAGACTGCAACAGGGGTGTTGTAACTGGGCAACGATGCAGTTGCTGAGCAACCCTGTTGGCAATCAGGCGTGGCCCCGCTGGTGGCGCCGCGTCCAGATCGCCGCGCGCCGTGCAAACTTCTTCGTCGTCATGTTCGTGCTGTCGGTGGCCGCCTTCCTGGCGATGACGGTTGTCACCTGGTTCGCCCTGTCGGCACAGGACGCGCGCGGCCAGCTGGTGCCGTCCAATCTTACCGCGGTGCTGCTGGTCGGCACACTGGTTCCGGCGATGGCGATCATCGTGCTGATCGGCCGCTACCTGGCCTTGCGCCGCTCCGAACAGCTCGCCGGGGGCGGGGGGATGCACGTCCGCCTGGTGTTCTTTTTCTCGATGATCTCGGCGGTGCCGACGCTGCTGGTGGTGGTGTTCGCCTCGTTCCTGTTTCAGTCGGGGGTCGAGTTCTGGTTTTCCGACAGCTCGCGCGGGCTGCTGGAAAACGCCAACAACCTGGCGCGGGGCTATTCGGCGCAGTCGCAGAACGAGCTGAAGTACGACAGCCTGGCCATGGCCGCGGACCTGCGCGACGAGATGACGCGGACCCCGATCGCCAGCCAGGATTTCCGCGATTACTATCTGTATCAGGTGCTTAACCGCAAGATCAACGAAACCACGATCCTCCAGAAGGGCGCCGACGGCGTGCTGCACAAGACCGCCTTCACCCGCGGCGAGGCACCCCTGTCGGAGATTTCGGGCGACGCAATCCGCCAGCTCGACCAGGGCGTCGACATCGTCATCAGCACGACCTCGAATTCGATCCGTGCGGTCACCCCGATCGACCGGCGCACCGGGACATACCTCTACGCCTCGCGCAAATCCGATCTGCTTTCGACCAGCCAGGCCGAGAACATCGTCCGCGCCTATGACCAGCTGACCAAGCGCGCGCGAATCCAGCAATTGCGTTTCAACATCCTGCTGTTCATCGCCAGCCTGGCCCTGGTCGGGCTGTCGGTGTGGTTCGCGCTGCGCTTCGCCGATCGCCAGGTGAAGCCGCTTTACGATCTGGTCGATGCCGCCCGCCAGGTTGGCTCGGGCAATTTCTCGATGCGGATCGAGGCGCGCCGCGGGGCCGACGAGATCGGCCTGCTCAACCGCGCCTTCAACCGCATGACCCAGCAGCTCGAGCGCCAGACCCAGGCGCTGGTCGGGGCCAACCAGCAGCTCGACGATCGCCGCGCCTTCATCGAGGCGGTGCTCGACTCGGTCACCGCCGGGGTGATCTCGACCGCGCCCGACGGGACCATCCTGCTGGTCAACGGATCGGCGCATAAGCTGCTGCTCGACAAGGATTCGCCGCCGCCGGTCGGGCAGATGCTGGTCGATATTGCGCCGCAGCTGGCGGGCCTGGCCGAAAGCGGCCGCCAGGGCGGGGTGGTGCAATATGCCCGCGGCAGCGAATTGCTGACCCTGGCGGTCAAGACCACCCGCGAGCCGAGCGGCCATGTCATCACCTTCGAGGACATCACCCGGCAATTGCTCGACCAGCGTCAGGCCGCCTGGTCCGACGTCGCCCGCCGCATCGCGCACGAGATCAAGAACCCGCTGACCCCGATCCAGCTCGCCACCGAACGGCTCAAGCGGCGCTATACCAAGCTGGTCACCGCCGATGCTGCGCTGTTCGAGGAGCTGACCGGGACGATCATCCGCCAGGTCGGCGATCTGCTCCGAAGGGTCGACGAGTTCTCCAGCTTCGCCCGGCTGCCCAAACCGGTGTTCCGCGGCGAAGATCCGGTCGATCTGGCCCGCCAGGCGCTGTTCCTCCAGGAAGTCGCGCGGCCCGACATCAATTTTGCCTTCTCGGCACCTGGCGACATCGGGATCATCGCCTGCGATCGCCACCAGTTCGGCCAGGCGATGACCAACGTCCTCAAGAACGCGGTCGAGGCGGTCGAAGCACGGCAAAAGGTTGCCGATACCGACTATCGCGGACAGATCGCCGTGACGCTGTCCGGATCCAACGAGGATGTGGTGGTGCGGATCGCCGACAATGGCATCGGCCTGCCGCTGGACCGCGAGCGGATCGCCGAACCCTATGTCACCACCCGCGAAAAGGGCACCGGGCTGGGTCTGGCGATCGTCAACAAGATCGTCGAGGAGCACGGCGGCGAAATGAGCTTCGCCCCCGGCGAAACCGATGGCGCGGTGATCTGCCTGCGCTTTGCCCGCGATCCGCTGTCCACCCAGACCAAATCCGAAGCCGCGGAATGACCATGCGAACAGACCTGCCGAAGGAAATACTATGGCCCTCGATATCCTGATCGTCGACGACGAGCGCGACATCCGCGACCTCGTTGCCGGGGTGCTGAGCGACGAAGGCTATGAATGCCGCACCGCCGGGGACAGCACCTCGGCGCTGGCGATGATCGACGAGCGTCGGCCCAGCCTGGTCCTGCTCGACGTCTGGCTCCACGGCAGCCCGATGGACGGGCTTGAAGTGCTCGACGCGATCAAGCTGCGCGAGCCCGAACTGCCGGTGATCATCTTTTCCGGCCACGGCAACATCGACACCGCGGTTTCGGCGATCGGGCGCGGGGCGATGGACTTCATCGAAAAGCCGTTCGAGGCTGAGCGGCTGCTGCTGCTGGTCGCCCGCGCGACCGAGACCGAACGGCTGCGGCGCGAGAACGCGCGGCTGCGCGAAGGCTTTGTCACCTCGGACGAGTTCACCGGCAACAGCACCGCGATCAACGCGGTGCGCGCCACGCTAAAACGGGTCGCAAACACCGGCAGCAGCCTGCTGATCAGCGGGCCCGCCGGGGCCGGCAAGGAGGTTGCCGCGCGGCTGCTGCACAGCTGGAGCCCGCGCGCCGGCAGCGCTTTCGTGACGGTCAATTCGGCGCGGATCACCCCCGAACGGTTCGAGCAGGAACTGTTCGGCGAAGAACAGGGCGGCAAACTGGTCCGCGCCGGGCTGCTCGAGATGGCCGACGGCGGCACGCTCTACCTCGACGAGGTCGCCGACATGCCGCTGTCGACCCAGGCCCGGATCCTGCGGGTGCTGACCGAACAGGCCTTCGTCCGGGTTGGCGGGCACCGCCAGATCCGCGTCGATGTGCGGGTGGTTTCCTCGACCGCGCGCGATCTCGAGCGCGAGATTGCCGAGCGGCGTTTTCGTGAGGACCTGTTCTACCGCCTCAACGTGGTGCCCGTGGCGATCCCGTCGCTGGCCGAGCGACGCGAGGACATTCCGGCGCTGGCGGACCATTTCTTTGCCCGTTTTGCCGCCGACCAGGGGGTTGCCGCGCCCGAAGTGGCGATCGAGGCGATGGCCGCGCTGCAAAGCTATGAGTGGCCCGGCAACGTGCGCCAGCTGCGCAACGTGGTCGAACGCACGATCATTCTGACCCCGCGCGACAAGCTGGGGCGGATCGTGACCGATATGCTCCCGCCCGAGGTGGCGAGCGGCCGGATCGGTAATGACAGCGGCATGCCCTCGCTGATGGGGGTGCCGCTGCGCGAAGCGCGCGAGAATTTCGAACGCGAATACCTGCGGGTGCAGATTCGCCGCTTTTCCGGCAACATTTCGCGCACCGCGGCGTTCATCGGGATGGAACGCTCGGCGCTGCATCGCAAGCTCAAGCTGCTCGGCATGGTCGGCGGCAAGGACGGTGAGGAAAGCGAGCTGGAGGAGGCCTAGAGCCGGCCGCGACGAAGTCGTTTACGAAGCCGCCGCGAAACGGTAAAGAGAACCCGGCAATGACCCGGTTCGCACCCCAGCGGTGCGGCCTGAATGCGGACCGCAGCAGCGGCCGCCAACAAGAAGGAGCCCAATGATGACTTCCCGCACCCTGACGGCGCGCCCGCGTTCGGCCAAAGCAGAAGCCGAAGATAGCGCAGAGGCCGCGCCGATGATCGACACCGCATCCACCCCCGCTCCGGCACCGGCCAAGGGCCAGAACCTGCAGGACCAGTTCCTCAACCTGCTGCGCAAGAACAAGACCCCGGTGACCATGTTCCTGGTCAAGGGCGTCAAGTTGCAGGGCATCGTCACCTGGTTCGACAATTTTTCGATTCTGCTGCGCCGCGATGGCCAGTCGCAGCTGGTCTACAAGCACGCCGTTTCGACCATCATGCCCAGCCAGCCGGTCGATGTGCGCCAGTTCGGCGGCACCGGCGAGGGCGGCAAGAAGGTCCGCCTGCTCCAGGACGTGTTCCTCTCCAGCGTCCGTTCCTCGGGCGTGCAGGTCACCATGTTCCTGGTCAACGGGGTGATGCTGCAGGGCCGCGTTGCCGCCTATGATCTGTTCTGCATGCTGCTGGAGCGCGAAGGCTTCGTCCAGCTGGCCTACAAGCACGCGGTTTCGACGATCCAGCCGCTCAGCCCGGTCGATCTGACCGGCGAAGGCTGGGACGGCGATGAAGGTGATGCCAGCTGAGTTTCCTTGACGACAACCGTGAAGACGTAGCCCGCGGCGCCCGCGCCCTTGTCGTCTACCCCGAGTTCCGGGGGCGCGGCGCGGCGTCGATCGATACCGCCGCGCGGCTCGAAGAAGCGCGCGGACTGGCGCTGGCGATCGGGCTTGAGGTGGTCGACGCCCTGACCATTCCGATTCGCGAGGCGCGCGCCGGGACACTGTTCGGGGAAGGGCAGATCCAGAACATCGACGTGGCCTGCAACCAGGGCGATGCCGAGCTGCTGATCGTCGACGGTTCGCTCACCGCGATCCAGCAGCGCAATCTCGAAGACAAGCTGAAGCGCAAGGTGATCGACCGGACCGGGCTGATCCTCGAGATTTTCGGCGAGCGCGCCGCCACCGCCGAGGGCCGGCTGCAGGTCGAGCTGGCGCACCTCGATTATCAGGCCGGCCGTCTGGTCCGCAGCTGGACCCACCTGGAACGCCAGCGCGGCGGCTTCGGCTTCCTTGGCGGGCCTGGCGAAACCCAGATCGAGGCCGACCGGCGCATGATCCGCGACCGGATGGCGCGGCTGCGCAAAGAGCTCGATCAGGTCCGCCGCACCCGCGGCTTGCACCGCAGCCGGCGCGAAAAGGCGCCGTGGCCGGTGATCGCGCTGGTCGGCTATACCAACGCCGGCAAATCGACCCTGTTCAACCGCCTGACCGGGGCCGACGTGATGGCCGAAGACCTGCTCTTCGCCACGCTCGATCCGACCATGCGGCGGATCCGCCTGCCCGGTGTGGACAAGGCGATCCTGTCCGACACCGTCGGGTTCATTTCCGACCTGCCGACCCAGCTGGTCGCCGCATTCCGCGCGACGCTGGAAGAGGTGACCGCGGCAGATGTCATCGTCCACGTCCGCGACATCGCCAACCCCGACAGCCAGGCGCAGAAGAACGAAGTGCTGGCCATTCTCGCCGATCTGGGCCTGCTGGGCGGCGAGGGCGATACCGCGATGATCCCGATCGTCGAGGCCTGGAACAAGTGGGACCTGCTCGATGCCGAACGCGCCGCCGAGCTGGCCGAACAGATTGCGCTCCACCCGGACGAGGTGATCGTCCCGCTTTCGGCGCTGACCGGGCAGGGCTGCGACGGGCTGCTCGAGGCGGCCGGAAAGCTGCTGACCCAGGGCGCGCGGCTCCACACGTTCATCCTGCCGCTGAGCGACGGGCAACGCCTGGCCTGGCTCCATGCCCACGGCGAAGTGGTTTCCGAAGACGATGCCGGCGACGATGCGCGCGGACCGCTGCGCCGGGTCGCGGTGCGGCTCGAACCGCGTGAGCTAGGGCGTTTTACCCGGCTCTGATGCCTTGACGTCGGTCCACAGGGCTTCCTGCTGTTCGAGCGAAAGCGCGGAAAATGCCGTGCCCTGGTGCGACGCCAGGGCTTCCATCGCGCGGAAGCGACGCTCGAATTTCAGGTTGGCGGCGCGCAAGGCATCTTCCGCCGCCACGCCATAGGCGCGTGCGACATTCACCGCAGCAAACAGCAGGTCGCCGGCCTCCTCGATGCGTTCCTCGTCTGTTCCGGCGGCGGCAAGTTCGCCGATTTCCTCGACCAGCTTGTCCGCAGGGCCTTCGCGGTCGAGCCAGTCGAAACCCTGGCGGGCGGCACGCTTCTGCAGCTTTTCCGCACGCATCAGGGCGGGCAGGGCGAGGGCGACGCCGTCCAGCGCGCTGGTTGCGCCTTTGGCGGCGCGTTCATCGGCCTTGATCCGTTCCCAGCGTTCCTCGCGCGCGTCGTCGCCAGGCGCAGTGCCGGCGAAGATGTGCGGATGGCGCGCTTCCATCTTGACGCTGATCGCAGCGGCAACCGCGGCGAAATCGAACAGGCCGGCTTCCTCGGCCATGCGGGCATGGAACACGACCTGCAGCAGCAGATCGCCAAGCTCGTCCTTGAGCGCCGCCATGTCGCCGCGCTCGATCGCGTCGGCAACCTCATAGGCCTCCTCGATCGTATAGGGCGCAATCGTCGCGAAGGACTGCGCCAGGTCCCAGTCGCAGCCGCGCTGCGGATCGCGCAGCCGCGCCATGATCGCGAGAAGGCGGTCGAGAGGGGGCATGGCCGGTTCCGTCATATCAGATTGATAATATATATTATGTTAACATCAGGCATGACCGAAGGGGGCCTATCCGGTGAAAAAGCGCGCCGCCGCGGCGACGACCACGATGATCCCGATCCAGATCAGCCCCATGCTGATCATCCGCTTGCGCGGCAGCCGCTGCGCCGCCAGCGCGCGGCCATTGATGATCAGGACCAGGATGATCGCGACGATCGCCAGGCTCATTTCGCTGCCATTCATGCCGCCAGCTCCAATCCGTCATAGCCGACCAGGACATGCGCCGGCACCTCGGCCGACACGGTGGCATAGTCCATCGACTTGTCGAGATGGGTCAGCACCGCGGTGCCCACCCGGCAAGCCTCGATCAGTTCGAGTGCCATGGCGAGATGCGCGTGCGTGGGATGCGGTTCGCGCCGCAGGCAATCGACCACCAGCAGATCGGTGCCTGAGAACAGATCGACCATCTCGCGCGTAATCTCGCTGAAGTCCGTCGCATAGCCGATTGTCTTGCCATCACAATCGAAGCGAAACGCGGTGCTCTGCGCCGGTCCGTGCGGCATCTGGCAGCTGGCGATGCCAAAGCCCATGCACATCCGCAGCCGGTCCAGCGTGTCGAGTTCGACCAGGGTATGATAGCCAAATTGCCCGGCAAAGACGTAGCCGAAGCGCTGGCGCAGCCGCCGCACGGTTTCGCTGGCGGCATAGCCCGGGATCGGCCCGGCGCGGCCATAGCGCAGCGGGCGCAGGTCATCGATGCCGTGGCAGTGATCGGCGTGATCGTGGGTCCAGAACACCGCGTCGAGCCGGTCGATGCCGTTGGCCAGCAGCTGGGCGCGCAAATCGGTGGACGTATCCACCAGCAGGCGCTGACCGGCATTGCTTTCGACGATGATCGACACCCGGCTGCGGCGGTTCCTGGGCTCGGCGGGATCGCACAGGCCCCAGTCGTTGCCGATCCGGGGCACCCCGGTCGAGGTGCCGCTGCCCAGCATGAGCAGCTTCACAGGCCGGCCTTGCCGAACAGCCGGGCGAAATTGCGCGTGGTGGTTTCGGCCAGCGCAGCAGGCGAGACACCGCGCAGGCCCGCCACGAACGCGGCGGTATCCGCGACGAATGAAGGCTCGCAGACCCGGCCGCGGTGCGGCACCGGCGCCAGGAACGGCGCGTCGGTTTCGACCAGCAGGCGGTCCTCCGGTATCTCCGCAGCGATCGCCTGCAAGTCCTTGGCATTCTTGAACGTAACGATCCCGGAAATTGAGACGGTCAGCCCCAGGTCGAGCACTGTCCGGGCAAACCCGGCCGATGCGGTAAAGCAGTGAATCAGCGCGGGATAGGCGCCCTGCGCCATTTCGTCGGTCAGGATTGCGGCGGTATCGTCCTCGGCATCGCGGGTATGGATGATCAGCGGCAGTCCGGTCTGCCGCGCCACGGCGATGTGCCGGCGGAACAGCGCCCGCTGGGTTGCGCGGTCGGAATGGTCGTAGTAGTAATCGAGCCCGGTTTCGCCGATCGCGATCACCCGGGGGTGTTCGGTCGCGGAGAGCAATGCGGCTTCGCCCAGGTCGGCATGGCCATCGGCCTCGTGCGGGTGGATCCCGACGCTGGCCCAGACATCGCTCTCGCGCTCGGTCGTGGCGATCACCTGGTCCCATTCGCGCTGGCGGGTCGAAATCGAGAGGAAGCCCCCCACCCCCGCCGCGCGGGCCCGCGCCAGCACCCCGGCCTGATCTTCGACCAGACCCTTGTATTCGAGGTGACAGTGCGAATCGATCAGCATCAGGCGTCCTCGGCAGGGAGCTCAAGCCGCGGAAATGCGCCCATCGGCTGTCCTATGCGGAAGCCGGTTGC
>JBJTLX010000267.1:0-5970 GCA_046063245.1 Novosphingobium sp.
AAGATGGTCAACCAGATCGCCTTTGCCGGGATCATCGCCAGCCTGTCGGAAGCGCTGCGCTTTGCCCAGTCGGCCCACCTTGATCTCGATAAGGTCTACGAATCGATTTCGGGCGGCGCGGCGCAAAGCTGGCAGATGGACAACCGCTGGCACACGATGGCCAAGGATGAATTCGACTTCGGCTTTGCTGTCGACTGGATGCGCAAGGACATGGGTCTGGCGCTGGACGAAGGCCGCTCCATCGGGGTCTCGCTGCCGGTGGCGGCGCAGATCGACCAGATCTATGCCCAGGTTCAGGCGATCGGCGGCGGACGGCAGGATACCTCTGCGCTGGTCCGCGTTCTTCCGCGAAAGGGTAAGGCATGAAGTTCCGTTTTCTGGCTGCTGCGGCAATTCTCGCCATCGCGAGCCCCGCCCTGGCCGACACCCTGGTCGACAATGTCGATGGGCTGACCCTGGACGAAAAAGGCCAGGTCGAACGCTTTACCGGGCTGCTGATCGGCAATGACGGGCGGATCGTCCAGGTCTTCCACCGCAGCGACAAGCGCCCGGCCAAGGTCGACTATATGGTCGACGGCAAGGGCCGCGTGCTGATGCCGGGGATGATCGATGCCCATGCCCACATCATGGGGCTGGGCTTTGGCGCGCTGACGCTCGACCTGTCGGAGACCACCTCGCTGGCGCAGGCGCAGGCGCTGATCGCCGCCTATGCCGCGGCGCATCCGGACCGGCCGTGGATCCTGGGCCGCGGCTGGAACCAGGAACTGTGGAAGCTGGGCCGCTTCCCCACTGCCGCCGAACTCGATGCGGTGGTCGGCGATCGCCCGGTCTGGCTCGAGCGGGTAGATGGCCACGCCGGCTGGGCCAACAGCCGCGCCATGGCCGCTGCGGGCATTACCGCGGCCAGCAAGGATCCGGCCGGCGGCCAGATCATCCGCCTGGGGTTGAGCGCGGCGGCACCTGCGACTGCCGCACCGGGCAAGGGCCCGGCCCTGTCCGCCAAGCCGGGCACCAAGGTTCGGTCAGCTTTTACGGCGGGAAATCTTGGCAAGCCCAGCGGCATCTTCGTCGACAACGCGATGAACCTGGTCGGCAACGCCGTGCCCCCGCCCCGCCCCGAAGACCGCGACGTCGCGCTGGGCAAGGCGCAGGAAATCCTGCTGAAATACGGCGTCACCGCGGCCGCCGACATGGGCACCAGCATCGAAGACTGGCAGGCCTTCCGCCGTGCCGGCGATACGGGCGCGCTGCGGGTGCGGATCATGAGCTATGCCGCCGGGATCGACAACATGGCGCTGATCGGCGGGCCTGGCCCCAGCCCGTGGCTCTATGACGACAAGCTGCGGCTCAACGGGGTCAAGCTCTACGCCGACGGCGCGCTGGGTTCACGCGGGGCCAGCCTCAAACTGCCCTACAGCGACAGCCCGGGTGCCAAGGGCCTGCGCATCACCCAGGATACCGCGCTCAAGAACATGATGAGCCGCGCCGCCTTCGACCATTTCCAGATTGCGGTTCACGCCATCGGCGACGAGGCCAATGCCGCGGTGCTGTCCGCCTATGAAGAACTGGCCCAGACCTACAAGGGTGACCGGCGCTGGCGGATCGAACATGCGCAGATCCTCGATCCGGCCGATATTCCGCGCTTCGCCAAGGGCAATGTCATCGCCTCGATGCAGCCGGTCCATGAAACCAGCGACCGCCTGATGGCCGAGGCGCGACTGGGCCCGAACCGGCTGAGCGGCGCCTATGCGTGGAATTCGATCCTCAAGACCGGCGGGCGGCTGGCTTTCGGTTCGGACGCCCCGGTCGAGCTGCCCGATCCCTGGGCCGGTTTCGCCGCGGCGATTACCCGGCAGGGCCCGGACGGTGAGCCGCAGGGCGGCTGGCAGCCGCAGGAGCGCGTCACCCGCGAACAGGCGCTGGCGGGATACACGGACGACGCGGCTTACGCCGGGTTCGGCGAAGGCCGCTTCGGCCGCCTGACCCGCGGCCAGCGCGCCGATTTCCTGCTGGTCGACCGCGATCCGATGCTGGTCAGCCCGTCAGATGTGCGCGCCACCAAGGTGCTGCAGACCTGGGTCGGCGGGCAATTAGTGTGGGATGCAGCGAAGTAGTGTCTTTCGCCAATAGTCGCGTTCGCTAGATGCCTTGGATCAGCCACTTCGCAAAGATGTCCCCAAAACCCCACATCAACGTGCAGAACAGGCTGGCCACCAGGACATAGAACCGTTCCCGTTCGGCCCCGTCGAGCAGCGCCGCGCTTGAAGCGCGCAGGCCCAGGACCTGTTTCTTGAGACGATGCAACTGGTCGATGATTTCCGCTTCGGTGGCGGGCTTGGCCTCGCCAAGGACATCGTCGCCGTCGCGACTGGGACGCTCCAACGCATCGATCGGGGTCGATTTGCCCAGAAACAGCAGGAAAAAGGTGATCGCGCAGCCAATCGCACCACCCCGACCGCCATGGCTCGGATCGTTCATCGCAACCGCAAACGGTAGGCCGAATAGCGAAACGAGGATCGCGATGGTCGCCAAGGTGCCATAGGCCTGCCCGGTTGAAATGAAGGCCCACAACCGTTTGATCATGGCTTTGTATCCTTGCCGGCGATCAGACCGGCCAGCCTGGCGACATTGTCGGCCGAGGAACCGCGCGAAAAGGTTAGCGCCGTCACCGAACGGCCGTCGTTGCTGACGTGGAAATACCCCTCCCACGGCTTGATCACAAGCTTGTGCACGCCCGGAATGATCCGGCCGCTTTCATCTGCGACGCCAGGCAAATACGCGAAACCCCTGGTCTTGCACAAGCGCTTGAGACGATTCTTGAAACGATCGAAGCTCTGCAATTCAGCCATGATTCGTTCGATCTTCGGTTCCGAACCGCGAACCACGCGCGAGCATTCCGCCAGGCGCTGATCGAGCTTTTCCCGTTCTGCTTCGACCTGGTCGGAATAGCTCGACGCGATCTCGTAAAGCGCAATAGGCTGCTGCGGCACTGCCTTGCCGCGCACGAGTACACCGCGAAGTCTTACGAACGTGCGAACCAAGTCTGCCCCCAGACCGGATCAGCGAGACATGTCTGTGGATTGACCTCTGCGCTGGCGGAGCTGGGCCAATATGGCCGCGGGCAATGCGAACAGCCGGTTCAAGGCAAACAGGGTGATCCGCCGCCGGGCCGGCGTTGTGCCGTTGGCCAGCGCGCCGACAATCTGCCTGAGATGACGTGCTTCAACCTCGCTCACGGTGATCGGCGCGTGGCGCTTGCCTGCACCGGATCGCGGCAAGGATTTGACTTCGATTGCAGGAAGTATTTCACTGCCAGCCTTGGCGCGAAGCGGAGCCGAGGGCGCGGCCCGGCCCTTGGGACGTGAATCCAGGCCAGCACCTGCTGCGCCGTCACGCACCATGAAGCCGTGCGACTTTCCGGTCATCGATGCTGCCCCCCGACTGTTCTTAGCTCTGCTCATGGGTTGCTTACCCTAGACCTTTTCACATTCAAAGAGATTAAGACCATTCAGCCGATTAACCAGAGGTGGCTTCGACTTTTGCGCCGCGAAATGCCCGCCACACACGTCAAAGCACACCTTCGCCGGATTTCGCGTCCCCATTTGCGGTCTCTAGCCCCCGCTCGCCCAGACGCATCACGATCAGCGAGCCTTCGAACAGCAGCAGCATCGGCACCAGCAGCATCAGCTGGCTGACCACGTCGGGCGGGGTGATGATCGCCGCGACTGCGGTGATCGCGACAATCACATAGCGGCGCATGCCCGCCAGCTGCTGGCGACTGACAATTCCCGCGCGGTTGAGCAGCAGCAGCAGCACCGGCAGCAGAAAGCTGATCCCGAAGGCCAGGATGAACTGCATCACCAGCCCGAGGTAGTCCCCGGTGGCGGGCAAGGCCTTCAATTGCAGGCCGCCCTTGTTGCCCTCGAAGCCCAGCATCCAGCGGAACGCGGTGGGCATGACCACGTAATAGGCCAGCGCCGCGCCCATCGTGAACAGCACCGGGGTGGCGACCAGGAACGGCAGGAACGCCTTCTTCTCCTTGGCGTATAGCCCCGGCGCGACGAAGGCCCACAGCTGGTTGGCGATCACCGGGAAGGCCAGGCAGAACGCGCCGAACAGCGACACTTTCAGCTCAACGAAGAAGGCTTCGTAAAGCTTGGTATAGATCAGCTCGTTCTGCCCGGCGCGGATCAGTGGCTGGACCAGGAAGCCCAGGATCGCATCCGAAAAATACAGGCATACGCAGAACGCCGCCGCCAGCGCGGCGATGGCGCGCAGCAGCCGGGTGCGCAGTTCGATCAGGTGATCGAGCAGCGGGGCCTGGCTCTCGTCGATGTCGCGGATCTGGAATGCCATCACTGGGCCTTCGGCGCGGACAGCGGGAGTTCAGGCGCTTCGCTCTCTGCCGGGGCGGGCAGCGGCGCCATCACCGGCGCAGCGCCGGGATCGGGTCCGATCAGCGCAGCTTCGGCGCTGGCCGATCCGGGCGGATGGGCCGACATCACCTCGGCGTTCTTTTCGCGCCATTCCTTTTCCAGCTCTTCGAGCTCGGCCTCGCGGATCATGGTTTCGATGCCGGTGCGGAAATGGCCCGAGACGCGGCGGATCTTGCCGATCCACTGGCCCGCGGTGCGCAGCGCGCGCGGCAGATCCTTGGGCCCGATGACGATGATCGCGACGATCGCCGTCAGCAGCATTTCATCCCAGCCGATGTCGAACATGGCGCGGTCCTGCCGCCACTGCGGCTATTGCTGCGGCTTGGTGCTGGACGAATCGATCGTCGTTTCGCCGTTCAACGTGGCCTGACCGGTCGGCGACGGCGGCGGAATCTGCTGCGCCGGCGGCACGGCGGCGGCGCCCGGCTTGACCTCTTCGGTCATGCCTTCCTTGAAACTTTTGATGCCCTTGCCGAAATCGCCCATCATTTCGGAAATGCGGCCGCGGCCGAACAGCACCAGCACGACCAGCGCGAGGATGACCAGATGCGGAAGCGACAGACCCATGGGAAACTCCTGAATTACCGGGCAACGCGGCCCTGGGGGCCCCTGCTTTGATGCTCATTTAGGCCATGTCGGGGCGCATTGCCAGTCAATCGGCCTCTTCGGTATCGCTTTCCGTATCGGCCGCCGCGTCAGCCGCCTCGCCCGGCACCTCCATCGCCGCGGCCAGGGCGTCCTCGACCGGATCGAGCAGCCCGGCGGCGCGCAGTTCGTCGATGCCGGGCAGGTCGCGTCGGCTGTCGAGGCCGAAATGGGTGAGGAAATCGGGCGTGGTGGCATAGATTACCGGACGCCCCGGCACCTCGCGCCGGCCGACGATCCGCACCCAGCCCGCTTCCATCAGCACGTCGAGCGTGCCCTTGGCGGTCTGCACCCCGCGGATCGCCTCGATCTCGGCGCGGCTGACCGGTTCGTGATAGGCGACGATCGCCAGCACCTCGGTCGCCGCGCGCGACAGACGGCGCACCTCTTCCTTTTCGCGGCGGAGCAGGTGCGCCAGATCGGGCGCGGTTTCGAAATGCCAGCGCTTGCCCCGTTCGACCATATGGATGCCGCGCCCGGCATAGTGGCGCTGTAGCTCCGCCAGCGCGGGGCGCACCTCTTCCCGGCCGAGGTGCGCGGAAATCTGATCGATGGTCAGCGGCTGCTCCGCCGCGAACAACGTCGCCTCGACCGCCCGCACCAGATCGTCGGGATCATCGGAGGCCAGGCCAGGATCGGTCATGGCCGCAACGCCTTCAGCCGCAGCGGTCCGAAAGTCTGCTCCTGCGCCAGTTCGGCCTTGCCGGTGCGGGCCAGTTCCAGCGCCGCGACGAAGCTGGAGGCCAGCGCCGACTTGCGCAACTGGGGATTGGCCCAGCTATCCTGCGCCGGGGGCAGGAAATCGCGCAAGTCCATCCAGTCGATCGCCACGCCCAGCATCGACGACACCCGCTGGATCGCGCTGTCCAATGTCATGACCATCCGCTCG
>JBJTLX010000268.1:0-20956 GCA_046063245.1 Novosphingobium sp.
GACCTTCTTGATGCCGCCTTCGCCGAAGGCCGGCACGTGCTCCATCGCCGCCAGCACATAGGGCTCAAGCCGTTCCAGCGCGTCGGGGAACAGCTCGTACTCGCTGTTGGCGGCCGGACCATCGACATAGCAGGCCGGCGCGCCGACTTCATAGGGCCCCAGCAGCAGCCCGCCGGCTTCCTCGCGCATGTAGTAGCTCGCATCGGATTCGCGCAGCACGCCCATCTCGGGCAGGCCCTGGCGCTTGCGCTCCATGATTGCGGGATGCTGCTCGGTGACGATGTACTGGTGCTCGACCGGGATCACCGGAATGTCAAGGCCGACCATCGCCCCGGTCTGGCGGGCGAAATTGCCCGAACAGGAGATCACATGTTCGCAGGTGATGTCGCCCTGGTCGGTCGAGACCAGCCATTCGCCCGAGGGCAGCTGGGTGATGCCGGTCACCGTGGTGTTGCGATGGATCGTCGCGCCGCGCTGGCGCGCGCCCTTGGCCAGCGCCTGGGTCAGGTCGGCAGGCTGGATATAGCCATCTTCGGGATGCTGAATCGCGCCGATCACCCCATCGGTGTTGCACAGCGGCCAGATTTCCTTGACCTGCTCGGCGGTCAGGAAGTTGACGTCGACCCCGATCGTCTTGGCGACCCCGGCGTAGTAATGATATTCGTCCAGCCGGTCACGCGTGGTTGCCAGGCGGATATTGCTGACGCGCGAGAACCCGACGTTGAGTTCGGTCTCCGCTTCAAGGCTGGGGTACAGCTCAACCGAATACTGGTGCAGCTTGCCCACCGAATAGCTGAGGTTGAACAGCGGCAGCAGCCCGGCGGCATGCCAAGTCGATCCCGATGTCAGCTCCTTGCGCTCGAGCAGGATCGAATCCGTCCAGCCCAGCTTGGCAAGGTGGTACAGCGTAGAGACCCCGACGACGCCGCCGCCGATCACCACTGCTCTGGCCGTCGATTTCATTTTAGCTGCCCGATTGTTCCCGAAGACCACGCGCTATGTCAGCCAACCCGGCGCAGCGACAACTGTCAAAAGCCGATCCGGGCTCACTATCGGCCATTCTAATATCTAGGATTAGAACCCGACCAGTCCCTCGCGTGTCGTTTTGTCCTTGGCTCTGCCCCCGGTTTGTCGGCAAGAATGATCCGCAGGCCGGCATCGATTGCCGGCAATGGGGGGGAACCTTGCCGACACTTTCAGGACCGATGGACGAAGACCGCGCCGCAGACCAGCTTAGCCGGGCGCTCAAGGCCCGGCATGTCTCGATGATAACCTTTGGCGGGATTATCGGCGCGGGGCTGTTCGTCGGCTCCTCCACCGCGATCAGCACGATCGGACCGGCCGCCGTGGTCAGCTACGCGCTCGCCGGGTTTCTCGTTTTGCTGGTGATGCGGATGATCTCCGAAATGGCCATGGCCATGCCGGGCGTCCAGACCTTCCCCGCCTTCGCCCGTGAAGGCGTCGGCCCCTGGGCGGGTTATCTGGTGGGCTGGCTCTACTGGTACTTCTGGGTGGTGGTGATCGCAGTCGAGGCGATCGCCGGGGCCAAGATCATCAACAGCTGGTTCCCCCAGTTCGAAGTGTGGCAGATCGGGGTGACCCTGATGGCCCTGCTGACCGCGGTGAACCTGCTGTCTGCCCGGTCCTACGGCGAGTTCGAGTTCTGGTTTGCCTCGACCAAGGTGGTTGCGGTGATCGCATTCATCGTGATCGCGGCGGCCTATGCATTCGGGATCACGTCGCCGAATGGACCGACTTTCGCCAATCTCACCGCGCATGGCGGCTTCGCCCCGGCCGGCGTGACCGCGATCTTCGCCGGGGTCGCAACCACGATCTTCTCGCTGTGCGGGGCCGAGATCGCCACCCTCGCCGCCGCCGAATCCGACGAAGGCGCCCAGACCATCGCGCGCATGACCATTTCGGTCTCGATCCGCATCCTGGTGTTCTTCGTGCTGTCGATCCTGATGATCGTTTCGGTGGTGCCCTGGAACCAGATCGTCGTCGGGGTCTCGCCCTTTGCCCACGCGCTGCGCGTGATGGGCTATCCGGCGGCGGACATGGTGATGGACGGCATCGTCCTGGTCGCGGTGCTGTCGTGCCTCAATTCCGGAATCTATATCACCAGCCGCGCGATGTTCGGGCTGGCCCAGAACGGCGATGCCCCGAAGGCTTGCGTCAGGCTCAGCAAGGCGCGGGTTCCCGCCCGTGCGATCCTGATCGCCAGCCTGTTCAGTTACGGTGCCCTCGCCGCGTCAATCCTGTCGCCCGACCGGGTGTTCAATTTCCTGATCAATTCGTCGGGTGCGATCATGCTGTTCATCTACCTGCTGATCGCCTGGGCGCAGCTGCGCCTGCGCGGCCGGTTCGAGGCCGAAGCGCCCGGCGCCTTGAAGCTGCGGATGTGGTTTCACCCCTATGGCACCTGGGCCGCGATGGCCGGCATGGCCGGCGTGATCGCGCTGATGGGGCTTTCGCCAGGGCACCGGGTCGAACTGTGGGCCAGCATCGCGGTGACGTGCGGATTTATGGCGGGGTACGCGGCCAAGCGATGGTTCGCCCGCCGCACCGGGACGGGTTGAGCGCGGGGCCAATCCGCCAACGGAAATTTTCCGATCGCGGCAATCTTTTCAATCGCTGACGACAAGCGGATCGGCGAAGGCTACAACCGCAAAGCCAAGCCAAGGGAGCCCGGGCATGAAATTGGAGAACGATCCGCTCGCGGCATTCTGGATGCCCTTTACGGCCAACCGGGCATTCAAGGCGGCGCCGCGCCTGCTCTCGTCGGCCAAGGACATGCATTACACCAGCAGCGACGGGCGGCAGGTGCTGGATGGCACGGCCGGGCTGTGGTGCGTCAATGCCGGGCACTGCCGGGCGCCGATCGTCGAGGCAATCCGCGAGACCGCTGGCGAGATGGACTTCGGCCCGACCTTCCAGCTGGCCCATCCCCTGGCCTTCGAACTGGCGACGCGGCTTGCGGCATTGATGCCCGAACCGCTCGACCGGATCTTCTTCACCAATTCCGGCTCCGAATCGGTCGATACCGCGCTGAAGATCGCGCTGGCCTATCAGCGCGCGCGGGGCGAAGGGACGCGGACCCGGCTGATCGGGCGCGAACGCGGCTATCACGGCGTCGGCTTTGGCGGGATCTCGGTCGGCGGGATCGTCAACAATCGCCGCCAGTTCGGCACCCTGCTGACCGGGGTCGACCACCTTCCGCACACGCATGATCTGGCCGCCAACGCCTTCACCAAGGGCCGCCCGCAGCACGGCGCGCATCTGGCCGACGATCTCGAGCGGATCGTCGCCTTGCACGGCGCCGAGACGATCGCCGCTGTCATTGTCGAGCCGATGGCCGGATCGACCGGTGTTCTCATCCCGCCCGTCGGGTATCTCGAGCGGCTGCGCGAAATCTGCACCCGGCACGGCATCGTCCTGATTTTCGACGAGGTGATCACGGCGTTCGGCCGGCTGGGCGGCGCGACCGCGGCGCAGGTGTTGGGCGTCACGCCGGACATCATCACCATGGCCAAGGGCCTAACCAACGCCGCCGTGCCGATGGGCGCGGTTGCGGTCAGCCGGTCCATTCACGATGCGGTGGTCGAAGGCGGGCCCGACGGGATCGAGCTGTTCCATGGCTATACCTATTCGGGCCACCCGCTGGCGGCGGCCGCCGGGATTGCCTCGCTCGATCTCTACCGCGACGAGAACCTGTTCGGGCGTGCGGCAGACCTTTCGGGCTATTGGGAAGAGGCGGTGCACAGCCTAAAGGGCAAGCGCCACGTGATCGACGTGCGCAACCTCGGCATCGTCGCCGGGATCGAGCTTGAGCCGCGCCCCGGCGCCCCGGGCAAGCGCGCGATGGAACTGTTCCACACGTGTTTCGACAACGGCCTGCTGATCCGCGTTACCGGTGACATCATCGCCCTGTCCCCGCCGCTCATCCTTGAAAAGGTCCACATCGACGAGATCGTTGGGCGGATCGGGGATGTGCTGGCAACGATCGACTAAAGCGTCAGCACGATCTTGCCGACGTGACGCTTGCTCAGGAACGCTTCCTGCGCGCGGACGATGTCGAACAGCGGATAGGTTTGCGCAACCAGCGGCGCGATCTCGCCGCGTTCGATATAGCCGACCAGGTTCGGAAACACTTCAGGCGTCAGCACGGTGCAGCCGGCCAGGTGCAGGTCCTTGAGATACAGCGTCCTGAGGTCGAGTTCGACCAAAGGCCCCGATATGGCACCGGCGGCGGCATAGCGCCCGCCGTTCCTGAGGCATTTGAGGATAGCCGCGAACTGCGGTCCGCCGACAACGTCGACGGCCGCATCGAACGGGTCCTGTCCGAACAGCGCCGCAAGATCGGCATCGCGCGCGATGACCTCGGCAGCGCCCAGCGCACGAACCGCCTCGGCCTTGTCGCTTCCAGCCATGGCGATGACCACTGCGCCGCGGCGCCTGGCGAGCTGGACGGCGGCCGACCCGACCCCGCCCGAAGCGCCGGTGATCAGCACCCGCTCGCCTGCCGCCAGTCCGATCCGCGTCAGCATGTTCTCTGCCGCCGAATAGGCGCAGGGGAAGCTGGCCAGTTCGGCGTCGCTCAGGCTGCTGTGCACGGCATGGGCGTGAACCGCGGGGACCCGGCAATAATCGGCAAAGCCGCCGTCCACTTCCGAACCGAAATAGACCACATCGAAGGGCCCATTCCCGCGAACGACAGGCTCGACCAGCACCCGCTCGCCAATCCGGCGCGGATCGACGCCTGCGCCGACCGCGACGATGCGGCCGCAGGCATCCGCGCCCTGGATGCGCGGAAACCGGAATGCCGCGCCCGACCAGCCGTCATCTTGCGCCCCGGCAATACCTGTTGCCCCGCCCACGTCGGTCGGCTCGGCCACGGCCTTTGAGTACCAGCCAATACGCGTGTTGATGTCGGTGTTGTTGACCCCGGCCGCAGCGATGTTGATCAGCACCTCGCCCGGCCCGGGCAGCGGAACCGCAAGGTCATCGCGCAGTTCAAGCCGGTCGAATCCGCCGTTGCCGGTCAGCAGGACCCCGCGCATGACCGCCGGAACGGTCATTCTGCGCGGGCCAGACCGAACTGGTTCAGATACCATTTCTGGAACTTGATCACGCTGCCTTCCTGATCGGAATAGCGGCCCGGGCGATAGCGGTTTGACATGATCCCGGTCTGATTGGCCTCGGTGATCACTTTGTCCTGCATCGTCGTCGCGTGATAGCCCCAGATCATCTTGCCGACGTCGACCTCATCGGCCTTGGCGCGGCCATCGACCAGCCAGATCATCTCGACGTCCGATCGCAGTGCCGATCGCGGGGTGAACTGGAACAGGATGGCAAAATGATCGTCGGCGACGATCTGGGTAAACGGACTGAAGCTCAGATGCATCCGCCCGCCGTCGGCAGCCGTGCGCTTGCCCATCAGCGGCGCGGGGGCGGTTCCGTCCTGCGTTTCGGAAGCCCAGCCCGGCTTGTTCATGCGTTGCATCAACAGACGCAGGTGGCTGCTGTCCGGCGTCTCGTCGATATTGCCGATCGGGCGCCCTTGTGCAGCCGCGCGCTCCTCCCACGCCTTGAGCTTGGGGGTGAAGCTGGCGATCGCGTCGGCCGGTCCGGAGCTGGGCCCTGCCCCCACCGCAACGATCGATTCGGCGGCGTGCATCGAACTGAATTCGGGATGCGACGGCACGCAGTGATAGCATTCGAAGAAGTTCTCGACGACGAGCTTCCAGTTGGCGTCGGTGGGATAGCTGCCGGCATGGGCGATCCGCGCATCGGCGATGCCCTGATAGTCCAGGATCGCCCCCATATCGCCAAAGGTCGCGTCGAAATCGTCGGGCTCGTCTTCGCTCAGGTTGATGAAGATCAGTCCGTGAAAGACGCGGACATGGCACGCGAACAGGCCGTTTGCGGCCTTGTCGAAATCGTCCGGCATCAGCCGCGCGGCAAGCAGCCGGCCATCGAGGCCGAAGGTCCAGGCGTGATAGGGGCAGACCAGCCGCGGTACATTGCCGCTTTCGGCCGAACAGATGGTCGATCCCCGGTGGCGGCAGACATTGAAGAACGCGCGGACGCTGTCCTCGTTTTCGCGGATCACGATGATCTGTTCCGCGCCGATGCGGAACAGGAAATAGTCGCCCTTGTGCGGCACGCGGGACACGTGCCCGGCGACGATCCACTTGCGCCCGATCACCTGCTCGAAATCGGCCTTGAACACCGCTTCGCTGGTGTAGAAGTCCTGCTCGAAGCTGTACCCGACCCGGGTATTGGCGGCGAGGCGCTGCATCAGCTCGGTCGACGTTTCAGTCATCACAATTTGATCCGGGCACTGGTGGGGTCATAAAGCGGTTTGAGCGAGGCAGTCGCCGGGTAGCGGACCCCGGCGATCTCGATCTCGTAGTCGTCGGCGCCGATCGGGCCGACCACGCCGCCATCGGCTGCGGTGACGTAGCCCAGCCCGCAGGCCGCCCCCAGCGTGTGCGCATACATGCCCGAACGGATATAGCCGGCGATCCGCCCGCCCTGCCAGATCGGTTCGTTGTGATAGAGCATCGGCTCGGGCGACTTGAGCAGGAACTGGACCAGGCGCTGCTTCAGGCCAGCCTGCTTCTGCCGCACCAGCGCCTCGCGGCCGATGAAACCGCCGGGCTTGTCCAGCTTGACCGCAAAGCCCAGCCCGGCTTCCAGCGGGGTGTCTTCATCGGTGATGTCGTGGCCCCAGTGGCGATAGGCCTTTTCCATCCGCAGCGAATTGAGCGCGTGGTACCCGGCATGCCTGAGCCCGAATGCCGCCCCCGCGGCGACGATCTCATCGTAAACGCCGGCCATGAATTCGGTCGGGATATACAGCTCCCAGCCCAGTTCGCCGACATAGGTGATCCGCGAGGCGCGGACGATCGCGTAACCCAGCTCGATTTCCTGGCTGGTGGCGAAGGGGAAAGCGGCAGCGGACAGATCGTTGGGGCTCAGCGATTGCAGCAGGGCGCGCGAATTCGGCCCCATGATCGACAGCACCCCCATGGCCGAAGTGACTTTGGTCAGCACGGCATGGGCATCATCCGGCGTATGCCGTTTGAGCCAGTTGAAATCCTTGGTCTCGGTCTCGGCCCCGCCGACAATCAGGAAAGCGTCCCGGCTGAGCCGCGTCACCGTCAGGTCGGCTTCGATCCCGCCCTTGTCGTTGAGCCACTGGGTATAGACCAGCTTGCCCGGTGCCACGTCGACATCGTTGGCGCAGACCCGATTGAGCACCGCGCAGGCATCACGGCCTTCAAAGCGGAACTTGGCAAAGCTCGACTGGTCGAACAACGCCACGGCCTCGCGCACCGCCTTGCACTCCGCGGCGCTGGCCGCGAACCAGTTCTGGCGGCCGTAACTGTATGCGTATTCGGGCTTCGAGCCGGGCTCGCCATACCAGTTGGCCCGCTCCCACCCAAAGGCCTCGCCAAAACAGGCACCGGCGGCTGCCAGCCGGTCGTGGATCGCCGATTTGCGCACGCCGCGTGCGGTTTCATACTGCTTGAACGGGTAGTGCGTCGCGTAAAGCAGGCCGAGGCTCTCGGTGACCCGCTCGCGCAGGTATTTGCGATTGTTCTGGAACGGCAGGTTGCGGCGCACATCGACCGTCCACAGGTCGGCCGGAGGGATCCCGTCGCGGATCCATTCGGCCATGACCTTGCCCACCCCGCCGGCCGATTGCAGACCGATCGAATTGAGACCGGCAGCAACAAAGCAGCCCTTGAGTTCGGCGCTTTCACCCAGGTGATAGCGAACGTCCGGGGTGAAGCTCTCCGGGCCGCAGAAGAATTTCAGAATGCCGGCGTTTTCGAGCGCGGGCACACGCCGCATCGCGTCCATCAGCAGCGGCTCGAAATGCTCGAAGCTGCCGGCGATTTCGTCGAAGCAGAAGTCCTCGGAAATCCCCTCCATGCCCCAGGGCCGGGCATTGGGCTCGAACGCGCCGACCAGAAGCTTGCCGGCGTCGTACTTGTAGTAGCCGCAATAGTCGTAGTCGCGCAGTACCGGCAGGCTCGGGTCGATCCCTTCGACGCCCTCGAACAGCACGTAGTAATGCTCGCAGGCGTGCAGCGGCGCGGTGACCCCGATGCTGGCGGCCAGATCGCGGGTCCACATCCCGCCGCAGATCACCACGTAGTCGGCATCGATCGGCCCGTCGACAGTATCGACCCCGGTCGCGCGGGTGCCGTCGTGGCGGATCCGGGTGACCTTGGTGTTCTCGAAAATCCGCGCCCCGCCGCTGCGCGCGCCCTTGGCCAGCGCCATCGTGATGTCGACCGCGTTGGCGTAGCCGTCGCTGGGAATATGGATCCCGCCGACCACGTCGTCGACATTGACGATCCCGGCGAGGTCCTTGATCTCTTGCGGGGTCACGACGTGGACCGGCAGGTCGAAGACCTTGGCCATCGAGGCGCTGCGCTTCAGTTCCTCGAACCGCTCGGCATTGGTCGCCATCGAGATCGAACCGCACTGGCGGTAACCGGTCGCCTGGCCGGTTTCGGCTTCCAGCCCGCGGTACAATTCGCCGGTATATTTGGCGAGCTTGGTCATATTGATCGAGGGGCGCAATTGGCCCACCAGTCCCGCGGCGTGCCAGGTGGTGCCGCTGGTCAGCTGCTTGCGCTCGAGCAAGACAATATCGTCCCAGCCGATCCTGGTCAGGTGATAGGCGATCGAGCAGCCGATCACGCCGCCGCCGATGATGACCACGCGGGCCTTGCGGGGAAGTTCGCCGGCCACGCCTTCAAGCCTTCATCTTGGCGTTGTCGGGATCATAGGCCGGATGTTCCAGCACCACCGCATCGCGCAGTTCGCCTTGCAGCTGGATCTTGAAGGTCGATCCCGGCGCGGCATGGTCCAGCGGCACGCAGGCGAAGAACAGGCTCTTGCCGGTGCGGTGGCCATAGCCGCCCGAGGTGGTCAGCCCGATACAGGCATCGCCGACCATGCAAGGCTCAGCCCCGCGCACATCGACATTCGCCGCATCGACCGCGCCATAAACGATCCGGAACCGGTCCGGTGCATCGAGCGTGGCCTGCTTGCCGACGAAATCGTCCTTCTTGAACTGGATGAAGCGGTCCATGCCCGCCTCGATCATGGTCAGCTCATTGGTCAGCTCGCTGCCCCAGGCCTTGTAGCCCTTTTCCATCCGCATCGCGTTGACGGCGTAAAGCCCGTAGTTGGCGATGCCGAATTCCTGCCCGGCGGCCCAAACGGCGTCATAGAGCGCGGCGAGATCGTCCATTGCGGGGTGCAGTTCCCAGCCAAGCTCTCCGACATAGGACACCCGCAGCGCCCGCACCGGTACGCCCGCGATCACGATGTCCTGTCCGCTCAGCCAGCGGAAGCTCTCGTTGGACAGATCGGCACCGGTCAGTTTTGCCAGCACGTCGCGGCTGCGCGGGCCGCTGATCACCAGCACACCGCGATCCATGGTGACGTTGCGGATCGTGACGTCCTCGTGCGGCAATTTGCTTTGGTGCAGGTGATCTTCGTCGCGCTGCTCGGCGGCCGCGGCGGAGAGGCAGTAGAAGTGATCGTCGGCCATCCGCGTCACGGTCATTTCGCCGTAGATCCGGCCAAGGCGCGACAACGGGTGGACCAGAGCGATCCCGCCCTGCTTCCTGGGCATACGGTTGGCGCAGATTCGGTTCAGGAAGGCCTCGGCATCGGGACCGGTCACCTCGTACTTGGCGAAGCCCGACAGATCGAGCACCCCGACGCGCTGCTCGACCGCCTTCACTTCGACGGCGACCACCTCGAACACGTTGGTGCGGTGATAACCGGGCTCTTCGGTGCGGCCATCGAGCGAGAACCACTTGGGCCGTTCCCAGCCATAGGTCTCGCCATAGTTCGCGCCTGCCGCCAGCAGTCGGCCGTACAGCGGACTGATCTTCTGCGGCCGGCCATCGGGCTCTTCCTCGCCCGGCGGGCGGGTGGTGAAGGTCATCCGGTAATCGAGGAAGACCTTGGCCCGGCTGTAGGCCTCGTCGGCAAAGGGGCCGTAGCGGCGCGGATCGAATTCGGCCATGTTGATGTCGGCATCGCCGTAGACGATCGACTGGGCCAGGTACTTGCCCGATCCGCCGCCCTGGGCGATCCCGAACGAGGTGCCGCAGCATTGCCAGAAATTGCGCAGACCCGCCGCGGGGCCGAGCAGCGGCCCGCCATCGGGGGTGTGCGGAATGGCACCATTGACGATCCGGCGGATGCCGACTTCGCCGAATACCGGCATCCGCTCGATCGCGCGCTCCAGCCATTTCGAGATCCGGTCGAGGTCGTCGATGAACAGCTCGCTGGTCGATTCCCATTCGGGCATGCCCTTGGGCGCCCAGGCCTCGGCCAGTCCGATATTCTCATAGACCCCGATCAGTCCGCTTTTCTGCTCCTGCCTGAAATAGCCCGAGACATAGGGGCAGCGCATCACCGGGATTTCCTCGTCCCGCTCCATGAAGGCGGGGATCGGATCGGTAACGATGTAGTGATGTTCCATGTTGGTCACAGGAATGTCGATCCCGGTCATCTGGGCAACCTGCCGGGCATAACAGCCCGCAGCATTGACAACGATTTCGGCGCGGACGGTGCCCTGTTCGGTCGCCACGTCCCACTCACCGCTCGGCAGCTGGGTCAGCCCGGTCACCCGGTTGCGCCGGACGATCGTCGCCCCCCGGTTTTTCGCACCGATTGCCAGCGCATTGCAGATGCCCGACGGATCGGCGTGGCCGTCGCTGGTGGTCCGCGCGCCGGCGATCACGCCGTCGGTGGTGACGAACGGATTGATCCGCCGAATCTCTTCGGGTGGGATGATCTCCATGTCGAAGCCGATGATCTTCGAGAAGCCGTGGATGTAGCGAAACCACGCCAGTTCGCGCGCGTTGGTGGCAAAGCGGATGCCGCCCGACCGGTGCCAGCTGACATATTGCCCGGTCAGTGCCTCAAGCTGGGGATAGAGCTCGTTGCTGTAGGCGTGGATTTTCGCCAGGTTGAAACTGCCGGTGATGCTGGGACATTGCCCCGCGGCGTGCCAGGTCGATCCCGAGGTCAGCTCGTCCTTCTCGATCAGCATGCAATCGGTCCAGCCGAGCTCGGCCAGATGGTAGAGCAGACTGGCTCCCATGATCCCGCCGCCGATGATGACGAGGCGCGCCTGTGTCTGCATTGCGATCCGTCTCACTCCCGCGGTCAATGTCGGGCAACCTTAGGGCGTGATCGGGCTTGAGGACAAATGGCCAATTCCGCGCCATTGGTTCAAAAAATTTTCGTGTTTGCAGCAGGTCCGAACCAGCCGTCAGGCCCTCCGCGGTCCGTCAGACATAGCCCACGGCCCGCTTCTGGTCCTCCACGATATAGCGTTCGGCACGCCAGTAATGCCACGCGGCCCAGAACCCGGTTGGCGCCAGCACCAGCAGGGCCAGGCGCAGCGAAGCGGCGTCGGCTCCGGCCGGTCCCGCGAAGTAATCGCTGAGCAGGCCGACGCCCTGCGGCGCGACGATCAGGTTAAAGACGTTGGCGATCAGCAGCGAGACGGCGATGAACATCGCCCGCATCCGCGGCGGGGCCAGATTCTGGCACAGCGCAAAGGCCGGTCCGATGTAGAAATAGATCGCCGGGATGAAGATCCACCACATCACCGTCGCGACCTGCAGCGAGTGGGTGTAATAGGCCAGGATCGACGGGATCGTGGCCAGGCCGGTGACCACCGCCAGCAGCCGCACGATCTTGCGCGGGTCCGCATAGGCCGGTTTCGCCACCACCCATGCGGTCAGCAACGATGCCCCGATACCCATGATCAGATGGATCGGCCCGACCACCGCGCCGGCCTCGCCGACGTCGAAGTGATAAGTGCGCTGGATGAAGGTCGGGGTGAACCACATCAGCCCCCAGCCCCACAGCGCCGACAGGCCGCTGCCCATCATGCCGTGAACCGCAGCCTTCTGCGACCACAGGAAGCGCAGCGTCTCCATGATCGGCGGGGCCGGCTGCGCGGACACCGCATCGAGCTGCCCGCGCGCCGGTTCCTTGACGGTCAGCATGATAAGCGCCGCCAGAATGATGCCCGGAATGCCCAGGACGAAAAAGGCGTGGCGCCAATCGTAGGCGGCAGCCACGGCGCCGGCCAGATCCGCCCCAAGCCATGCCCCGATCGGCGCGCCCAGGGCAAAGACCGTCATCGCCATGGCCCGGCGATCGGCCGGGAAATAATCGGCGACGATCGCGTTGCACGAAGGGGTGCCGCCAGCCTCGCCGATGCCCACCCCGATCCGGGCGAGCAGCAATTGGGTGTAGCCGGCGGCAAGCCCGCACATCGCGGTCATCGCCGACCAGATCGTAATCGAGATGGCGAGCAGATTGCGCCGGTTATAGCGGTCGGCGATCCACGACAGCGGGATGCCCATGGTCACATAGAACAGCGCGAGCGACACCCCGGTGAGGAAGGCGACGCCGCTGTCGCTCAGCTTGAGCTCGAGCCGGATCGGTTCGAGCACCGTGGACATGACGTAGCGATCGGCGATGTTGATCGTATAGGCCAGCATCATGATGACGAGGACGTACCAGCGCTGTCCCAGTGTCGAAACGTCGTCGGCCTTCACCGGAGCTGCAGTCGCCATCGTCATTCCCCTCAGGTTGAAGCCAGTGCAGGTCCCAGCGCGTCACGCAGCGGATCGAGATAGGGGCTGAAGTTCTCCCACTGGTCGACGCCGCTTGTAAAAATGGGTTGGCGCACCTGTTCCGAACTTGCGGTGCGCACGGCGCGTTCGGTGCGATGAAAATCGACGCAGGCCTGTTCGAACGGCAATCCGCAGAAATCCAATAGACGGCGCACCTGGGTTTCCAGGTCGGCGACAACGTCCTCATACTGCACGCGCAGGACCTTGCCCGGCAGGACCGCGTCCCAGTGATCCATCAGGCCGACGTAATCGCGATAATAGTGGCCGATTTCCTCTAGCCCGTAAGTGAACTCCTGGCCCTCGGCGAACAGTTGCTTGAATCCGCTGAAGCTGCAGCCCATCGCGCCGCGGCGGGCATCGATGATCCGGGCATTGGGCAGAATCAGATGGATCAGGCCGATGTGGCGGAAATTGTTGGGCATCTTGTCGATGAAGAACGGCGTGCCCTGCTTGCGGTGGATGCGGGTGTCGCGCAGGAACGCCTCGCCGAACTCGGCCAGGCTGGCGGAATCGAGCTGCGCCAGATTGGCCGGATAGTTCGCCTCTTCGCCAACCCGGCGGCGGCCATCGAGGCGATGCGCCAGCGCCAGGATGTTGGGCAGTTCCATCGTCCCTTCGACCTGGCTGTGCGAAGACAGGATCTGCTCGAGCAGGGTCGATCCCGCCCGCGGCAGGCCCAGGATGAAGATCGGGTCGGACGCCTCTGCCCCGCTCCCGCGGAACCGTTCGAACAGCGCGGCATCGCAGTGCTGCCGCTGCAAGGCGATTTCCGCGCTCATCCGGCGCCAGTCATAGCCCAGCTCGTCGCGCTTCAGCCGATTGCCCCGTTCATAGTAGCCGAACGACGCCTGATAGTCGCCGCCATCCTCCAGCGCCTTGCCCAGCGCGAAACACAAGTGATAGCGATCGACCAGCTTGGTCGATCCGGCCGCCTCGTATTCGCGCATCCGCGCGATCTCGTCTTCTTCGAACCGGTAGGTCTTGAGATTGGCGAGGCTCCAGTAGGCATCGCCGAAATCGGGCGCCACCCGGTAGGCACCGCGGTACGCCTCGATCGCTTCGGCCTGCTGGCCGACCGTCTTGAGCGCATGCCCGATCGACAGGTGCAGGGTCGGATTATCCGGCATCCGGGCAAGCTGCTGGCGATAGATCCCCAGCGCCTCGTCAAACTCACCCACGGCAAGGCTCTGGTTGGCATAAAGCAGATCGAATTGCGGTTTGTCGGGGGCCTTGCTGCGCAGCGCGCGCGCCTGGTCCAGCGCATCGGCAAACTTCTGCCGCTTGTTGAGCACGTTGACGTAGTCGAAATGCGCGTTGGTATTGTCCGGCTCGATCACGATGCAGGATTCGAGCAGGAATTCGGCCTCGTCAAAGGCGTTGAACTTGGTGCCGATCTCGGCCAGCAGGCGCATCGCCTCGGTGTGGTGACCGTGCCGTTGCAGGAAGGCGCGGCACAGGTTCTCGGCCTTCACGATGCGGTTTTCCTGGACCAGCCGGACCACGGCCTGCAATTCGTCGGGCAGGCTCTCAAGATAGGCCGCTTGCGCCAGGGCAAAGGCGGCGGCCTCTTGCCGGCCAGCCCGTTCATGCATCTGGGCAAGGATCCGCCAACTGGCGAGGAGCCCGCCGTTATAGGCGACCGCGTCCTGGAAGGCCGCAAAGGCCTCATCGGCGCGGCCGAGGGCGAGCAGGCAATGGCCCCGTTCCTGGTAGGCCCGGCCGTTCCCCGGTTCGGCCTCGATCAGTCGGCCCGCGGTGGCCAGGGCTTCGAGCGGCCGCTTCTGAATGCGCTGGACCACTGCCAGCAAGTAGAGCGCCTCGTGATGATCGGGCGCGTGCTCCAGCGCGTCGTGGCACAGGCGCTCCGCATCGCCCAGCCTGGCCTTTTGCAACGCAGCCTTCGCAGCTTCGACCAGCCGCTCTGCCTCGTCTTGCGCGCCGATTGGCAGGGTTTCCGTTCCGGTGTCGGCAGTCATGCGTTCAATCTGGCCGGATTGCGCCAAATGTCCAATCCCTATGTGTTCTGTTCGCGACCAAGGGCAGCGCTGGTCGGCGCTGCCCTCGCCCGGACCCGAAGGTCGGGGCCCATTCCCGCGAAGGGAACGGGCCCCGCCTCGTTACATCTTGTAAGACACCCGCAGCCCGAAGGTTTGCGGACGCGAGGTGGTCACGCGCTTTTCACCGTCGTTGGCGCTGGTGAACAGCTGGGGCCGTTCGTTGGTCAGGTTATCGCCGTAGACCGTCAGCGACCAGTTATCCATGCTGAACCCGAACGACGCCTCGACCGTGTTGTAGGCCGGCTGGGTGAACTGGTTCTGCAGGTTGGTGATCGCATCGCCCGGGTTCACGGTCACGCCGTTGATGGTCGATGGCACCCCGCAATTGGTATAGGGCGAGGCGCAGGCATACAGGATGTTCACGTTGACCAGGTCGGACGTGATCGTGCTGCCGACATGGTGGAACCCGGCCTGGACGAACGGCTTGAGACCGCTGCCCATTTCCCATTCATAGCGCACCCGGACGTTGCCCTGGAACTTCGGGCTGAGCGCCAGCGGCGTTCCCGCGGGTGCAATGACGCCCTGGGCGCACAGCGTCTGGGCAACTTCGGACGCGGAACAGCCGGTCAGCTTGGTGTCGTTGTACGAGAACCCGGCGCTAAGCGTCAGGCCGTGGCTGGGCCGCGCGGTGATGTCGCCCTCGATCCCGTGGATCCGCGCATTGGCGAGGTTGTTGACGAAGGTCTGGTTCGAGATGTTCTGGTCGAACGCAGCAATCTGGATGTCGCGCCAATCGATGATGTAGGCGGCCAGGTTGATCTGCAGCTTGCGATCGAGCAGCCCCAGCTTGGCGCCGATTTCGTAGTTCTTGACGCTATCCGGTGCATAAGCGCGGTTGGCCGAGCAAGCGGCGGCCGAGAGCCCGCCCGAACCGTTCGGATTGTTGCAGCCCTTGCGGTTGAAGCCGCCCGGACGGAACCCTTCGGAATAGGTCAGGTAGACCAGCGAGGTCGGATCGATCTTGTAGGTCAGGTTGCCCTTGAACAGAACGCCCGTATAGGTCGTCGGGTTGATCCCGGCGAGCCGGGTCGAGAGCACCGAGCTGGCGCCGAGAACGGTCGGCGGGGTGGCCAGCGGGGTGTAGACGCAGGTGGTCAGCCCGGTGGCCGGATCGGTCGTGACAGCGCTGCAATTCTGGCGAATGCCGCCAGTGAAGCTGGTGCTCGATCCGCCGTACATCGAAGCATTTTCGTTGTAGTAGCGTGCACCGCCGGTCAGGATCAGCTTGTCAGGGATAATGTCGAACGATGCTTCGCCATAGACCGAGAACTGGCGGTCGCGCCGCAGGATCGTGTTGACGAAGCCCGCGCCGGGCAGGACGCCGGCATTGATTTCCTGATTGACCGCCGGGTTCGGCGCCAGATTATAGACGAAACCGGCATCGGGCAGCACATAGTTCCACTGGGTCACGTCATAGAGGCGGTTGACGTCGTAGAACAGGCCGAGGGTTGCCCGCACCCGCTTGTCCGACGGCGTGGTGATGCGGAATTCCTGGGTCCAGCGCCGGTTGCGGTCGTTGACCTTGTAGCTGTTGGCCGGCGAATAGCAGGTCTGGCCGGTCGATGCCGAACTGGCATAGCCCGCGTAATACACACCGCGGTCGCAGTTGTAGTAGGGCATGAACAGGCCGATGTTGGCGTACTTGGCATAGTCGGCCTGCTGCACCGCATGATGGTCCTGATACGACGAGGTGTAGATCAGGTCGAGAATGCCAAGCCGGCCCTTGAGGGTCAGGGTGGTCAGGCTGATCGTGTCCTTGAGCGTATTGGGACCGTACTGCTGAACCTTGAGATCGCCGACCCCGGGGGCATAGTCGAACACGCCGTTGGTCTTGAGTTCCTGGTACAGCGTCATCGCTTCGACCGACCAGTCTTCGTCGATCTGGTAGGCCAGCGTAGCGCGGCCACCGTTGTAGTTGGCGTCGTTGTAGTTGTCTTCGATGAAGTTGTTGTTGGTGATCGAGCGGCGCAGCGGCACCTGGAACCCGCCGGTGGTTCCGGTCGCGGTGGCCACGCAGTTCGCCACGCCGACGCACGACTGGATCGCCTGCTGGACCAGCAGCGGGTTGCCGGTTGGCAGGCGGCCCGGGCCACCCGCATCCCACGGCATGCGATAGGTCCCGGCGACGTTGTCGATATAGCCGCCCTGGTGGTCGCTGTAGACCGCCAGACGAACCGCCAGCTTGTCCTTGACGATCGGCAGGTTGACGAAGGCATCGACGCCGAAGCTGGGCGCGCCGCCCTTGGTGGTTGCGGCATTGCCGCTGAAGCCGGCGTGGAATTCGCTGAGATCGGGCTTGTTGGTGATGTAGCGGATCGCACCGCCCATCGCGTTGGCGCCGAACAGTGTGCCCTGCGGCCCGGCCAGCACTTCGATGCGATTGATGTCGGTCGGGTGAATGTCAAGGTTGCGGCCCGGGGTCGAGGCCGGCGCGTCATTGATATAGAGCGCGACGTTGGGCTGCACGCCGGCAACGCCCAGGATCTGCGACCCGGCAGTATCGGTCGACAGGCCGCGGATGTAGATCGAGGAGATGCCGGGCCCGCGCGAGGCGGTACGCACCGAAGGCAGATATTCGACCAGCTTCTCGAAGTTGGTGACGTTGAGCTGTTCAAGCTGCTTGCCGCCCAGCGCCTGGATCGCCAGCGGGATCGAGTTGACCGCTTCATCGCGGCGTGTCGCCGTCACGATGATCTGTTCGATGCCGCCGTCATCCGCGGTCTGCTGCGCGTCCTGCGCAAAAGCGGGCGCTCCGCCTGCGCCGAGCATCGCCACAGCGACAACGGCCGACGACATTTTCCAGCTGGTTTTCAATTTCGGTCTCCCCATGTGTACCCTGCGCCCGTTGGGACTTTCGCAATCCCATTCAGGCACTGTGAAGGCTGTCGCCGCGCGATCCAAGTAACAATTCATCAATTTTTCCGGTTCGGTAAAATTTGTTCCGCCATTGATTACAACTTCTACATGTTACCATCAGAACGACTAATGTAGCTGCGGGCTCGGTGGACCGGGAGGAGAGCGGGCGCTAGCCCGTTGCGCCTGCGCACAAGGGTGGGAAAAAATGCAGAAAGCTGCCGATTTTGTACTGCTGATTGCGACCGAGGATCGCAAGGGGATCGTTGCGGCGGTGGCGAATTCGATCGCCAGCCAGGATTGCAACATCGTCGAAAATTCGCAGTTCGGGGACGCCTACACCGGGCGCTTCTTCATGCGCGTGGCGATCTGCGGACCGCAGGCGATGACGATCGAGAGCTTCACCGAAGCCTTTACCCCGGTGGCCACGGCGTTCCGGCTGGAATGGCGGATCCACGATCTGCGGCGCAAGCTCAAGGCGATGATCATGGTCAGCCAGGGCGGACACTGCCTGAACGACCTGCTCTACCGGACCTCGACCAACCGGCTGCCGATGGAGGTGACCAGCGTCGTCTCCAACCACACCACCTGGCAGCGCCGCGCCGAGCATGAGGGCGTGCCCTTCTACCACTTGCCGATCACCCCCGAGACCAAGCTGGAACAGGAAGCCCGGCTGATGCAGCTGGCGGAAGAGCAGGAGGTCGATCTGATCATCCTGGCGCGCTACATGCAGGTTCTCTCGGATCAGCTGTGCCGCAAGCTGGATGGCCGGGTGATCAACATCCACCACAGCTTCCTGCCCGGCTTCAAGGGGGCCAAGCCCTATCACCGCGCCTACGAACGCGGGGTCAAGATGGTCGGCGCCACCGCGCACTATGTCACGCCCGACCTCGATGAGGGGCCGATCATCACCCAGGACGTCTCGATCGTCGATCACGCCGACACGGTCGAGGATCTGATCGCCCAAGGGCAGGACACCGAAAGCCGGGTCCTGGCGCGCGCCGTCAAGCTGCACCTGGAACACCGGGTGATGCTCAACGGCAGCCGCACCGTCGTGTTCAAGTAGGACAGACGGCAATGCCGGCGGAACAGGCCCTGCTCCAGGCGCTCGACGATGCGGGAATTGCCTTCGCCGTGGTCGAACACGACGCTGTCTTCACCGTCGAGGAAAGCGAAAGCCTGCACGCGGCCATCCCCGGGATGCATACCAAGAACCTGTTCCTCAAGGACGCCGGCGGGCAGTTCTGGGTCGTCACCGCGCCGCACGACGCGCGGGTCGATCTCAAAGCCCTGCCCGCCGCGATCGGCGCAAAGAAGGTCAGCTTCGGCAAGGCCGAGGATATGGAACGCCTGCTGGGCATCACCCCCGGTTCGGTCACGCCGCTGGCGCTGTTCAACGATGCGGCCAACCTGGTGCGGGTCGTGATCGACAGCCGGCTGGCCAGTGCCGACCGCGTCAATGTGCATCCGCTGCGCAATACCGCCACGCTTGGCTTGTCCGGCCCGGATCTGCTGACCTTCCTGCACGGCACCGGGCACCCGCCCCTGTGCGTAACCGTTCCGGCACCACTGTGAGCATCAGCACCTTCGAGCTGTTCAAGATCGGGGTCGGCCCGTCCAGCTCGCATACCACCGGGCCGATGGTCGCTGCGCGCCGCTTCACCGCATGGCTGGAAACCCAGAGCCTGCCACCTGCCGCCACGCGCCTGCAGGTCGATCTGTTCGGCTCGCTGGCGCTGACCGGCAAGGGCCATTCGACCGATACGGCAATCGTGCTGGGCCTGTGCGGCGCCGAACCGGCCACGGTCGATGTCGATGCGGTGCCGCAGATCGTTGCCGCGGTTGCAGAACGCAAGTCGGTCAGCTTGAGCGGCGGGCGGCTGCTGGCATTCGACCCGGCCGTCGATCTGGTCTTTCACCAGCGGGTGCGCCAGCCGTTCCATACCAATGCCCTGGCCTTTTCGGTGCTGGACGCAGCGGACGCGGTTCTGGCCCGCAGGATGTACTATTCGGTTGGCGGCGGCTTTGTCGTCGACGAGGACGAAGCCGGCAGCAACAGCCGCACCGCCAGCGATCATGCCGATCTGCCCTATGACTTCGGATCGGGCGCGGATCTGCTGGCGCTGGGTGAAAGCAGCGGCAAGAGCTTTGCCGAGCTGGTCTTTGCCAACGAATGCGTCCGTCAGCCGGCCGAGCAGGTCGAGGCGGCGCTCGACGCCATCGCCCTGGCCATGTCCGAATCGATCGACCGCGGCTGCCGCCAGACCGGGGTGCTGCCAGGCGGACTGAAGGTCAAACGCCGCGCACCGTGCCTGACCGAAGAGCTCAGCGCCCGCCAAGGCGCCAACCTCAGCGATCCTCTGGCCGTGCTCGACTGGATCAACCTGTGGGCCATGGCGGTCAACGAAGAGAATGCCGCCGGCGGCCGCGTCGTCACCGCGCCGACCAACGGCGCCGCCGGGATCATTCCGGCGGTGATGCGCTTCCACGATCGCTGCTATCAGGGCACCGCCGAAACCCGCCGCATATTCCTGCTGACCGCCGCGGCGATCGGCGCGCTGTACAAGAAGAACGCGTCGATTTCCGGGGCCGAGGTCGGCTGCCAGGGCGAAGTCGGGGTCGCCTGCTCGATGGCCGCGGCCGGGCTTACCGCGGCGCTCGGCGGCAGCAACGCCCAGGTCGAGAACGCCGCCGAGATCGGGATGGAGCACAATCTTGGCCTGACCTGCGATCCGGTCGGCGGACTGGTGCAAATCCCGTGTATCGAGCGTAATGCCATGGGCGCGGTCAAGGCGATCGATGCCTCGCGCCTGGCGATGATGGGCGATGGTTCGCACATGGTCAGCCTTGACAAGGTGATCGAGACCATGCGCCAGACCGGGCTTGATATGCGAGCCAAGTACAAGGAAACATCGCTTGGCGGCCTGGCCGTCAATGTCGTCGAATGCTGAAGACCAGGAGAGCCCAGAAATGAAGACCCGCGCCGCAGTTGCCTTTGCCGCCAAGCAGCCGCTCGAGATCGTCGAGCTTGACCTTGAAGGGCCCAAGGCCGGTGAAGTCCTGGTCGAGATCATGGCGACCGGGATCTGCCACACCGATGCCTATACCCTCGACGGGTTCGACAGCGAGGGGATCTTCCCTTCGGTCCTTGGCCACGAAGGCGCAGGGATCGTGCGCGAGGTTGGCCCGGGCGTGACCAGCGTGAAGCCGGGCGATCACGTGATCCCGCTTTACACCCCGGATTGCCGTGCAGAGATTGGTCTTGCCCGACAGGCACGACTTACACTGCCGGCATTCGGGGGTGTAGAGCGGGATCACGTGATCGCCCGGCTTCACGCTGGTCAC
>JBJTLX010000269.1:0-3932 GCA_046063245.1 Novosphingobium sp.
GGCGCTGCTCGCCGAAGAGGCAGCGCATGCCGAGGAAGAGGCCGCGCTGCGCGCCATCGCCGAGGGTGAGGAAGATTTCGTCGGCGACGACGAGCTGGGCGAAAGCCTGGCCGACGAGCTCGCCGGCACCTCGCACGATCACCACCACGACGACGATTTCGGCGGGGTGATGGAAGTCGATACGTCGGAAAAGGACGAGGTCGCGACGATCGAGGACGGCATGGTCGAAAACGGCTTCGACCATGACGCCGAAGACGGCGACAACGGAGAAACCGAAGCCGGCGATGAAGGCGAACAGCGCCGCGGCCGCGGACGCGGCCGGCGCCGCCAGGGTGGCGGCAACCGCGGCCACGCCAAGGAAGCCGACGAACTGCGCGCCAAGCGCATGGCGCTGCGCCGCCGCTACAAGATCCAGGACGTGATCCAGCGCCGTCAGGTGCTGCTGGTCCAGGTGGTCAAGGAAGAACGCGGCAACAAGGGCGCGGCGCTGACCACCTACCTCAGCCTGGCCGGCCGCTACTGCGTGCTGATGCCCAATTCGAGCCACGGCGGCGGGATCAGCCGCAAGATCAGCTCGGCCGCTGACCGCAAGCGGCTCAAGTCGATCATTGCCGAACTCGATCTGCCCAAGTCGATGGGCTGCATCGTCCGCACCGCCGGACTGCAGCGGACCAAGCCCGAGATCAAGCGCGACTTCGACTACCTCGCCCGGCTGTGGGACGGGATCCGTGAAACCACGCTGAAAAGCGTCGCCCCGGCGTTGATCCATTCGGACAGCGACCTGATCAAGCGCGCCATCCGCGATATCTACAACAAGGATATCGAGGACGTGGTGGTCGAAGGCGAAGGCGGTTACCGCGCCGCGCGCGACTTCATGAAGCTGCTGATGCCGAGTCACGCCAAGCGGGTGAAGCAGTATGCCGATCCGGTGCCGCTGTTCCAGCGCTATGGCGCCGAGGACCAGCTGACCGCGATGTACGATCCGGTGGTCCAGCTGAAAAGCGGCGGCTACATCGTCATCAACCCGACCGAGGCGCTGGTCTCGATCGACATCAACTCGGGCCGTTCGACCAAGGAACACGGGATCGAGGCGACCGCGCTCAACACCAACCTCGAGGCGGCGCGCGAAATCGCTCGCCAGCTGCGTCTGCGCGACATGGCCGGCCTCGTGGTGATCGACTTCATCGACATGGAGTACAACTCCAACGTCCGTAAGGTCGAAAAGGCGATGAAGGACGCGCTCAAGAACGACCGCGCCCGTATCCAGGTTGGCCGCATCTCGAGCTTCGGCCTGATGGAGATGAGCCGCCAGCGGCTGCGCACCGGCGTGCTCGAAGCGACCACCCGCGGCTGCCCGCATTGCGACGGCACCGGCCTGGTCCGCACAGCCTCCAGCGCCGGGCTGTCGGCACTGCGCCTGATCGAGGACGAAGCCGCCAAGGGCCGCGGCTCGGTCATCTCGCTCTACGCCAGCACCGAAGCGGCGGTCTATCTGCTCAACGCCAAGCGCGGCGATCTCGCCGAAATCGAGGAGCGGTACGGGGTGCGCGTCGAAGTGCTGCCCGAAGGCGAGAACGAAGGCGCGAAGATGCGCGTCGGATCGTCCGGCCCGCGCCCCGAGTTCACGCCGCGCTTCGAGCCGATCGCCATCGAGGAAGACGATGACGACCTGATCGAGGATGAGGACGAGCTGGAAGCTGACAACGACGATCGCAGCGAACGCGGCGACGAGCGCGGCAAGCCGCGGCGCAAGCGCCGCCGGCGCGGCGGGCGCCGCGACCGTGAAGACGGCGAACCGCGAGAGGATGGCGAAACCGCCGAAGCCGAAGCCGCCAACGACGATGAAGGCGAGGACGACGAGGATCGCGCCGAGAGCCGCGACGAGACCGGCGAAGATGGCGAAGCGCCGCGCAAGCGCCGCCGCCGTGGTCGCCGCCGGCGCGGTGGCCGCGGCCGCGGTGAGGGCGAAGGCGAACTGGCCGAAGGCGAACAGGCCGAAGGTGAGCAGGAAGAGTCCGACGAAGCGGCGGACCTGCCTGCTGCCGAGGCGGAACCTGCACTTGCCGAGGATGCTCCGGCCAAGCCCAAGCGGACTCGCCGCAAGAAGGTCGATGCCGAACCGGAAGCCGAAGCTGTCGCGGAAGCCGTAGAGGCGGAGGCCGAGGAAGCCCCGGCCAAGCCGAAGCGCAGCCGCCGCAAGAAGGCCGACGTCGAAGCCGAAGCCGAAGCTGCTCCGGCGGCAGAACCCGAAGCGGCGCCGGTCGACGCAGCCCCTGTCGAAGCAATTGCCGACGAAGCGCCGGCCAAGCCGAAGCGGACCCGCAAGAGGAAGGTCGATGGCGACGCGGAAGCTGCGACGGCCGCAGAGCCTGCACTGGCGGAATCGACCGGCGACGAAGCTGCCGCCGACGATGATGGCAAGCCGCGCCGCGGCTGGTGGCAGCGGACCTTTGGCGAATAATCGCCAGCGATGAATACCGCCCCCGCCGATCCGGACGCGCGCCCTGCGCATCACCGGAGCGGCGGGGGTTTTCGCAATCCGCCCGGCAGCCCGCAGCAACGCGCCACACTGCGCGATTTCCTCCGGTTCCTGCTGTGGGACATGCGCCAGGCCAAGCTGCCGCCGCTGCCCGATGACCTTGTCGCGGACCAGCCGCTCGATCTGGCCACCCTGCCCGACAATAGCGTCGCCTGGCTCGGCCACGCCTGTTTTGCGGTGCGGATCGGCGGCAAGCTGATCCTGACCGATCCGTTCCTCAGCCGCACTGCGGGTCCCGTGGGCCTGGGCCCCAAGCGGTTTCTCGCCCCGGCGATCGCCGCGCGCGACCTGCCCCGGCTCGATGCGATCGTGGTCAGCCACAATCACTACGACCACCTCGATACCGCCGCACTGGCGGCCTATCGCTGGCGAGCCGATACACCGGTGCTTTGTCCGCTGGGGCTCGCCCCGATGTTCGCCCGGCTCGGCTTTGGCACGGTCCACGAACGCGACTGGTGGCAGGACTGGTCGCTCGGGGACGTCCGCTTCACCGTGCTCCCGGCCGTGCATTTTTCGGGCCGCGGCCTGTTCGACCGCAACCGCACGCTGTGGGCCAGCGTGGCGATGACCAATCCCGAACGCAGCCTATGGTTTGGCGGCGATACCGCACCCGGCGCCGTGTTCGACGAGATCGGCAATCGCGCCGGACCGTTCGACCTCGCGCTGATCGGGATCGGATCCTATGAACCGCGCGCGATCATGGAGGCCAGCCACGCCACCCCCGAGGAAGCGATCGGCATCGCCCGCCAGCTCCGCGCCCGACGCGCTGTGGGCATGCACTGGGGCTCAATCATGCTGACCCCGGAAAATCCGTTCGAGGCACCCCACCGCTTCCGCACCGCCGCGCGCGACCAGCAGTACGGCGAGGACAACGCCTGGATCCTGAAGGTGGGCGAGGTGCGCGGCTTCTAGCTGCCGCCGTCCTTGACCGCGCGATAGGCGACCCGGGCTTCGGCGGCATAGGTCCCGCCGACCTCGCCGATCAGTCGATAGGTGCGCGAGGCGAAGCGCCAGCCTGCCGCAGTTCGCTTGAGCCTGTCGCGGTACTCGCCGACGAACTGGTGCCCGACCGGCCAGATCGCAGAGGCCATCACGCAGCTGGCCCGCGCCTCGTCGCCATGCAGTTCGATCATGATGTTGTGCAGCATCGGCCAGACCTGGTTGGCCGCACCTGCCTCGCTGTCATAGCCGCCGATCATCGCCTCGGCGCCTTCGAGCCGGGTCATCAACATGCCCTCGCCAGAAGGATCACCGGGCGGAATATGGCGCAGTTCGAACCAGGCATCGGGCAGCAGGGTAGCCCGCCCGCCGGCAACATCGCGCAGCCGCACGCAGGTGGCATAGCGATGGATGAGGTCGCTGATCGCCGCGCGGTCCTCCAGCTCGCGCACCC
>JBJTLX010000270.1:0-3908 GCA_046063245.1 Novosphingobium sp.
CCGACGCCGCGCCATCGGTGCGGATGGTGCTTATGAAGGACCACGGGCCGCATCTCGGGCCGCAGGGCGGTTTCGTGTTCTATACCAACGGCCACAGCCGCAAGGGCGGCGAACTCCACGCCAATCCGCAGGCGGCGATGCTGTTCCACTGGAAGTCGCTGCGCCGCCAGATCCGCATCGAAGGCACGATCGCCGAAGTCGATCCGGCCATGGCCGATGCCTATTTCGCCAGCCGCAGCCGCGATTCGCAGCTCGGCGCGATCGCTTCGGAACAATCGGCGCCGCTGGCCTCGCGCGCCGAATTCCTTGGCCGGATCGCCAAGGTCACGGCCACGCACCTGATCGGCAAGGTGCCGCGCCCGCCGCACTGGACCGGGTTCTGCCTGACCCCCACGGCGTTCGAATTCTGGATGGACCGCCCGTTCCGCCTGCACGAGCGGCGCCGCTTTGAACGCGGTGCCGCGGGCGGCTGGAGCAGCGGGCTGCTCTACCCGTGACCGATGCCGGCAAACTGAACCGCAGCGCGGCGCTGGCCTCGATCTCGGTCGCGCTGCTGCTGGTCGCGCTCAAGGTCTGGGCGGCCTGGACCACGGGTTCGACCGCGATGCTCGGCAGCCTGGCTGATACCGTGCTCGATCTGGTCGCCAGCCTGGCAACACTGCTGGGGGTTTGGGTCGCGGCCCAGCCCGATGACGAGAATCACCGCTTTGGCCACGGCAAGGCCGAGGCGTTGGCGGCGATGTTCCAGGTGGTGCTGATCTCGATTTCGGCGCGCAGCCTGGCGGCGCGGGCCATCGGACAGTGGATTTCCGGCGTCAGGCCCGACGGGGCAGAAGGCGGGATCATCGTGTCCGGGATCGCCATGGTGGCGACTTTGGCGCTGATCACCTGGCAGCGCTATGTCATCCGCCGCACCGGCAGCCTGGCGATCAGCACCGATCACGTCCACTACCAGTCGGACCTGCTGCTCAACCTGGCGGTGATCGCGGCGCTGGCGCTCGATCAGTACGCCGGGATCGCGGGGGCCGATCCGCTGTTCGGGTTTGGCATCGCCGCCTGGCTGGGCTGGGGGGCGTGGAGCGCATCGCAGCAGGCGGTCAACCAGCTGATGGACCACGAATGGGACGATGCCAAGAAAGCCCGCTTCCTCGAAGTGGTCGCGCGCCATCCCGAGCTGAAAGGCCTGCACGACCTGCGCACGCGGACCTCGGGCAACCGCGACTTCGTCCAGTTCCACGTCGCGGTCGATCCGCACCTGACCGTGCGCGACGCCCACGACGTGATGGACGAGATCGAGGACAAGCTGCTGGTCGAGTTTCCGGGGATCGAGATCCTGATCCATCCCGACCCCGAAGGGCTGATCAACGAGACCGGGCTCGCCGCCGAAGACCTGCTCGCGGTGCACCAGCGCAGCGAATAGTCAGATATTGCGGCCCTCGCCGGCCAGAAACGCCGCATAGCTGCGTGCGATCCCGTCGCGCAGCGACACCTTGGGCGCCCAGCCCAGCGCCGCCAGCCTGGCGCCATCCATCAGTTTGCGCGGGGTGCCATCGGGTTTTGACGGGTCGGTGACCAGTTCGCCGTCGTGGCCCAGCACGTCCATCACCAGCCGCGCCAGAGCGATGATCGCGATTTCCTGCCCGGCGCCGACGTTGACGTGACCCGCGTCGGAATAGCGCTCCATTAGGTGCACGCAGGCATCGGCGCAGTCGTCGACGTAGAGAAACTCGCGCAGCGGCGATCCCGTGCCCCAGATCTGCACCGGGCCGCCGACCTGCTTGGCCTCATGCACCTTGCGGATCAAGGCGGGCAGCACGTGGCTGCCGGCCAGATCGTAATTGTCGCCGGGGCCGTAGAGGTTGGTCGGCATCGCGCTGATATAGTCGCAGCCGTATTGCTGGCGATAGGCCTGGGCCAGCTTGATCCCGGCGATCTTGGCCAGCGCATACCATTCGTTGGTCGGCTCGAGCGGGCCGGTCAGCAGCGCCTCCTCGCGGATCGGCTGCGCGGCATCGCGCGGGTAAATGCACGACGAACCGAGGAACAGCAGCTTTTCCACCCCGGCCGATTCGGCCCCGGTGAAAATCGCGGTCTCGATCAGCAGGTTGTCGCGCAGGAAATCGACCGGATAGCTGGCGTTGGCCATGATCCCGCCGACCCTTGCCGCGGCGAGGAACACCGCCTGGGGGCGGTGGTTGTGCATCCACCCGAGCACCGCGCGCTGGTCGGTCAGGTCAAGCGTCTCGCGATCAGCAGTCAGGACTTCGCAATCGGCCTCGGCCAGCCGCCTGACCAGCGCGGAACCGACCATGCCCCTGTGCCCGGCGACCCAGACGCGCTTGCCGGCCAGGCGATAGAGCGGCGCGGGCGCGGTCATGCAGCGGGCCCGGCTCCGCCGCCACCGCGGACCAGGGCCAGATCGGCCGCGACCATCTCGCGGACCAGTTCGCGCACCTCGGTCCGGTGCGTCCAGCCCAGCTTCTGGTGGGCCTTGCCCGGATCGCCGATCAACAGATCGACTTCCGTGGGGCGGAAATAGCGCGGATCGACCGCCACGCGCAGCGCGCCGCTGGCGGTACAGAAGCCCTGCTCGTCCACCCCGCTGCCGCGCCATTCCAGCGTGATCCCGGCATCCGCAAAGGCCCATTCGACGAACTGGCGCACGGTGGTGGTCTTGCCGGTGGCAAGGACATAGTCGTCGCCCTCGTCCTGCTGGACCATCAGCCACATCCCTTCGACATATTCGCGGGCGTGGCCCCAGTCGCGCTGGGCGTCGAGATTGCCGAGGAACAGTGTGTCCTGCTTGCCGCAGGCAATGGCCGCGGCCGCCATGGTGATCTTGCGGGTGACGAAGGTTTCGCCGCGCAGCGGGCTTTCGTGATTGAACAGGATCCCGTTGGAAGCGTGGATGCCATAAGCCTCGCGGTAATTGACCGTGATCCAGTAGGCATAGAGCTTGGCCGCCGCGTAAGGACTGCGCGGATAGAACGGCGTGGTCTCGCGCTGCGGGACCTGCTGGACCAGGCCGTAAAGCTCGCTGGTCGAGGCCTGATAGAAGCGGCAGGTCTGTTCGAGGCCAAGGATGCGGATCGCCTCAAGCAGGCGCAGCGTGCCCAGCGCGTCGGAGTTGGCGGTAGATTCCGGGGTCTCGAAGCTGACCTGGACGTGGCTTTGCGCGGCCAGGTTATAGATTTCGGTCGGGCGGGTTTCCTGGACGATGCGGATCAGGTTGGTCGCATCGGTCAGGTCGCCGTAGTGCAGCGTCAGGCGCGGGTCAGGATCGTGCGGATCCTGGTAGATGTCGTCGATCCGCGCGGTGTTGAACGAGCTCGAACGGCGCTTGATCCCGTGGACGCGGTAGCCCTTGTCCAGCAGCAGCCGGGCGAGATAGGCGCCGTCCTGCCCGGTGATGCCGGTGATCAGCGCGGTCTTGTCGGTCACTTGGGCGGTTCCTTCGGAAAAAGCTGGATGATCCGGGCGATCGCCGCGCGGACCGGGGTGTGCTGGCCCTCGTCGGTCTTGCCCAGGCGCACCACGGTGACGCCCTGACTGGGCGAAACCACGACGAACTGGCCAAGATGCCCGTTCATCGAAAAGGTCGATTGCGGCGCGCCGGGCCATTCGACGTGGCCGTCGTCCACCTGTGGGCGGTTGAGCCAGGTCTGCGCGCCGTAGCCGGGGTTGCGCGGGCTCGGCGTCACCATGAAGTCGATCCAGGTGGTCGGGACCAGCTGCGCGCCCCTAACCGCGCCGCGGTTGCGCAGGAACTCGCCGAACCGGGCCCAGTCGCGCGCGGTGCCGTGGATCAGGCTGCCGCCGATCAGCGTGCCCGACGCGTCGAATTCGGGGATCATGCTCTTCATCCCCAGCGGCTCGAAGATCCGCGTGTGGAGGTAATCCTGGACCAC
>JBJTLX010000021.1:0-7344 GCA_046063245.1 Novosphingobium sp.
CTGCCAGGACGCGCGCAGCCAGCACAAGAACAAGGAAAAGGCGATGCAGGTCCTGCGCGCCCGCCTGTTCGAGGCGCAGCGCGAGGCGACGCAGGGGGCGGAGGCCGAAGCGCGCAAGGCGATGGTGGGTTCGGGCGACCGGTCGGAGCGCATCCGCACCTACAATTTCCCGCAAGGGCGGGTGACCGATCACCGCATCGGGCTGACCCTGCACAAGCTTCCCGAAGTGCTCGAAGGCCCGGGCCTGGGCGAGCTGATCGACGCATTGATCGCCGAGGACCAGGCCAAGCGCCTCGCGGCATTGGGCGAGTGAACCTTCCCCCGACCCGGACCGTCGCCCAGGCGATCCGCGCCGCCAGCGAGGAACTGGGGGCGCGCACCGACAGCGCCCGGCTCGATGCCGAGCTGCTGATGGCGCATGCGCTGGGGGTCAGCCGTTCGGTCATGTTCTTGCAGCGGATGGGCGACGCCGTGCCGGCCGCCTTCGCCGGCTATGTCGCGCGGCGCCTTGGTCACGAGCCGGTCGCCTATATCCGCGGGCATCAGGAGTTCTTCGGGCTCGATCTGCGGGTCAACCCCGACGTGCTGATTCCCCGCGCCGACAGCGAGACACTGGTCGAGGCGGCGCTGCTAGCGCGGCCCAAGGCACGGCGCGTGCTCGACTGCGGCACGGGATCGGGAGCACTGCTGCTGGCGGTGCTCGAAACGCTGTCCGCAGCGCGGGGGATCGGGATCGACCGCAGCGAAGCGGCGCTGGCCGTGGCGCAGGACAATGCCGCGCGGCTGGGCCTTGCCGCCCGTGCCCACCTGCGCCGGGCCGACTGGCACCGGCCGGGCTGGGCCGACGGACTCGGCACCTTCGACCTGATCCTGGCCAACCCGCCCTATGTCGAAACCGCCGCACCCCTGTCTGCCGACGTCCGCGATTTCGAACCTGCGGGCGCATTGTTCGCCGGGGCGGACGGGCTTGACGATTACCGCGTGCTGGTGCCGCAGCTGCCCGCGCTGCTGACCGCAGGGGGTATGGCGCTGGTCGAAATCGGCGCGACTCAGGCCGAAGCGGTCCGCGCCATCGGCACGGCGGCGGGTCTGGAATCGGTGGTTCACCAGGACCTGGGCGAGAGAAATCGGGTGATTGCCTTCACGATTTCGCTTGGCAAGGCAGGCTCCAGCGCCTAAATCCGATGGCAAGCCCGCGCTGGTCCGCCTTTTCGTTGACCCGCAGGCCAAATCCAACATTTGCGATTCGGCGGTTTGCCGCCGTGCAAAATGCAGATGTCGGGACCACGAAGCGCGATCGTGCGCCCGTGGCACGGGTCATGCGACCGGACAGGCACAACAGCCAAGCGGTCGCCGGATTAGGGAAATCGTACCCTTGAACAACAATAATCGTGGGAACAACAACCGTCGGCGCGGGCGGGGTAACCGTCCGAATGGCGGCGGCAGTGGCGGCGGGCAGCAGCTCAACCGGATCGACAGCCGGGCGCGCGGCAATGCCCCGCAGCTGCTGGAAAAGTATCGCAAGCTGGCGCAGGACGCACACCTCAACGGCGACCGCGTCCAGGCCGAATACTACTTGCAGTTCGCCGATCACTATTTCCGCGTGATCGCCGACACCCGCGTCCGCCAGGAAGAGCAGCGCAACCGCCCGCAGGGCGAACGCTGGCAGGAATCCGCCGACGAGAACGACGACAGCGGCGATTTCAACGGCGATGCCGATTTCCCCAGCTTCGACCAGCCCAGCTACAATCGCCAGCCGCGCGAAGACCGCCCGCGCCGTGACGAGCGTCCGGCCAACCAAGAGCGCGACGACGATTCGCGCGGCAACCAGCAGGAAGAGCCGGTTGCGGCCAGCGACGATGGCGACGACAATCCCTATGAGCCGCCTGAAAACCCGTTCGTGCGCGAACGCGAACCGCGCGGTTCGCGCGGGCTGCGTCCCCGGCGTGAGCGCGACGACCGCGGCCCGCGCCGCGACAGCCGCAGCGAAAGCCGCAGCGACGAGGGCGCCGAACCGGCCGGGCTCGACCCGACCTTGCTGCCCCCGGCAATCGCCCCGCGCGACGCGATTTCGGACGATGATGCCGTTGCCAGCGACGGGGCCAAGCCGCGCCGCGGCCGCCCGCGCAAGAAGCCGTCGGCCGACGATGCCGGCGAAGCGCTCGAATCGGTGAACTGATCCCCGGCGTGCAGCGCGCGCTGGGCCTGTTCCATGGTCACCCGCGCTGGGCCGCCCTGCTGTGCGGCGTGGTGGCAGCGACCGGGTTCGAACCGCTGCACCTGTGGCCTCTGGCGCTGCTCGGCCTGGCCGGACTGATCGATCTGACGATGCGCGCGTCCAGCTGGAAGGCTGCCGCGCTGACCGGCTGGCTGTTCGGGCTGGGCCATTTCACCACCGGCAACACCTGGATCGCCACCGCCTTCACCTATCAGGCGGCGATGCCGGCCTGGCTGGGCTGGATCGCGGTGGTGCTGCTCAGCGTCTATCTTGCGGTCTATCCGATGCTCGCCGCGCTGGCGGCATGGCGGCTCGGCCGGGCGAACCTGGGCGCCGCGGTGATGGCCTTTGCCGGCTGCTGGATCGTCAGCGAATGGCTGCGCAGCTGGGTCTTCACCGGCTTTGCCTGGAATCCGCTGGCGGCGCTGGCGCTTGGTCCGTTTGACCGTCCGGGGTTTGCCGCGGTCCTGCCGCTGACCGGAACCTATGCCCTGTCCGGCATCGTCATGCTGCTGGCAGGGGCAATGCTGATCGCGCTGCGGCGCGGTCGGTTCGACTGGCGCGGAGCGGTCCTGCTGTTCCTGCCGCTTGGCCTGCTCTACGCGCCGCTACAGACCATCGCCCTTACCGAGCCGGGCAGCCAGGGCCTGCGCTACACCCTGGTCCAGCCCAACATCCCGCAGGAACAGCTCAACGATCCGGCGATGTTTTCGCGCAATTTCGCCCGCCTTGCCGCGCTGTCCGCGCCCAGCGAGCCGGGCCGGCTGCGCTTGCTGCTATGGCCCGAAAGCGGGGTGCCCGACTATCTGCGCGATGGCTATCCCGAACGCTACTACCTCGACAATGTCGGCGCCGACCCCGGCATCGCGCGCAAGCGGCTGGGGCTGATCGCCGGGCCGGGCACCGTGCTGCTGACCGGCACGGTCGATCTCGAGATCAAGGATGGTTATGCGATCGGCGGGCGCAATGCCGTCACTGCGGTCGACAGCGGCGGCGGCATCGTCGGCAGCTATGCCAAGGCGCACCTGGTGCCCTTTGGCGAGTACCTGCCGATGCGCCAGCTGCTGACCCCGCTCGGCCTGTCGCGGCTGGTCCCCGGCGACATCGACTTCTGGCCCGGTCCCGGGCCGCGGACGCTCGATCTGGGGCAATGGGGCCGGCCCGGGGTGCAGGTCTGTTATGAGATCGTCTTCTCCGGGCAAGTGGTCGATCGCGCAGCGCGGCCGCAGTTCCTGTTCAACCCGTCCAACGACGGCTGGTTTGGCGCCGCCGGTCCGCCCCAGCACCTCGCCCAGGCCCGTCTCCGCGCGATCGAGGAAGGATTGCCGGTGCTGCGCGTGACCACGACCGGGATCAGCGCGGTGATCGAAGCCGACGGCGTGGTCCGCCAGTGGGTCCCGCGGAATCAGGCCGGGCGGCTCGACGGGGTGGTCCCCGCTGCCCGCGCCGCGACACCGTTTGCGCGGCTGGGCAACATGCTGGCGCTTGTCTGGGCAGCAGCGTTTCTTGTCGCAAGCCTGGTTGCCAGCCGCCGCGCCCGGGGCTAGACGGCAGCACACATAAAGTTTTCTTTATATCGGAATCCGACGATGCGCACCGACTACCTGTTCACTTCCGAATCCGTTTCAGAAGGCCATCCCGACAAGGTTTCGGACCAGATTTCCGACGCCATCGTCGACCTGTTCCTGTCCAAGGACGCCGAAGCGCGCATCGCCTGCGAGACGCTGACCACCACCCAGCTGGTCGTGCTGGCCGGCGAGATCCGCTGCAAGGGCGTGTTCGAGAACGGCGCCTGGGCACCGGGCGCCGAGGACGAGATCGAGGCCACGGTGCGCCGCACGGTCAGGGAAATCGGCTATGAGCAGGACGGCTTCCACTGGGAGAAGTTCGAGTTCATCAACCGCCTGCACGGCCAGTCGGCGCATATCGCGCAAGGCGTCGACGCCGCCGACAACAAGGACGAGGGCGCGGGCGACCAGGGGATCATGTTCGGCTATGCCACCGACGAAACCCCCGATCTGATGCCGGCGACGCTGTATTACAGCCACAAGATCCTCGAGCGCATGGCCGCCGACCGCCATTCGGGCAAGGCCCCGTTCCTGGAACCCGACGCCAAGAGCCAGGTCACGCTGCGCTATGAAGGCAGCCTGCCGGTGGCGGCGACCGCGGTGGTGGTCAGCACCCAGCACGCCCCCGGCTATGACGAGGGCGATAAGGAGGCCGAGCTCCACGCCTATGTGAAGCGCGTCGTTTCCGAAGTGATCCCCCCGGTGCTGCTGCGCGAGACCGAATACTTCATCAACCCGACCGGCAGCTTCGAGATTGGCGGCCCGGACGGCGACGCCGGCCTGACCGGGCGCAAGATCATCGTCGATACCTATGGCGGCGCGGCCCCGCACGGCGGCGGCGCGTTTTCGGGCAAGGACCCGACCAAGGTCGATCGCTCGGCCGCCTATATCACGCGCTATCTCGCCAAGAATGTCGTCGCGGCGGGGCTGGCGACGCGCTGCACGATCCAGCTGGCCTATGCGATCGGCGTGTCCAAGCCGCTGTCGCTCTATGTCGACACGCACGACACCGGGACGGTCGGCGACGATGCGATCGAACGGGCGATCCTGACCCTGCCCAGGCTGGGCGGACTGACCCCGCGAGCGATCCGCACCCACCTCGGCCTCAACAAGCCGATCTACCGCAAAACCGCCGCCTACGGCCACTTCGGCCGCAAGGCGGAAGGCGACAGCTTCCCGTGGGAGCGGCTCGACCTGGTGGCGGATCTGAAGGCGGCGCTGGGTTAGGCACGTTAGATCCTCTCCATTTTGCGAAGCCAAATGGGGAGGACCTACAGGCGGTAATCCGCCGTGATCACGCCCGCCGCGGCCAGTTCCGCTTCGTGGCTTTCCTCGCGCCAGGTTTCGGCCAGCGCAGTGTTTTCCCATTCAAGCATGGCCGGGTGAGCCAGCACCTGGTCGACCCAGGCCTGCCCTTTTCCAACATCGAGGCCGTAGGTGCGAATGCGGAACGCGACCGGGGCGTAGAAGGCGTCGACCGCGCTGAACGCCGCACCGGCTAGCCACGGACCACCGAAGCGCGCCAGACCGCTCTCGAAGATCTCGCGCACCCGCGCCACGTTGCGCTGCAGGCCTTGGCTCATCGGCTTGGGCGCAACCCGCACCCCGACATTCATCGTGCAGTCGTTGCGCAGGTGCCCGAACCCGCCGTGCATTTCGCACACCGCACCCTGCGCAAAGATCCGCGCCGCTTCATCGTCAGGCCAGACCCCGCCGTGCCGATCGGCCAGGTACAGCGCGATGCCGAGCGAGTCCGCGATTACCCGCTCTCCATCGATCAGCACCGGCACCTGCCCGGTCGGGCTGAAGGCGCGGAAATCGTCGTAGTTGTCGGGCTTGGCAAAGGGTTCGAGCCGGTCGGCGAAGGGAATGCCCAGCGCCTTCATCAGCACCCAGGGGCGCAGGCTCCAGCTCGAATAGTTCCGGTTGGCGGTAATCAGGGTATAGGTCATGGCGGCCAACCTAGCGCCGCACCGGCCTTGGTCAATGCGCGTAGGCGAATGCATCCTCATCGGGCCAGCGCTCCATCCGCGGGCGTCCTGCGTCGAGGAACAGCGCGGGCAGCTTGGCCAGCATCAGGATCTTGTGGATGCACCAGTCGGCGGCGCGCTCGTTCCATCTGGCGGTCGCCCGGCCCTGCCGTTCGAGCCAGCGCTGGTAGGGCAGGAAATGGTCGGGTTCGTCGTGGTGCACGATCTCGAAGATCTTCTTCATCACCGGGTCCGACATGATCAGCCGGTTCTTGAGGATGATCTCGACCTGCGCATAGCCGCGCTGCTCGGTCAGCATGATCACCCGGCACAGCCGCTCGAACGCGGCCGGATTGGCGACGATTTCGGCGGTGTCGAGCTCCTCGATCGAACAGCGGAACACCCACTGGATGAAGCGGTCGATGTGGCCGACCCCGGCATCGACCTGCAGCGGCATCCGCCCCTGGCGCTCGAACCAGCGGCGGAACATGACGTAGTGCTTGCGCTCGTCGGCGCGGTGCTTGGTCACTTCGGCGATGAAATCGGCTTCGTCGGGGCAGCGCAGCCGCACCGCTTCGAGCACCCGGTCGAGCGAGGTGTAGCCGCGGTGCTCGTTGTAGAGGTAGATCGACGCCAGCACATCGAGGTAGCGATCGCGAAACCCTGCGCCGAACATTGCATTCACTCCAGCATGGCGGTCAGCCCCAGCACGGCTTCGGCGAACTCCTCGCGGAAATCCTGCACGACGCCCTTGGCGCTGCGCACCTGATCGACCAGGCCGACGCCCTGTCCGACAAAATAGGAAACCAGGTCGCGGGCCTCTTCGTTCCCGTTTATGACAGCTTTTTCGATACGTTGAAACGCCGGTTCGGAAACCATGCCCATAAGGGGCATCGGCAAGGTGCCGGGGCTGTCCGCGCCGTCCCATGCCTCGTGCCACGCAGTCTTGAGCTGGCGCGCCGGTTTGCCAGTGCGGCTGCGGCTGCGCACGGTATCGCGGCTGCGCGCGGCGACCATCTTGGCGCGGAAGGCCTCGCTGGTTTCGGATTCCGGGGTGGCCAGCCAGACCGACCCGGTCCAGGCGCCCTGTGCCCCCGCCGCCATCATCGCCGCCATCTGCGCCCCGGTCATGATCCCGCCCGCGGCGAGCACGGGAATGGCCTGCCCCGCCGCTTTCAGCGCGCGGACCACTTCGGGGATCAGCACCAGGGTCGAAACCTCGCCGCAGTGGCCGCCCGCCTCGCCGCCCTGGGCTACGATGATGTCGACCCCGGCGGCGGCCTGGCGCAGCGCGTGTTCCTTGGCCCCGACCAGCGCCGCCACCGGAATCCCGCGGCGCTTGCCCTCCGCAATCATCTCCGGCGGGGCGATCCCCAGCGCGTTGGCGATCAGCCGGATCGGGTGGCGAAAGGCGACCTCCATCTGGGCAAAGCCGTTTTCCGGCGTAATCCCGGCGCGGCCTTCATAGCGCACCACCTCATCTGCGCTGACCTCCACTCCGTACTGGCCGAGCAGGCCCGAAGTGAATTGGCGATGCTCGTCCGAAATGGCCCCGGCCCGCTCCGCATTGTCGGCAAATTGCGCCACG
>JBJTLX010000271.1:0-4688 GCA_046063245.1 Novosphingobium sp.
GAACCTGGAATTCTTCTATTTCCACAACTGCCTCTACGAAGGCGTGTGGAAGGACAACAAGCGCCGCTGGAGCGAGCGGACCAACACCTGGGACATCCTCCACAAGTACGGCCACGACTACAAGGTGGTGTTCGTCGGCGATGCGGCGATGAGCCCCTACGAGATCACTCACCCCGGCGGCTCGGTCGAACATTTCAACGAGGAAGCCGGGACCGAGTGGCTCAAACGCGTAGCTCACGTCTATCCCGCGACGGTATGGATCAACCCGGTGCCCGAAAAACAGTGGGGCTATTCGCAGTCGACCAAGATGATCAGGGAACTGGTCGGTGGATCAATGTACCCGTTGACCCTGGGCGGGCTCGACGACGCGATGCGGGAATTGACCCGCAAGAAGCACTAGGCGCCGGATCAGCCCGGCTTGCGCGCCGCGATGTAGAACCAGTCGCCCATGCCGATCAGCGGGCCGAGCTTGGCCAGCGGGGCGAAGGCCAGGGCATAGGCCAGGCGCTTGGGCATGCGCACCAGATCGCGCGCGCTGCCGAAGGTGTAGTCGAGCGCGATGGCGTGGTGGCGCACCGGGCCCGGCGCGAACCCAGCCTTGGCCAGCATCGCGGTGAGCGTCTGCACCGAGAATTGGTACAGGTGATACGGCGGCTCGGGATGCGGCCAGTAATTCAGCGCGTTCGCCAGCGGATAAGACGCGCGCGGGAACAGGCCGTCGATATTGGGGGTCGAGAGCACGAACCACGCGCCGGGTTTAAGCAGGCGCAGCGCCGCGGCCATATCGGCCAGCGGATCGGGGACGTGCTCGATCACGTCGAACATGGTCAGCACGTCATAGCTGCCGTCCGCGTCGGTGCAGTCGTGGATGCTGCCGCGCTCGACCGTCAGGCCGAAATGGTCGCGGGCGAAGCCGGCGCTCTCTTCGGAGAACTCGACGCCCTTGACCGCGAAACCCGCCGTGCGGGCAAGGTCGAGAAACAGCCCGGTCGAGCAACCGACGTCGAGCAGGGTGCCCTCCCCGGCAATCGTTGCCAGGAAGGCCATGTGCTGGCGCGCGATTCCGGCCATGTCGGCCCAAGCCTTGCTCGCCGGGTCCTTAAGCGCGGTATGGTACGAGGCATCGGCCGAATAGATCCGCGCCAGTTCCGCCGCGTCGGGCGGATTGGCGATATAGGCCAGGCCGCAGCCCGAACACGCGACGAGATCGTATCCCTTGGTGCTGAACAGCGGACGGGTCCGTGTTTCACCGCATTGATTGCAGCCGGTCATGCCAGCCAGATGGCATGGTTTGGCAAACAACCTCTTAAGTATGCGCGCGGTTACCGCATCGCCGCTTGGCCCCGGCCAAGAATTGCTGGGCTTGCGGGCGGCGCGATTGCTGCCACATTCGGGGCATGACCAACCGCCTTCCCGCCCTGTTTCTCGGCCACGGATCGCCGATGACGACGATCAGCGACGTGCCCGAACGCCGCGCCTGGCAAGCGCTGGGCCAGGCCCTGGCGCGCCCCGCCGCGATCCTGGTGATCAGCGCGCATTGGGAAACCCAGGGCAGGATCCACCTGACCGCGGGCGATGCGCCGCGCACGATCCACGATTTCAGCGGCTTCCCGCCAGAACTCTATGCCGTGCAGTATCCCGCGCCGGGATCGGCCGCGCTGATCGAACGGATCGAGGCGCTGCTCGGTGCCGAACGGATCGTCCGCGACGAAAGCTGGGGTTTCGATCACGGCGCCTGGGGCGTGGTCCTGCCGATGTTTCCCGATGCCGACGTGCCGATGATCGAAATGAGCCTCGACCGCGCGATGACGCCGGAGGCAATGATCGAACTGGGCCGCAAGCTCGCGCCGCTGCGCGATGAAGGCGTGCTGCTGATTGGCAGCGGCAATGTCGTCCACAACCTGCGGCTGTGGCGGCAGTTTGCCGGGACCCGGCCCGACTGGGCGGTGGCGTTCCAGGAGCGGATCAACGCCGCGGTCGGCTCATCCGACCATGCCGTGCTGACCGCCTTCGCGCCCGATGATCAGGCGGCGGCCGCCGCAGTCAACAGCGCCGAGCACTACCTGCCGCTGCTGCCGATAGTCGGCGCGCGGCTGCCCGGCGACGACGTCGGCGTGTTCAACGACACCATCGACGGCGCGCTGTCGATGACGGCCTACCTGATCGGGGATACCGCGCTGCTGGCAGGGGTTGCGGCCTAGCGGTACAGCAACAAGGGCTCGCAAACCGCGCGCCACGCCGCTTCGTCCGCTCCGGCAATGGCATCGAGATCGCCCGCACTGCTGGCCGCATCGTCAACCCATTCACGCAGCGCCGGGCCGCCGTTGATCACGTCGATGGCGAGCCGATCGAACTCGTACTCATAGGCAAAATCGCGCCAGATTTCGTAGTCCGGATAGAGCCGGCGGATCGCCTTGAAGGCCAGCGCCTGGAGCCGCCACGTGCGGAAGGCGTGGTGATCGTAGAACGCGCCTTCGGCGTGGATCATCAGCCCGTTGCACAGTTCGCCGGCATGCTTGTGAAAGGTCGGGGTGAACCAGCATTCGCGCAGTGCGCAGCCGGCCAGCCACTGCGGCGCGAAACGGTGCATCTCGGCCAGGACGGCCTTGGCATCCACATCGGGCGCGCCGAACAGCACTTCGAGCGGACGGGTGGTGCCGCGTCCTTCGCTCAGTGTCGCGCCTGCGAGCATCACCGTCCCAGCATAGGCGCGGGCCATGTTGAGGTTGGCGGCGTTGGGGCTGGGGTTGATCCAGATACGGCTTTCGGGCCAGCCCAGGCCCGCGCCCTCGGGCTGCCAGCCCTCCATCGCCACAACCCGGTAATCGACGTCGAGCCTGAAGTGCTGGATGAACCAGTGCCCCATCTCGCCCAGGGTCAGTCCGTGGCGCATCGGCATCGGCCCGGCGCCGACAAAGCTTTCCTGACCCGCCAGCAGTGTGGTGCCTTCGACCGGGCGTCCTGCGGGATTGGGCCGGTCAAGCACCCATACCGCCTTGCCGGTGCCGTGGGCCACTTCGAGCAGGTAGAGCAGCGTGGTGACGAAGGTGTAGATCCGGCAGCCCAGGTCCTGCAGATCGAACAGGAACACGTCGGCGGTGCTCATCATCTGCCCGCTGGGGCGGCGCACCGCGCCATAGAGGCTGAACACCGGGATGTTGTAGAGCGGATCGAGCGCGTCCGCGGTCTCGACCATGTTGTCCTGCTTGTCGCCCTTGAGTCCATGCTGCGGGCCGAACGCCGATGTCACGTTGAGCCCCGCCGCGATCAGCGCGTCGAGCGAATGGGTCAGGTCTGCGGTGACGCTTGCCGGATGCGCCACCAGCGCGACACGCTTGCCTTCAAGCGGGCGGCGCAGCGCGGGGTCGGCCAGCAGCCGATCGATACCGAAAGCAACGGTCATGCGCCCAGCTCCAGCGCGCGGCATTGGTCGGCATGAAACTCGGGCGCACCGGGGCGGAATGCCAGGGCCCAGAACCGGTTGATGCCGTCAGCATCCTCGATGATTGCATTGAGTGCGACGGTTGCGGGCAAGGGCAGGTCGCTGCGGATCTCGGCGGTCAGGCGCAGTTCGGTGGCAGATACCGCGACGGCCACTTCCACCTCGGCCGGGGCGTCGCGCATGCCTTCGCGAAAGGCGTCGAAATCGTAACAGGCCCAGCGGGTCGACGGAGATAGGTTGAACTCGCGATAACTGGTGCCGTCATGGCTCCAGAAAATCTCGAAGCAGGTGGTCTTCCACAAGTTGTCGTAGCGGCCCGGCTCTGCGGTCGGCGGTACGGCGATGCGCGCGACATCGCCCCGGGCAACAAAGGTGGCGCGGCAACCGCCGGGCGTGGATTCGATCGCGGCTTCGATGCTGCGGATCGATCCGGCCGCGCAATCGGGATGGAGGACAAGCGGGGTCATGCGGCGTCTATTGCCCGCAGCATCGGCGCTGGGCAAGCGGCACTTGGGCTTCGCGCACCGTGCTGCTATGGGCGCCCCGCGATGACTTACACCTCGACCCTGCTCCGCCTGCTCGACGAACGCGGCTATGTCCACCAGATGACCGACGCGGCGGGCCTCGATGCCCTTGCCGCGACGCAGGTGATACCCGGATACATCGGCTTCGACGCGACCGCGCCGTCGCTCCACGTCGGGTCGCTGGTCCAGATCATGCTGCTGCGCCGCCTGCAACAGGCGGGGCACAAGCCGATCGTGCTGATGGGCGGCGGGACCACCAAGGTCGGCGATCCTTCGGGCAAGGACGAATCGCGCAAATTGCTCAGCGCGGCAGACATCGATGCCAACATCGCCTCGATCCGCCGGGTGTTCGAACGTCTGCTGACCTTCGGCGATGGCCCGACCGACGCGGTAATGGTCAACAACGACGATTGGCTGAGCCAGCTCGGCTATGTCGATCTGCTGCGCGAGGTTGGCCCGCACTTTACCATCAACCGCATGCTGACCTTCGATTCGGTCAAGCTGCGGCTTGAACGCGAACAGCCGCTGACCTTCCTCGAATTCAACTACATGATCCTCCAGGCCTACGATTTCCGCGAGCTGGCCTTGCAGCACGGCTGCCGCCTGCAGCTTGGCGGATCGGACCAGTGGGGCAATATCGTCAACGGGATCGAACTCGGGCGGCGCATGGACGATGCCGAGCTGTTTGGCGTGACGACACCGCTGATCACGACGGCCGACGG
>JBJTLX010000022.1:0-7434 GCA_046063245.1 Novosphingobium sp.
CAGCAGGACCAGCAGGAACACCTCGGGATGGTTGTCGGTGATCGCCTTGGCGATGTTCTGCAGCAGCACGGTCTTGCCGGTGCGCGGCGGGGCGACGATCAGCGCGCGCTGGCCCTTGCCCTGCGGACTGATGATGTCGATCACCCGCGCCGACTTGTCCTTGACCGTCGGATCGAGCGTGTCGAGGTTCAATTTGCTGTCGGGATAGAGCGGGGTCAAGTTGTCGAAGTTGACCCGGTGGCGAACCGCCTCGGGATCGTCGTAGTTGACCGTAACCAGCTTGTTGATCGCGAAATAACGCTCACCGTCCTTGGGGGCGCGGATCTCGCCCTCGACGGTGTCGCCGGTGCGCAGGCCCCATTTGCGGACCTGGTTGGGCGAGACATAGATGTCGTCGGGCCCGGCGAGATAGTTCGCCTCGGGGCTGCGCAGAAAGCCGAAGCCGTCGGCCAGCACTTCGATCGTGCCCTGGCCGACGATTTCCTCGCCGTCTTCGGCCACTTCCTTAAGGATGGCGAACATCAGGTCCTGGCGGCGCAGGGTCGATGCGCCTTCGACGCCGTATTCCTCGGCCATTTCGACCAGGTCGGCAGAGGTCTTTTTCTTGAGTTCTTTGAGATGCATTGCGTGGGTTTCCGTGTGTGCGGATCTGGGAATGGCCGGCGCGATCGAAGGGCTTGGAGAAAGCGGATCGTGCCGCGGAGGACCGCGGGCTTTATGCCGGTGCTGCGTCAAATAGGCGCGCGCGGGGCCGCCGTCAACGGATCAGAACGGTTTGACGATCACCAGGATGACGATCAGCGCCGCGGCGATCCCCGGCACTTCGTTGATCAGGCGCAGCGCCTTGCCGGTCAGCCGCCGCTCGCCCCGCGCCAATGCGGCGTGATAGCCCGCCAGCCAGACATGGTATGCGCTCAGCGCCAGGACCAGCGCCAGCTTGGCCTGGAACCAGCCCTGGCCGATGGCACCGATGCTGACCGCCAGCGCCAGGCCAAGCACCCAGACCACCACCAGCGAGGGCCACAGGATGATCCGCAGCAGCTTGGCTTCGCGATCCAGCCACACCGCGTTCTCTGGCGCATCCGGGGCGGCTTCCTGGTGATAGACGAAGAAGCGCGGCAGCATGAACAGCCCGGCCATCCAGAAGATCACGAAGATCACATGGCCGGCCTTGAGCCACAGATAGGTCATCGCAAGCACCTGTTGCATGAGGCAGGTCCATAGGGCCAGCGCAGGCCCGGACTCAAGAGGATTGCCGGGGCTGATACCAGCTGGCGCCGATATGAAAAGGGCCCGGAACCGGCGCTGCGGTCCCGGGCCCCGATTCGGTCAGCCGGCGGCGCTCAGAACTTGCCGCGCAGCGTCACGCCGTAGGTCCGCGGCTCGGCCAGGAAGGCAGAGAAGATCTGCCGTCCGCCCGGGAACTGCGGGAAGGCGAAGGCGGTGGAGGCGCCGCCGGCCTGGAACGGGGTGTTGAAGGCGACCTGGGCATAGTCCTGATCGAACAGGTTCTGCGCCCACAGCTCGACCGCCCACTTCTGGTCGGGTCCGCGCAGCCCGACGCGGGCATTGACCAGCATGAAGCTGTCCTGGCCCTTTTGCGGGAACAGGTCCGACCCGGTGTTGTAATTGTCGGTCAGGCGGCCATCGATGTAGAACAGCGCCGACAGACCCGAGCTGCCGAGTTCCGGGGTCCACGAGGCCGAGCTTGTCGCCACCCAGATCGGGGCATTGGACAGCTGCCGGCCGGGCAGCAGGCGCAGCGCCGGATCGAGCGGCGCCCCGCTCTTGTTGCCGACGAGGTCGTTGCGGTACTTGGTGCTGGCGTAAGTCACACCGAAATTGAAGGCGAGGTTGCGGGTCGGATTGATCGCGCTTTCGATTTCGATGCCCTGGCTCAGCACCCCATAGCCGATGTCCTTCACCGGGCAGGCGCCGGTCGCGGCACTGGCGTCACGATCCGCCCCGCCAAGGCTGGAGGTGCAGCCATTGACGGTCTGGACCAGGAAGACCGAGCCGTTGAAGGTGTTGAGCTGGAAGTTCTTGAACTCCTGCCGGAAACCGGTCACCGACAGGCTGAACGGGCGCGAACCATACTTGAGCCCGACTTCGTAGGCGTTGACGATTTCCGGATCGAACTGCAGCGCGCCGACAAAGGCCTGGGCCCCGCCGGTGGTCGCCGCAAACGGGAAGGTCGCCGATTTCAGCGCCGAACGGTCGAGGTTGAAGCCGCCAGCCTTGTAGCCCTTCGAGAAGCTGGCATAGGCCAGCAGGTTGGGGGTGACCTTGTACGACAGCACCGCGGTGCCGGTGAACTGGCTCTCGTTGCGCTTGCTGTTGATCGACACGCCGTTAAGTTCGGCGGTCGAGTTGCCCTGGCAGCCCAGCCCGATCAGCGATCCGGCAAGCGCCTTGGCCGTGGCATTGGCGGTGGTGCTCGTCAGGATCGGAACCAGGCTGCTCTGCAGCGCCGGGCAAACCGTGTTGTTGTTGGCGAAGGTCGCGTCGAAGTCCTTCTTTTCCCACGTATAGCGCGCGCCAAGCGTGAGCTTGAGCTGATCGGTCAGCGAAATGATGTTGTGGGTAAAGATGGCGTAGTTGTTGCTGGTCTGGCGGTAGATGTCGCCGGTGCTGCCCAGGTTGTTGAGCGAATCGAGCGCAGTGAACCCGGCGGCGATCGCCGCGCCGGTCGCACCGCCGCCGCTGGCCCCAGCGATCGTCGGAAGGCCGGTCGTCGGCGTGACGCACGACGGATTGGTCGGCGAATAGAGCCCGGCCAGCCCGCCGCCGGTGATGATCCGGCACGTTGCAAAGCGCCCGTACTGGTTGCCGAACTTGAGGTTGTCCGACAGCGTCAGCTTTTCGTTGGCGAGGAAGCCGCCGATCAGCCAGTCAAGCTTGTCGCCAAATGCACTGCCCTGCAGCCGCAGTTCCTGGCTGAAGGTCTTGAACTGGCGGTAGGCCTTGCCGTCGTCGGCGCGATAGAGGATGTCGACTGCCGAATAGTCGGTGTCGGATCCGCCGCCGCTCTTGTAGCTGCGATAGCCGGTGATCGAGGTCAGCTTGGCCCCGCCGAACTCCTGGTTGATTTCCATGCTGACCCCGCCATCGGTGGTCAGGCTGTGGAAGGTGCGCCCGGCATTGACCCAGATGTTGCGGCTGAACGGATTGCTGAACCCGGCGATCGGTTGCCCCAGATCGCGCAACACCCGGACGATGTTGTTCTGCGCCGGATCGTTCAACCCGCCAATCGTCGGGTTGTAGGTGTTGTCGATATAGACCGCAGCGCAGCATTCCTCGCTCTTGCGCGAATAGTCGCCGATCAGCCGCACGGAGGTGGCGTCGCTCGGCTCCCACAGCAGCTGGCCGCGGACGAAATAACGGTCGCGGGTGTTGACGTCCTTGTTGTTGATGACGTCGTGATAGAACCCGTCGCGCTTGGAATAGACCCCGTCGATCCGCGCCGCGAGCTGCTCGGAAATCGGTCCGGTCACCCCGCCGGCGAAACGCCAGTAGCTGTAGTTGCCATAGGTCGCTTCGGCATTGCCGCCGAAGGTGAATGACGGCTTCTTGCTGATGACGTGGATCAGGCCGGCCGAGGCATTGCGCCCGAACAGCGTGCCCTGCGGCCCGCGCAGCACTTCGACCCGCTCGATCTCGCCCAGTTCGTTGAGCCCGATGCCCGAGCGCGAACGATAGACCCCGTCGATGAACACCGCGACCGAGCTTTCGAGACCGGGATTGTCGCCGACCGTTCCGATCCCGCGGATACGCGCCGAACCGTTGGCCTCGGTCCCGGTCGAGGAGACCAGCAGCGACGGCGCGAGCTGGTTGAGCTGGCGGATGTCGTTGGCGCCAGAGTTCTGCAGCGACTGGGCGTTCACCGCGGAAATCGCGATCGGCACGTTCGACAGGGTATCGGCGCGGCGGGTGGCGGTGACGATGATCTCGCCATCGGGGGCCTGGTCTTCAGCCTGGCCCTGGGCATCCTGGGCATAGGCCGGTGCGCACAGTGCCAGTGCGCTGGTTGCAGCGGCCAGGACCTGCAGGCCCGTCTTGCGGGAAAAGTACCTCATCATCGACTCCCATCGTTGTCTGCGCCCGCCCTTTTCGAGCCGTTGAACAACCCGGGTTTTAGTGCGCAATGGCGAATGTTCAACGGTGGATTCCCGTAAGGGAAAATTACCCGCGCAGGCCGATGCAGGCTTGCCACAATGCCCCGGGCGGACCTGGGTTCAGGCGGGTCGCCAATTCCGCACCACCGAGAGCAGGTGCCCGACATGCTCGACCGGCGTGGTCTGGCCGATCCCGTGGCCCAGATTGAAGACATGCGGGCGATCGGCGAAGGCATCGAGTACGCGGCGCGCCTGGCACTCGAGCTCGGCCCCGCCGGCCAGCAGCAGCAGCGGATCGAGATTGCCCTGGACCGGCAGGCCCTCGGGCAGGGCGCGAGCCGCCCACAGCGGATCGATTGTTTCGTCGATCCCGACCGCGTCGACCCCGCTCTCGCGGGCATAGGCCGGCAGCTTTTCCCCCGCGCCCTTGGGAAAGCCGATCACCGGCACCGCGGGAAAGCGCCGATGCAGCGCCGCGACGATCGCGGCATTGGGGGCGATCACCCAGCGTTCGAACTCGGCCGGGGCGAGACTGCCTGCCCAGCTGTCGAACAGCTGCACCGCCTCGGCCCCGGCGAGGATCTGCCCGGCAAGATAGTCGATCGTGACCGCAGCGATGGCATCGATGATTGCCTGGAACTGCGCCGGGTCGCGGTAGGCCATGGCGCGGGTCTCGTGCTGGTCGCGGCTGCCCTCGCCGTTGACCATGTAGGTTGCAACGGTCCAGGGACTGCCAGCAAAACCGAGCATGGTCTTGTCGGCCGGCAGCTGGGCGCGGACCAGCTTGACCGTGTCATAGATCGGCGTCAGCCGCGCCGGCACCGCGTGCAGCGCATCCAGCGCGGTATCGGCCAGCCGCGGCGAGAGATGCGGCCCTTCGCCGACCAGGAACTCCAGATCCTGCCCCATCGCATAGGGTACGATCAGGATGTCGGAAAACAGGATCGCCCCGTCGAAGCCGAAGCGGCGGATCGGCTGCAGGGTGATTTCGGCGGCAGCTTCGGCGTCATAGACCAGCGGCAGGAATCCGCCCTTCTGCGCGCGCAGGGCGCGGTACTCGGGCAGGTAGCGCCCGGCCTGGCGCATCAGCCAGATCGGCCGCTCGGGCGTGTTTTCACCGCGCAGGGTACGAAGGAGCAAACCGGGCATCGGGCGAGTCCAATTCCTATAACAAATAAGAATCTTAAAAGGATTCTGTAGGTAGTTGGCTTGTGGAAAGCGGGGATGACGCGCCCTTGCCCGATTTGTGCCGGACTGAACAGGGGCAGCGTGGCGGCGAATCCCCGCAGCTGCGCGTCAAGCCGATAGTGTCCCCGCTATCCCCAGCCTGTGGGCAACCCTGTCCCCATGTCGACAGGAGTCCGATCGGCATGCCGGAAGGGGGCAGCGAATCCCTCGCCCAACTTGTGCCCGTGTCTGTCCCGTGGTTTATGCGGGGCTCTGTCCACAGGGGCCCGCTCCGTCCACGCCATGCCGCGCCTGCACCTCCACCTGCTCTCGGATTCGACCGGCGAAACGCTCGAGATGATCGCCAAGGCGGCGCTCGCGCAGTTCGAGGGGGCCGAGGTGATGCGCCATTTCTGGCCGATGGTGCGCAGCCAGCAGCACCTCGACCGGATCATGGGGGAAATCGCCGCCAACCCCGGGGTGGTGTTCTTCACCATGGTCAATGCCGAAACCCGGACCCGGCTGGAAGAGCATTGCCGCACCCTGGGGCTGCCGATCGTGCCGGTGCTCGATTCTGCGGTCGATGCGCTGGAAAGCGCGCTGGGCCAGCATCCCAAGGCCCGCCCCGGGCGTCAGCACGCGATGGACGATGCCTATTTCGCCCGGGTCGATGCGATCCACTTCACCATCGCCCACGATGACGGGGTCGCCTGGGAAGACTGGGAAGAGGCCGACATCGTCCTCGCCGGGGTGTCGCGCAGTTCCAAGACCCCGACCAGTATCTACCTTGCCAACCGCGGCTACAAGGTCGCCAATATCCCGATTGTGGTGGAAAGCCCGCCGCCCCCGGCGCTGTTCGGGCTGAAGCATCCGCTGGTGGTGGGGCTGACCACCGCGCCCGAACGGCTGGTCCAGGTGCGCCGCAACCGCCTGCTCTCGCTTAATCAGGCGCCCGAAACCGCCTATGTCGACGAAGACCGCGTCGCCAAAGAGGTGCAATATGCCCGGCGCATGTTCGCCGACAACGACTGGCCGGTGATCGACGTCACCCGCCGCTCGATCGAGGAAGCCTCCGCCGCGATCATCAACCTCTACAATGCCTTCCACGGCACTCGCGAAGGGGCCGGGACCTGACTCTGGTGCTCGCCTCGCAAAGCTCGTCGCGCCGCGCGATGCTCGATGCCGCCGGGGTGGTGTACCGCGCGGTTCCGGCGCAGCTCGACGAGCGCGCGGTGGAGGCCGGGCTGACCGGTGCTGCGCCCGGCGCGGTTGCCCTGGCCCTGGCGCGGGCCAAGGCGCATGCGGTCTCGGCGGACCACCCCGGCGCGCTGGTGCTCGGCAGCGATTCGCTGGTCGAGGTCGCCGGCCGTCGCTTCGACAAGCCCGCCAGCCGGGAACAGGCGGCTGAACACCTGCGCGCGTTCTCGGGCCAGACCATGCAGCTCCATTCGGCCGCGGCGCTGGTCCGTGACGGCCAGGTGGTGTGGGACCATGCCGCGCTGGCGCGGCTGGCGGTACGGCCGCTGAGCGCGGCCTTCATCGCCGACTATCTCGATCACGAATGGCCCGCGGTGGCCGGCTGCGTCGGGGTGTTCCGGATCGAGGCGCGCGGGGTGCAGTTGTTTGAGCGCATCGACGGCGATCACTTCACCGTGCTTGGCATGCCGCTGCTGGCGGTGCTCGCGGCGCTGCGCGATCTGGGCGGACTGGCCACATGACCAAACCTTATGCCGAAGTGATCGGCGATCCAATCGCCCAGTCGAAATCGCCGGCGATCCACAATTTCTGGCTCGGCAAGTTGGGGGTCGCTGCGGACTATCGCGCCAGCCATGTCGTGCCCGCGGGCCTGGCCGACTACATCAAGGATCGCCACTGCGACCCGGACTGGCGCGGCTGCAATGTCACCATGCCGCACAAGCAGGCGGTGATGGCCCTGCTCGACCGGATCGATCCGCAAGCGCAGCAGGTCGGCGCGGTCAACACGGTGGTGCGCGGCGGCGATGGATCGCTGACCGGCTACAACACCGATGTTGCGGGATTTCTCGAACCCCTGCTGCCGCTGCTGGCGCGCCCGCACCTGTTCCGCATGGCGCGGGTCTTCGGCGCGGGCGGCGGTGCGCGGGCAATCGTCGCGGCGCTGGCCGAGGCCGGG
>JBJTLX010000272.1:0-2542 GCA_046063245.1 Novosphingobium sp.
GCTGGCGGCTGCCTTATGTCGCCGAGCAATGGCGCGGCCAGAAGCCGGCCTTCGACATCGTCGATGCCAAATCGGGCGAAGTGATCTTCCCCGCCGGGACCAAGATCAGCCCGCGCGCCGCCAACAAGGCGGAAAAGGACGGCCTGGCCGAACTGCTGATCCCGACCGAGGAAGTCTTCGGCCGTTATTCGGCGCTCGACCTGATCGACGAAAGCACCGGCCGCATCTACATCGAGGCCGGTGACGAAGTGTCGCCGGAAAACCTCGACGCGCTCGACAAGGCCGGGATCGACCAGCTCGAACTGCTCGACATCGATCACGTCAACACCGGTCCGTGGATCCGCAACACGCTGAAGGCCGACAAGGCCGAAGACCGCGATCACGCGCTGGCCGACATCTACCGGGTGATGCGCCCGGGCGAACCGCCGACGCGCGAAACCGCCGAAGCGCTGTTCGACGGCCTGTTCTTCGATCCCGACCGCTACGACCTGTCGGCCGTGGGCCGGGTCAAGCTCAACATGCGCCTGCAGCTCGATGCCGAGGACACCGTCACCACCCTGCGCAGCGAGGATATCCTCGCCGTGGTCAAGGAACTGGTGAACCTGAAGGACGGCAAGGGCGAAGTCGACGACATCGACAACCTTGGCAACCGCCGGGTCCGCTCGGTCGGCGAACTGCTGGAAAACCAGTACCGCGTCGGCCTGCTGCGCATGGAGCGCGCCGTGAAGGAGCGCATGAGCTCGGTCGACGTCTCGACCGTGATGCCCAATGACCTGATCAACGCCAAGCCCGCGGTCGCCGCGGTGCGCGAGTTCTTCGGTTCGTCGCAGCTGTCGCAGTTCATGGACCAGACCAACCCGCTGTCCGAAGTCACGCACAAGCGCCGCGTCTCGGCGCTCGGGCCGGGTGGTCTGACCCGCGAACGTGCCGGCTTCGAAGTCCGCGACGTCCACCCGACCCATTACGGCCGGATCTGCCCGATCGAAACGCCCGAAGGCCCGAACATCGGCCTGATCAACTCGCTGTCGACCTTCGCCCGCGTCAACAAGTACGGCTTCATCGAAACCCCGTACCGCAAGGTGATCGACGGCAAGGTGACCGGCGAGGTCGTCTACCTGTCGGCGATGGAAGAGCAGAAGCACGTTGTCGCCCAGGCCTCGGCCGAGCTCAACGCCGACGGCAGCTTCGTCGAGGAACTGATCTCGGCCCGCGACAGCGGCGAATTCGTGATGAGCCCGCGCGATCTGGTCACGCTGATGGACGTTTCGCCCAAGCAGCTGGTCTCGGTCGCAGCCTCGCTCATCCCGTTCCTGGAAAACGATGACGCCAACCGCGCGCTGATGGGCTCGAACATGCAGCGCCAGGCGGTGCCGCTGGTCCAGGCCGAGGCGCCGTTCGTCGGCACCGGGATGGAAGAAACCGTGGCGCGCGATTCGGGCGCGGCGATCTCGGCGCTGCGCGCCGGCATTGTCGACCAGGTCGACGCCACCCGCATCGTGATCCGCGCCAGCGGCGAGATCGAGGCCGGCCAGTCGGGCGTCGACATCTACCGCCTGCAGAAGTTCGAACGCTCCAACCAGTCGACCTGCATCAACCAGCGTCCGCTGGTGAAGGTCGGCGACGTGATCGAGACCGGTGACATCCTGGCCGACGGTCCCTCGACCGAGCTGGGCGAACTGGCGCTGGGCCGCAACAGCCTGGTCGCGTTCATGCCGTGGAATGGCTACAACTACGAAGACTCGATCCTGATCAGCGAACGCATCGTCAAGGATGACGTGTTCACCTCGATCCACATCGACGAATTCGAAGTGATGGCCCGCGACACCAAGCTTGGGCCCGAAGACATCACCCGCGACATTCCCAATGTGGGCGAGGAAGCACTGCGCAACCTCGACGAAGCGGGCATCGTCTACATCGGTGCCGAAGTGCACCCGGGCGACATCCTGGTCGGCAAGATCACGCCCAAGGGCGAAAGCCCGATGACGCCTGAAGAAAAGCTGCTGCGCGCGATCTTCGGCGAAAAGGCCAGCGACGTGCGCGACACCTCGCTCCGCCTCCCGCCGGGCGTGTCGGGCACGATCGTCGATGTGCGCGTGTTCAACCGCCACGGGATCGAGGTCGATGACCGCACCCGCGCGATCCAGAACGAGGAAATCGAACGCCTCGCCAAGGACCGCGAGGACGAACGCGGCATCCTCAACCGCGCCACTTACAACCGCCTCAAGGACATGCTGATCGGCCAGGTCGCCGCCGCAGCACCCAAGGGCTTCAAGAAGGGCGACACCATTTCCGAGGCCAACCTGGCCGAGGTGGAACGCCACGAATGGTGGAAGTTCGCGGTGGCCGACGACCGCGTCCAGGGCCAGCTCGAAGCGGTCAAGGCGCAGTACGACGAGACCGTCAAGGCGATCCAGGACAAGTTCGAGGACCGCAAGGAAAAGCTCGAACGCGGCGACGAACTCGCCCCGGGCGTGCTCAAGATGGTCAAGGTCTTCGTCGCGGTGAAGCGCAAGCTGCAGCCGGGCGACAAGATGGCCGGCCG
>JBJTLX010000273.1:0-6106 GCA_046063245.1 Novosphingobium sp.
CTGACCAGCCGGCTTGGTACATTCGAAGGGCTGGCCGTGGCGGACCTGTTCGCCGGGTCAGGCGCACTCGGGCTTGAAGCGTTATCGCGCGGCGCGGCGTCCTGCCTGTTTGCCGAGAAGGACCCCGCGGCGATCCGTGCGCTGCGCGCCAACATTGCCGCTTTGCGCGCCGCCGATCGCTGCGATGTCCGCGCGGCATCGGTGCTGGCGCTGGGCCCGGCCAAGGCCCCGCTCGACCTGATCCTGCTCGACCCGCCCTATGGTTCGGGCGCGGGCGGCGTGGCGCTCGACAAGCTGGCTCGGCTCGGCTGGATCGGCCCGGCGACCTGGGTCAGCCTGGAAACCGGGGCGAAGGAGCCGCCGGTGCTCAAGTCGCTTGAGCCGGTGGCCGAGCGGATCGTCGGCAAGGCGCGAATTACGCTGCTACGGCTGCCGGCCGCGCCAGCTTGACACCGACCAGGGTCAAGGCCCCGGCAGCGACCAGCAACAGCCCGATCTGGCTGCCATGGCCGGCGTCGCTCATCGCCTTGGCTAGCAGCGGGGTGACCGCGCCGCCAACGATCCCGCCGGCGTTGAATGCCACCGAAACCCCGCTGTAACGCACCGCAACCGGGTACAGCGTGGTCAGCCACCCGCCGAGCGGGCCATAGACAAAGCCCATCACGAACAGTGCTGCCGACAGGGTTGCGAAAATCGCCAGCGTGCCCCCGGCCAGCCCGCCCGCAAAGCCCAGGCCAACCACCATCGTCGCAAGCGCCCCGATCAGGATCACCCGGCCCGCTCCGATCGTGTCGGACAGCCACGCGGCAATGACGATCCCGGCAGCCAGAAAGCAGTTTGCGCCCAGCTGCAACAGCAGGAACGTCTCGCGCGGATAGCCCAGCTGGCGCGTCCCGATGTCGAGCGCAAAAGCGGTCGAGAGATTGAACAAGGCAAAGCACGCCACCACGCCCGCGCTGCCTGCCAGCACTGCGCCGCCATGACTGCGCAGCAAGGTCCACAGCGGAACGGGCGGCGGCGGGGCGCGGTCCAGCGCCGCGCGGAACTGCGCGGTTTCGCCGATGTTCAGCCGAACCCACAGCCCGATCCCGACAAGTACCGCGCTGGCCAGGAACGGCACCCGCCAGCCCCAGCTGAGAAAATCGGCGTCGCTCAGCCACAGCCCGAGCAGCAGGAACAGTCCATTGGCGGCCAGGAAGCCCAGCGGCGCACCCAGCTGTGGCGCCGCGCCAAAGCGGCTTTCCCAGCCTTTCGGCGCATTCTCGGTTGCCAGCAGCGCGGCCCCGCCCCATTCGCCGCCCAGCCCCAGGCCCTGCCCGAACCGCAGAATGCACAGCAACAGCGGGGCGAAGAAACCGGCATCGGCATAGCCCGGCAGGAACGCCACCAGCAGGGTCGAGGCCCCCATCAGCAGCAGCGAGGCCACAAGCGTCGCCTTGCGCCCGACCCGGTCACCGAAATGGCCGAATGCCACGGCCCCGATCGGCCGGGCGATGAAGGCCAGCCCGAAGACCATGAACTTGGCGATGCCCTGCACTTCGGCCGAGCTTTTGGGGAAGAACAGTTCGCCAAAGACCAGCGCGGTGGCCGTGGCGAAGACATAGAAATCGTAGAACTCGACCGCCGTCCCGGTGAGCGAAGCGGTGAGGATGCGGCGGTGCTGGCGAAGTGGATTCATCGCCCCCGCAGGTCGCGGTGAAGCGCGCGCCTGTCAAACCAAATCGCCCCCGCGCAAACGAAGAGGGAGTGCCCCGGGGTAGCACTCCCTCGCGACCCGACGGGTTTTGCTTCCCGCGGATTACCTCGGTTTGCGCTTGTGCTTGGGCGAATGGGCCGCCTCGCCCGGATTGACGCAGCTGTCGGTGACCGTTGCCGAGCAGCGGGGATAGGACTTGCCTGCGGTATCGGCCGGCGGCGGCAGGGCAGCAGGTGGCGGCGCCATGGTCTGATCCGGCGGCATCGGCACTGGCGGGGCCTGCGGTTCAGCCGGTGGCGGCGCTGCAACGGGCGGCGGGATCGCGGCGGCAGGCGGCGGCATCGGCGCGTCCTGTGCCGCGACAGCGGTGGTGATCAAAGTCAATGGTGCCAAATAGATAAGCAGCGCAAGGCGCATGATGAGTTCCTCGTTCGCCCCCGCGGACTGGCCCTGTTGCCGGTCCGCAATGGCCCGCCAACCTTGCCGGCAGATGAACGCGGCGGCGAACGCGGGGCGGCGCGAGCCCCTTGCGCGGCGACCCGACGTTCCCTAGGTGTTCCGGGGTGTCCGAACCTGACGACTCCCCTTCCGACCCCCTGCTGCAGGGGCTCAACCCGCCGCAGCGCGAAGCCGTGCTGGCGGTCGACGGCCCGGTGCTGATGCTGGCAGGGGCGGGTACCGGCAAGACCGCGGCGCTGACCACGCGGCTCGCCCATATCGTCCGCAGCCGCCGCGCCTGGCCCAGCGAGATCCTCTGCGTCACCTTCACCAACAAGGCCGCGCGCGAGATGAAGGAGCGGGTCGGCCACCTGGTCGGTCCGGCGGTCGAGGGGATGCCGTGGCTCGGCACGTTCCATTCTATCGCGGCCAAGCTGCTGCGCCGCCATGCCGAACTGGTCGGGCTGCAGAGCAATTACACGATCATCGACACCGACGACCAGCTGCGCGTGCTCAAGCAGCTGATCCAGGCCGAGGGGCTCGATGAAAAACGCTGGCCCGCGCGGCAACTGGCGCAGTGTATCGACCGCTGGAAGAACCGCGGGCTCAACCCGGCCGATCTCGATGCCGCGGAAAACGAAAGCTATGCCAACGGCCAGGGGCAGAAGTTCTACCGGCTGTATCAGGACCGCCTGAAAGCGCTCAACGCCTGCGATTTTGGCGACCTGCTGCTCCACATGCTCAATATCCTGCGCACCGACCGGGCGATTCTGGAGCAGTACCAGCAGCGCTTCAAATACATCATGGTCGATGAGTATCAGGACACCAACCAGGTCCAGTACCTGTGGCTGCGCCTGCTCGCCCAGGGCCACCGCAACATCTGCGTTGTGGGGGATGACGACCAGTCAATCTATTCATGGCGCGGCGCAGAAGTCGCCAATATCCTGCGCTTTGAAAAGGATTTTCCCGGCGCCAAGGTGATCAAGCTGGAGCAGAACTATCGCTCCACCCCGGACATTCTCGCCGCCGCATCGGGGCTGATCGACGCCAACAGCCAGCGGCTGGGCAAGACGCTGTGGACCACGCGCAACGGCGGCGACAAGGTCCGCGTGATCGGGGTCTGGGACGGCCCGGAAGAAGCGCGGCGGATCGGCGAAGAGGCCGAGCGGCTCGAGCGTGAGGGCGCCAGCCTGGCCACGGTCGCGATTCTGGTCCGCGCCCAGTTTCAGACCCGCGAGTTCGAGGACCGCTTCATCGCGATCGGGCTGCCCTACAAGATTGTCGGCGGCTTCCGCTTCTATGAGCGCGCCGAGATCCGCGATTCCCTGGCCTATCTGCGGCTGATCACTCAGCCCAGCGACGACCTGGCGTTTGAGCGGATCTACAACACCCCCAAGCGCGGGCTGGGCGACAAGACGCTGGAAAAGATCCACCGCCACGCCCGCACTGGCGGTGTGCCGCTGAGCCTGGCGGCGTTCGAGATCACCGACACCGACGAGCTGCCGACCAAGGCGCGCAACACGCTGTTCGCGCTGATGCGCGATGTCGGGCGCTGGCGCGAGGCGGCCAAGCTGCTCAGCCCGGCCGAGCTGGTCCGCGTGGTGCTGGAGGAAAGCGGCTACACGACCGCGCTGCAGGCCGAAAAGAGCGCCGAGAGCGCCGGGCGGCTGGAAAACCTGACCGAGCTGGCCCGCGCGATGGAGGAATACGAGACGCTGGGCGATTTCCTCGAACACGTCAGCCTGGTGATGGACAACGACGCCAACGACAGCGCCGAAAAGCTGACGATCATGACCATCCATGCCGCCAAGGGGCTGGAATTCGATCACGTCTTCCTGCCCGGCTGGGAAGAAGGGGTGTTCCCCAGCCAGCGCGCGATGGATGAAGGTGGGCTCTCCGCGCTCGAGGAAGAACGCCGCCTTGCCTATGTCGCGATCACCCGCGCGCGGCGGCGCTGCACGATCACCCATGCCGCCAATCGCCGCATCTATGGCCAATGGACCAGCTCGATCCCCAGCCGCTTCATCGGCGAACTGCCGCAGGCCCATGTCGAGCAGGAGACCACGCTGTCGGGCGGCGCCTCGCTGTGGCGGGCGCAGTGGTCCGAAGCGAGCGATCCCTTCGCCCATGTCGCCCGCGGTACGGGGCGCGGCCCCGGCTGGCAGCGCGCAACGACCCGCGAATTCGATACGACGCCCAAACGCGTCGCCGAATCGACCCGCAGCGCCGCCAGCTTCGCCGCCAAGCCGCGCGGCGATGTGAGCGTAGGCGCGCGGGTGTTCCACGAAAAGTTCGGCTACGGCACGGTCACCGCGCAGGAAGGCAACAAGCTGGAGATCGACTTCGAGAGCGCCGGGCCGAAGCGGGTGATCGACAGCTTTGTGAAGGTGGCGGAGTAAGGTCCTCCCCGGAACGGGGAGGGGGACCATCCGCAGGATGGTGGAGGGGTACGCGCGGGTGATCACAGGGCCGAAGGACACACTGCTGAAAGCGCGTTCGTTGCGCGCTTCGATGAGCCTGCCCGAAGTGATGCTGTGGAAGGAACTGCGCAAGCGGCCCGGTGGTTTCAAGTTCAGACGCCAGCATCCTGCAGGCAACTATATCTTGGACTTCTATTGCGCCGGGGTCAGACTTGCGATCGAAGTCGATGGTTGGGGACACGATAGCGCGGATGCGCGCAAGAAGGATGAGGTCCGGTCAACTTACCTTCGCTCGCAGCGCATTGCCACGCTGCGCGTGCCGGCAAAGGTTGTTCTTGAGGACATCGAAGCCGCGGTCGCGCGGATCGTCGAGGTTTGTGAGGGGCGAGTCACGCGGGTGCCGTGATCACTCGCGCGTACCCCTCCACCATCCGCTGCGCGGATGGTCCCCCTCCCCGCTTCGGTGAGGATTTACAGTGCCGAAAAGCCCAGGAAGCTTGGCACCGGGCCGTTCCATTCGCCCGGCTCGCTCGGCCCCTCTGCCGGTTCCGACCGACGCGGACGGCTTTCGCGGCGGGGTTCGGCGCGGGGGGCGCGTTCGTCGCGCGGGGCGCGTTCTTCGCGCGGGGCGCGTTCTTCGCGCGGCGGACGGGGAGCGCGCTCGGCTTGTTCCGCCTTGGGGGCAGGCTCGGCGCGTTCCGCCCGGGGGGCGCGTTCGCGGCGGGGCCTCTCTTCACGCGCAGGACGTTCTTCGCGGGCCGGACGCTCCTCGCGCGCAGCGCGGGCCGGCTTGGCTTCACCCTCGCCCGCAACGTCATAGACCGTCAGCTTGCCGCCGGTCAGCTTCTCGACGTTCTCGATCGCTTCGGCGTCTTCGGGCGCGATCAGGGTGAAGGCGCGGCCGGTGGCTCCGGCGCGGCCAGTGCGGCCGACGCGGTGGACATAGTCGTCCGGGTGCCAGGGCGTGTCGAAGTTGAACACGTGGCTGACGCCCTTGACGTCGAGCCCGCGCGCCGCGACGTCGCTGCACACCAGGATGTTGATCGTCCCGGCCTTGAACCGATCAAGTTCGGCAATGCGCGAGGACTGGTCCATGTCGCCGTGGATCTCGCCAGCGGAAAAACCGCTCTGCTTGAGGCTCTTGGCCAGTTCGCGCACCGTGGTCTTGCGGTTGCAGAAGATCATCGCGGTGGTGACGTTGTCGGTCCGCAACAAGGTGCGCAGCACATCGCGCTTGACCCGCGAGGAAGCGACCGGAACCTTGAACTGGGCGATCTGGGTGTTGGTCGAGGCCGGACGGGCAACCTCGATATACTTGGGATTGCTGAGGAACTTGTCGGACAGCTTCTTGATCGGCGGCGGCATGGTCGCGCTGAACAGCAGGGTCTGGCGGGTCTGCGGCAGCTTCGAGCAGATCGTCTCGATGTCGGGGATGAAGCCCATGTCGAGCATCCGGTCGGCCTCGTCGATCACCAGCAGGTCGCAGCCGGTGAGCAGGATCTTGCCGCGTTCGAACAGGTCCATCAGCCGGCCCGGGGTGGCGATCAGCACG
>JBJTLX010000274.1:0-4133 GCA_046063245.1 Novosphingobium sp.
TTCGATGCGCAGCGCGATCAAGCAGGTCGCCTCGGGCCGCTTCGGGGTGACCACCGAATACCTGGTCAATGCCGACGACATCCAGATCAAGATGGCCCAAGGCGCCAAGCCCGGTGAGGGCGGCCAGCTGCCCGGCAACAAGGTCGACAAGACCATCGGCGCGACCCGCCATTCGACCCCTGGGGTCGGGCTGATCAGCCCGCCGCCGCACCACGACATCTATTCGATCGAGGATTTGGCCCAGCTGATCCACGACCTCAAGAACGTCAACGGCGGGGCGCGGGTCTCGGTCAAGCTGGTCAGCGAAGTCGGCGTCGGCACGGTCGCGGCAGGCGTATCGAAGTGCAAGGCCGACCATGTCACCATCTCGGGCTACGAGGGCGGCACCGGCGCTTCGCCGCTGACCAGCCTGACCCACGCGGGCAGCCCATGGGAAATCGGCCTGGCCGAAACCCAGCAGACCCTGCTGCTCAACAACCTGCGCAGCCGGATCTGCGTCCAGGCCGACGGCGGGCTGCGCACCGGGCGCGATGTCGCGGTGGCGGCGCTGCTGGGCGCCGACGAGTTCGGCTTTGCCACCGCGCCGCTGATCGCGGCCGGCTGCATCATGATGCGCAAGTGCCATCTCAATACCTGCCCGGTCGGGGTAGCGACCCAGGACCCGGTGCTGCGCGCGCGCTTCACCGGCCAGCCCGAACACGTGATCAACTACTTCTTCTTCGTCGCCGAGGAACTGCGCGCGATCATGGCCGAGCTGGGCTTCCGCACGCTGGCCGAGATGACCGGGCGGGTCGACCGGCTCGACATGGCCCCGGCGATCAGCCACTGGAAGGCCAAGGGCGTCGATCTGTCGCGCATCCTTCACCAGGTTCCGCTGGGCGACAGCCCCAGCCTCAACTGGACGCTGACCCAGGACCACGGGCTGGGCAAGGCGCTCGACAACGATCTGATCGCCGCCGCCGCCGATGCGCTTGAAAAGAAGCAGGCGGTGGTGATCGAGCGCAAGGTGATCAACGTCAACCGCACCGTCGGGGCGATGCTGTCGGGCGAAGTGGCCAAGCGCTATGGCCACGCCGGGCTGCCCGACAATACCATCAAGATCAAGCTGACCGGGGTCGCCGGGCAGAGCTTCGGCGCGTTCCTGGCCCACGGCGTGACCCTCGACCTGACCGGCGATGCCAACGACTATGTCGGCAAGGGTCTGTCGGGCGGGCGGGTGATCGTGCGCCAGCCGGGCCATGTCGAACGCGAGGCGACCGAGAACATCATCGTCGGCAATACCGTGCTTTACGGCGCGATCGCGGGCGAGGCGTTCTTCAACGGCGTCGCCGGCGAGCGCTTTGCGGTGCGCAATTCGGGCGCGGTCGCGGTGGTCGAAGGCTGCGGCGATCACGGCTGCGAATACATGACTGGCGGCGTTGTCGCCGTGCTGGGCAAGACCGGGCGCAACTTTGCCGCGGGGATGAGCGGCGGGGTTGCCTACGTCTACGATCCCGACGGCGCGTTCGAACAGCTGTGCAACCCGGCGCAGGTCGATCTGGTCCGGATCAGCCCCGAGCGCGACGAGGAAGACGGCGCCGGCCGCCCGCAGCAGCGCACCGTCAGTGCCAGCGACAGCGGCATGGGCGACATGCTGCGCCACGACGGCGAACGGCTGCGCGTGCTGCTGGAGCGGCACCACCTCCACACCGGATCGCCGCGGGCGCGCGCGCTGCTCGACGATTGGGCGGCCACGGTCGGCCAGTTCGTCAAGGTGATGCCGCGCGACTATGCCAAGGCGCTGAAGCAACTCGAGGCCGAGCGGCTTGAAGCCGCCTCGGTGGCCGCGGAATAAGGGTCTGCACGATGGGTAAGGAAACCGGCTTTCTCGAGCTCGACCGCCAGGATCGCACCTATGCCGATCCCCAGGAACGGCTGAAGCACTACAAGGAATTCATCGTCCCGCAGGGCGAGCCGGCGCTGCGCGCGCAGGCCAGCCGCTGCATGAACTGCGGGATTCCGTATTGCCACAACGGCTGTCCGGTGAACAACATCATCCCCGACTGGAACCACCTGGTCTACGAAGGCGACTGGCAAAACGCACTGGAAGTACTGCACAGCACCAATAACTTCCCCGAATTCACCGGCCGGATCTGCCCCGCCCCGTGCGAGGCGAGCTGCACGCTCAACATCGTCGACGCGGCCGTCACCATCAAATCGATCGAATGCGCGATCGTCGACAAGGGCTGGGAAGAAGGCTGGATCGCGCCGCAGGTTCCGGCCGCGCGCACCGGCAAGACGGTCGCGGTGGTCGGATCGGGCCCGGCGGGCCTGGCTGCGGCGCAGCAGCTGGCGCGGGCCGGCCATTCGGTCACCGTGTTCGAAAAGAACGACCGGGTCGGCGGGCTGCTGCGCTACGGCATCCCCGACTTCAAGATGGAAAAGCACCTGATCAACCGCCGCGCGGTGCAGATGGAGGCCGAAGGCGTCCAGTTCCGCACTTCGACGGAAGTTGGAGTCACCATATCGGTTTCATCGCTCAAGGAAAACTTCGACGCGATCGTCCTGTCGGGCGGGGCCGAAGATCCGCGCCGGCTCGAAATACCGGGGGCCGAGCTGCCCGGGGTGCGCCTGGCGATGAAGTTCCTACCCAAGCAGAACAAGCGCAACGCCGGCGATGACGACTTCCGCGCCGCACCGCGCGGCACCCTGACCGCAACCGGCAAGCACGTCATCGTGATCGGCGGCGGCGATACCGGCAGCGACTGCGTCGGCACCTCCAACCGCCAGGGCGCCGCCTCGGTCACCCAGATCGAGATCATGCCCAAGCCGCCCGAAAAGGAAGACAAGGCGCTGACCTGGCCCGACTGGCCGATGAAGCTGCGCACCTCGTCCAGCCACGAGGAAGGCGTCGCGCGCGACTGGGCGATCCTGACCAAGCGCGTGGTCGGCGAAAACGATGTCACCGGTCTGGAATGCGTCCGGGTCGAATGGACCGACGGACGGATGCAAGAAGTGCCCGGCAGCGAATTCACCTTGAAGGCCGACCTGATCCTGCTGGCGATGGGCTTCCTTGGCCCCTTGAAGCAGGGCCTGCTCGACCAGGCCGGGGTCGAGCGCGATGCGCGCGGCAACGTTGCCGCCACGGTCGCCGACTATCGCACCAGCGATCCGCAGATCTTCGCCTGCGGCGACATGCGCCGCGGCCAGTCGCTGGTCGTCTGGGCGATCCGCGAAGGCCGCCAGGCCGCCCGTGCGGTCGACGCGATGCTGATGGGGACAAGCGAACTGCCGCGTTAGTCTTGCGCCGGATTTTTCACCCGAAGCACCGAAGACGTTCGATCCGGCCGTAAGCTGGCCGGCCTCTTGCAGCGGCTCGCCCCTCGCTGCGCAAGGATTGATGGAACGGCTGCGCCGCAAGCGCTGACATCTTCGGTTTTTCGGGTGAATCAGAATTGGCGCCAGCGTCGCTTGGCAGTTAAGGGCTCCGCCATGCCAAAAATCGCCTTTCTCGCCTGTCCCGAAACGCTGCCCGGTTCGCCGACGCGGCGGCCCGATGCCTTCGAGCACGACCTGCTGATCGACGCGCTGCGCGGCGGGCTGGACGGCCGAGCCGAAGTCACCGCGATCGACTGGCGCGCGCCGCTGGAAGAACTGGCCGGGTTCGACCTCGCCTATCTTGGCACGCCGTGGGACTATACCGAGGCCAAGGACGCGTTCCTGACCCGACTCGACGCACTTGGAGCTGCCGAAGTCGTTGTCGCCAACCCCGCCGCGGTGGTGCGCTGGAACGCCGACAAGCTCTACCTCAGGGACCTGGATGAGCGCGGCGTGCCGTCGATCCCGACGCTATGGCCCGAACGCGCGGGACCTGCCGATGTCGCCGCCGCCTTCGACCACTTCGCCGCCGACCGCGTGGTGGTGAAGCGCCGGGTCGGGGCTGGGGCGATCGGACAGGACAGCTTCACCCGCGATTGCCCGCCTCCCGCCGATTGGCGGATCGACCAGCCGGCGATGATCCAGCCATTCCTCGCCGCGATCCAGGCCGAGGGCGAGCTGAGCTTCATCTTCGTCGACGGCAGGTTCAGCCACGCCCTGGTCAAGCAAGCCGCCGCGGGCGATTACCGCATCCAGTCGCTTTACGGCGGGATCGA